>VFJY01000148.1 GCA_009885825.1 Rhodobiaceae bacterium | reverse complement strand
TTGGTGAAGAGGCCCTCATCCGCCCGTTGGGAACCTTCTCCCATGCCAAGGGGCACGGGAGAAGGCGATAATCCCAAAAGGTTTTGCCTTCTCCTGTCCGAAGGATGGGAGAAGGTGGCCGAAGGCCGGATGAGGGCCCTTCGACGCAGGGTTCAATAAGTGATGATCATGCTCTAGTTGTGCATGGTGAAGGCCACGAAGCGGCGGGCAAGGGCGGTTGCGTCATTGCGCATGAGTGAATGCACATCCGCGGTTGGGCTGGAGCCAATTATGTCGAGGTATTTTACCTTGGCAGCGCTGTTGCGCCCCACTGTTTCGGGCACGAAGCCGATGCCAAGACCGGCGGAAACGAGACTCACAACCGAAAAAGATTCCACAACCTGCTGAATGATGTGGGGGGCAAATCCCTCCTGAACACAGAGGGATTGAAGGTGTGTTGCGAAGGCTGAATCCGGCAAGCGATAGAAAACGAAGTCTTCGTCCCTGAGTGATGCTATGCGCACGGATTTTTGGCTTGCGAGCCTGTGCCTTGGCGGTACGATCAGCCCCACCTTTTCGCGCCAGGCCCTGGTGACAACGAAGTTTTTTTCCTCCGGAGCAAATCTGAGGAAGCAGGCGTCAACGCGATGCAGCTCTAGGCGTTCGATCTGTTCCTTCGGCGACAATTCGTGAATGATGACTACGACATTCTGGTTTTCCGCCTTGAAGGCCGCGATTGCCGTGGAAAGGCCGGAAAAAAGGACGGAGCTTGTGGCCGCCACATTCAGGATGCCGGTGGTTCCCCGGTCAATGTCTTTGACCTCGTCTGCGGCCTGTTGGGCCTGGGCCAGCATGGCTTCGGCGTGCCTGCGGAAAACCTGTCCGGCGGCTGTGAGCGCAACACTGCGGCTATGTCGGTCAAACAGCCGGACGGAAAGTTCGCGCTCAAGATCGGCGATTTGCTGGCTGAGGGGCGGCTGTGACATGTTCAGCCGTTTTGCAGCCACGGTGAAATTCAGTGTTTCGGCTAGCGCCAGGAAGTATCGGATATGCCGGAGTTCCATATGTAAAACCTCTAGATTAAGCTTAACAATATATTGGACCTTTTGATGATTTGGCGCAAATATTGTTTAATTCTTGAGGGAGGCAAGCCATGCCAAAGATGACTGCTGCTGAAGCTGCCGTTCGCATTCTTGAACTTGAGGGCGTGCGCCATGCCTTTGGCGTTCCCGGTGCTGCCATCAATCCGTTTTATGCGGCCATGCGTCCCCGCAATATCATCGGCCATATGCTGGCCCGTCATGTGGAAGGTGCCTCCCACATGGCCGAAGGCTATACCCGCGCCAAGCCCGGCAATATCGGCGTTTGCCTTGGCACTTCGGGGCCAGCAGGAACCGACATGATCACCGGGCTCTATTCCGCTTCGGCAGATTCCATTCCCATCCTGTGCATTACAGGTCAGGCGCCGCGGGCGAGACTCTACAAGGAAGATTTCCAGGCCGTCGATATTGAATCGATTGCCAAGCCCGTGTGCAAGTGGGCGGTTACGGTGCGGGAGGCGGCGCAGGTTCCCGGCACATTCCAGCATGCCTTTCATCTCATGCGTTCGGGAAGGCCGGGGCCGGTGCTGATCGATCTGCCCTTCGACGTGCAGATGAGCGAAATTGATTTTGATCCCGAAACCTATCAGCCCCTGCCGGTTTACAAGCCTGCCGCATCACGAGCGCAGATTGAAAAGGCGCTGGCCCTGCTCAATGCCGCCGAGCGTCCGCTTATTGTGGCAGGCGGCGGTATCATCAATGCCAATGCGTCTGATCTTCTGGTGAAGTTCGCGGAAATCACGGGCGTTCCAGTTATCCCGACACTGATGGGCTGGGGCACCATCCCCGATGACCATCCACAGATGGTTGGGATGGCGGGGCTTCAGACCAGCCACCGCTATGGCAATGCCACGGTGCTGGCTTCCGATCATATCCTCGGCATCGGCAACCGCTGGGCCAACCGGCACACGGGAACCATTGAGGTTTATACCAAGGGCCGCACCTTCACCCATGTTGATATCGAGCCAACGCAGATTGGCCGCGTGTTCAACGCGGATTACAGCATTGCTTCGGATGCGAAACTTGCGCTTGAACTCTTCGTAGACGTTGCAGGTGAAATGAAGAAGAAGGGCAAACTCAAGGATCGCTCAACCTGGCTTGCCGAATGCCGCGAGCGCAAGAAGACCATGCTTCGCCGCACCCATTTTGATGATGCGCCGATCAAGCCGCAGCGGGTTTATGAGGAAATGAACAAGGCATTTGGCCGCGACACGACCTATGTGAGCACGATCGGGCTGTCACAGATTGCGGCGGCGCAGTTCCTGCATGTTTACAAGCCGAGGGGGTGGATCAATTGCGGGCAGGCGGGACCTTTGGGCTGGACAATTCCGGCGGCAATCGGGGTTCGCGCGGCCGACCCGACTTCGACCATTGTTGCGATTTCCGGCGACTATGATTTTCAGTTCATGATTGAGGAGCTGGCGGTAGGGGCGCAATTCAAGGTTCCCTACATCCATGTGCTGGTGAATAACGCCTATCTTGGCCTGATCCGCCAGAGCCAGCGCGGCTTCAACATGGATTATTGCGTGCAGCTGTCGTTTGAGAATATCAATACACCGGAGCTTGGAAGCTATGGTGTTGATCATGTCAAAGTGGTTGAGGGGCTGGGCTGCAAATGTCTCAGGGTTATCAAATCAGAGGATATCCTGCCGGCATTTGAGAAGGCAAAGAAGCTGATGAAGGAATTCATTGTGCCGATTGTGGTTGAAATCATTCTTGAGCGCGTCACCAATGTTGCCATGGGAACGGATATCGACAAGGTTAATGAATTCGAGGATCTTGCCTTGAGCGCGAGTGACGCGCCAACTGCCATTGCCTTGCTCGACTAAGGAGACATGGAATGCCAAAATTTTGCGCCAATCTGTCCATGCTCTTTGGCGAGCATGATTTTCTGGAGCGATTTTCTGCCGCCTCAAAAGCAGGCTTTGCGGGCGTTGAATATATCGGTCCCTACGCCTTTCCAAAGGAACAGGTAGCCGAAGCCCTTCATGGCAACAATCTGAAACAGGTACTGTTCAATCTTCCGGCGGGAAACTGGGATGGGGGCGAGCGCGGCCTTGGCTGCCTGCCGGACCGGGTTGGCGAGTTTCAGGATGGTGTGGGCAAGGCCATCGATTATGCCAAGGCGCTGGGCTGCGCCACGATCAATTGCCTTGCCGGCATTCTTCCCAGCGAAGTTTCGCGGCGAACGGGCTACACAACGCTGGTTTCAAATCTCTCCTTTGCGGCAACGGCCCTGAAGAAGGAAAAAATCCTGCTCATTGTCGAGCCTATCAATTCCTATGATATCCCGGGATTTTTCCTGAACCGCTCGAAGGAGGGCATCGAAGTCATCGATGATGTCGGTTCAGATAATCTCAAACTGCAGTATGACATTTACCACATGCAGCGCATGGAGGGTGAACTCGGGACAACGCTCACAAGACTCATGCCGCGTATCGGGCATATCCAGATTGCCGATAATCCGGGGCGCCATGAACCTGGCACTGGTGAAATCAACTACCCGTTTATTCTCAAGCTCATTGATTCACTGAGCTATGGCGGATGGGTTGGCTGCGAATACAAGCCGAAGGGCGGAACAGTCGAAGGTCTTGGCTGGATAAAAGAATTAAGTTCATGAGGAGTTCCAAATGAAAATCGGTTTTATCGGTCTTGGCATCATGGGCGCCCCCATGGCTGGCCATTTGCTGGCGGCGGGGCATGAGCTTTTTGTCAACACGCACGGGGTTCCGCCGAAGGCAATCACGGATGCGGGCGCAAAGATCTGCACAACCGGATCAGTGGTCGCAAAAAATTCCGATATCATTATCATCATGGTGCCGGATACGCCGGATGTGGAGAAGGTCCTTTTCGGCAAGGATGGTGTGGCCAGCGGACTTGCCAAGGGCAAGATCGTCGTTGACATGAGTTCCATCTCGCCGATTGCCACCAAGGATTTTGCGGCGCGGGTGAATGTGGCGGGCGCCGAATATCTCGATGCGCCGGTTTCCGGTGGCGAGGTTGGCGCAAAGGCCGCTTCGCTGACCATCATGGTGGGCGGGCCGGAGGCGGCCTTTGAAAAGGTGAAACCGCTGTTTGAAAAGATGGGCAAGAACATCACCCTTGTTGGTGGAAACGGTGATGGCCAGACGACCAAGGTGGCCAACCAGATCATTGTTGCGCTGACCATCGAGGCGGTGGGCGAAGCCCTGCTTTTTGCATCGAAAGCGGGTGCGGACCCCGCCAAGGTCCGGCAGGCACTGATGGGAGGATTTGCGGCGTCGCGCATTCTGGAAGTCCATGGTGAGCGCATGGTGAAGCGGACTTTCAATCCGGGCTTCCGCATTGAGCTGCATCAGAAAGACCTGAATCTGGCACTTTCAAGCGGCAGGCAGATGGGGGTGGCGCTGCCCAATACGGCCATGGCGCAGGAACTTTTCAATGCATGTGTCGCAAATGGACATGGCAAGCTGGATCATTCGGCTTTAGTGAAGGCGCTTGAATTATTGGCCGGTCATGAGATTGGGCAAAACCAGAAGAGTTGATTTCATGACGCCCGAAGCCACGCGTTCCTTTTTGCGATCCATGTTCGATGCTGCGGTGGCGGCGGCCATGCCGGAGCAATGCGTGCCGCAGAATTTGCCGCCAAAGCCAAAGGGCCGGACAATTGTTGTGGGAACAGGCAAAGCATCGGCGGCCATGGCCCAGGTATTCGAAAAAGCCTGGGATGCTCGGGTCGAAGGCCTGATTGTCACCCGCTATGGGCATGCGGTGCCTTGCGAGCATATTGAAATTGTGGAAGCGGCGCACCCCGTTCCCGATGATGCAGGCACCAAGGGCGCGCGGCGCATGCTCAGCATGGTGCGGGGGCTTTCTCCCGATGATTTGGTGGTAGCCCTGATTTCCGGCGGCGGCTCTGCATTGCTCAGCCTTCCGGCGGAGAGTATTTCGGCGGAAGAAAAACGCGCCGTGAACCGGGCACTGCTCAAGAGCGGCGCGCCGATTTCCGAAATGAATTGTGTGCGCAAGCATCTCTCGGCCATCAAGGGCGGAAGGCTTGCAGCTGCCGCCTATCCTGCCCGGGTTGTGAGTCTGGTGATATCTGACGTTCCTGGAGATGATCTTGCCGCTGTTGGTTCCGGTCCCACGGTTGCCGATCCCACAACATTTGCGCAAGCGCGCGCCATCATTGCAAAGTATAAAATCGATGCGCCGTCATCAGTTATCCGCCATCTCGAAAGCGCCATTGATGAAACACCGAAACCCGGTGACTATCGTCTTGCGAGCGTGGAGACCAAACTCATTGCCTCACCGCAAAAGTCTTTGGAAGCCGCCGCGGCAATCGCTCGTGCACAAAGCATCACGCCAATTATCCTCGGTGATTCTATTGAAGGTGAAGCGCGGGAAGTTGGATTTGTCATGGCGGGCATCGCGCTGCAGGCACGCCGTTTCGGGCAGCCATTGCCTGCGCCATGCGTGTTGATTTCGGGTGGTGAGACGACGGTAACGGTGCGCGGCTCAGGTGCTGGCGGGCGCAATGTCGAATTTCTGCTGGCGCTGGCGCTGAAACTGGATGGTGCAGAAAAGATCACGGCACTTGCTGCCGATACGGATGGGGTTGATGGCGCGCGCGAGGTGGCGGGGGCATTTATTATGGCTGATACGCTTTCCCGGGCGCGGGCCATGGGCATTGATCCCTGGGCCTCGCTTTCCAACAATGATGGCCATGGATTTTTTGAGAGACTTTGTGACCAGATCATCACCGGACCGACACTTACCAACGTCAATGATTTTCGCGCCGTGTTCATAGCATAGGAACCAGAGATGACAGACCGCACCTATTATGCGTCCCATGGCGGATTGCCTCCACAAAGCGCGCTGCTGACGGACCGGGCGGTTTTCACCGAAGCCTATGCGGTCATTCCCAAGGGTGTGCTGCGCGACATTACGACGAGCTATCTGCCTTTCTGGGAGAAGACGCGGGCTTGGGTGCTATCGCGTCCTCTTTCCGGATTTGCCGAAACTTTTTCGCAGTACATCATGGAGGTCGCGGCCGATGGTGGCAGCGACAAACCGGAACCCGATGCAAATGCGGAAGGCGTCTTGTTTGTGATGGAAGGAGAGCTGAACATTATTCTCGCTGGTAAATCACATGCTATGCAACCCGGTGGCTATGCGTTCATTCCTCCGGGCGCAAAATGGAGCGTGAAGAATCCGGGCAGGCAACCGGTGCGTTTCCACTGGATCCGCAAGGCTTATGAATTTGTCGAGGGGCTTGGCGTTCCAGAGGCTTTCGTCATGAATGAAAAAGACATCAAGCCCATTCCCATGCCGGACACCAACGGCGTATGGGCGACGACGCGGTTTGTCAGCCATGACGACATGCGCCATGACATGCATGTGACCATTGTGACATTCGAGCCGGGTGGCGTTATTCCGTTTGCCGAGACCCATGTGATGGAGCACGGACTTTATGTGCTCGAGGGCAAGGCGGTTTACCGGCTCAACCAGGATTGGGTTGAAGTGGAAGCGGGCGATTACATGTGGCTGCGCGCCTTCTGCCCGCAGGCCTGCTATGCGGGCGGGCCGGGGCGGTTCCGCTATCTCCTCTACAAGGATGTGAACCGGCATATGAAGCTCGGCGGCAAATGAAAATCGAGCCGCTGACAAAAGCATCTTTCGTGCCGTTCGGCGATGTTATCGAAATCGAAGGGGCGCAACGTTTTCCGATCAATCAGGGTTTTGCTGAGCGCTTCAATGATCTGGCCCGGGTTGATGTTGGGGAAGTCAACATTAGTATTGTTAGCGCTAATCCGCGTCCCCAGCCCATTGCTTTGAATCTCATGGAGCGGCATCCGCTGGGCAGCCAGATTTTCTATCCTCTGCAGGACCGGCCGTGGCTGGTTGTCGTGTGCGTGGAGCCGCAGGACGCCAAGAGCTTCCGCGCCTTCAGGGCCACTGGCCGCCAGGGCATCAATTACGCCCGCAACACCTGGCACTTTCCGCTGCTTGTGCTGGAGGACGAGAGCCGCTTTTTGGTCGTTGACCGCAAGGGGCCGGGCAATAATCTGGAAGAAGTTAAGATCGACGAAATAAGTTTGGACCTGCCGTAATTTTGTGGTTCAAATGCCCGCAAATAATCCGGGAGGTCCACGTGCTTAAGTCACTCGATCCATTGTTGAATGCCGATGTTCTCTATGCTCTTCGCGCCATGGGGCATGGCGATGATCTCATCATTTGCGATACGAATTTTCCGGCTGATTCCGTGGCGAAGCAAACGGTGCATGGCAAGCTTCTGCGCATTGATGGTGTCAGCTCGGCGCGGGCTGCCCGGGCGATATTGTCGGTGATGCCGCTGGACAGTTTTGTGGAGAAGCCCGCAGGCCGCATGGAAGTTGTGGGCAAGCCCACTGAAGTTTTGCCAGTGATGACGGAAGTTCAGGCGGAAATTGACAAGGCGGAAGGGCGCTCCTGGCCCATGGGTTCGATTGAACGGTTTGCGTTTTATGATCTGGCGAAGAAAGCCTATTGCGTGATTGCGACCGGTGAAACACGGTTTTATGGCTGCTTTGTTTTCAAGAAGGGCGTCATTCCTCCGGCTGCCGCATGACGAAGCCCCGCATTGCCATTCTCGGAATATTTGTGGCTGATCTTGCGTTCCGCGCCAAGCGATTGCCGGTGATGGGCGAGACGCTCATGGGCCAGGGCTTTGCCATGGGGCCGGGCGGCAAGGGCTCCAACCAATCCGTTGCGGCGGCGCGGGCTGGCGGACATGTCTCGTTCATCACCAAGATTGGCCGCGATTCATTTGGCGATATTGCGCTCAAGACCTGGAGCGCGGACGGGGTTGATACCTCCCATGTGGCTTTCTCGGGTACGGCGCCCACCGGGGCTGCGTTTATTTTTGTCTCTTCCGAGACTGGCGACAATGCCATCATCGTTGAAACCGGCGCATCGGGAACGATTTCGCCCGAGGACGTGAGTGCGGCGGAGCAGGCGATTAGCGGTGCCAAGGTTTTTATCACACAGCTGGAAACTTCGGTGGCCGCAGGCAAGCGCGGGCTTGAGATCGCGCGGGCCCATGGCGTTGCGACGATCTTCAATCCGGCCCCTGCGGCGAAAATCGATCCGGCGATCTATGGCCTGTGCGATTACGTGACGCCCAATGAAACCGAGGCCATGGAAATTACCGGTGTGGCGGTGAACTCGGTTGATGAGGCGCGCAAGGCCGGCGATGCACTGCTGGAGATGGGGGCTAAAACCGCGCTCATTACTTTGGGCGCAAATGGCGCGCTGCTGCATAACCGCAAACAATCGGTGCATGTGCCGGGCTTCAAGGTGACGGTTGTTGAAACGACGGGGGCGGGGGACGCGTTCAACGGCGCCTTTGCGGTGGCGATTGGCGAGGGGCGGAGCGAAGTTGATGCGGCGCGCTTTGCCTGCGCGGCTGCAGCGCTTTCAGTGACCAAGGCAGGCACTGCGCCTTCGATGCCGACGCGGGGCGAGATTGATGGGTTTATGGGTTAGGCGGATAATAGTGAGTTGTGGATCATTACAATAAATGTGGGGAGCCCAGTAAAGGGCAGCGTCCCCTTTTTTCTTAAGCTGACTTTCTACAAAGCGGGCTCGATTTGTGATTTTCGACTGATTGCCAGTGAAGTCAATTGGCATGAACTTAGCCCTGAAACCAACCTTTCATTCTACCATCATGCCATACTGCATCGGCGTACTTCTCTGGTGTGGAATTGGTTGTGTTGTTTTTCCAGCTGACTTCACCAGACTGCAATGCTTCTGCAAAGTTTGCACAGACCACTTCCTTATTCAACCCATGCTTCTTCACAAGATCACGCATGAAGTCACGCTGGCCCGATGTCTTGGTTGGCCACGGCTCTACCTCCGTGTCCTTTGCAGTGTGCGGTATAGTTTGTTTTTTGGCCAAACTCATCCGGAATTCTTCTGGTTTTTGTGCGGCATGGAAATCTATAAACTTCTCGACTGAGTCATATTCTTCGGCAACGCGCCGCTGGACACAAGGAAGCATTTGAGCACCACGTTCAGGCCAATTATTTGCTTCAAACATTGCTGCCAATCCCCGGTAGTATTCCACAGCAACGCGGGCGATTTCCTTTGCGTCCCAACCAGGCAGTCGCTCGTTGACGCCACCCTGGGCGGCCAAACCTGCGAGCAGCAGCGATCCAATCATTTCTGTGCGGGTCTTATCTTTCGCAGCGGCATACGTATCAATCTCTGCGAGCAGGTTTTCGTCAATTCGAGTGGAAATCATTATGGTAGCCATTTGCCTTTTACTCCATAGCATGCATTACGTATCTCACGTAATACACTAATTGTCAATTGACATATTTTACATATTGCTAGGGATAAGCAAATGGCACTTTAGGCGTGGCACTATACTGGGGGATGACGTGCTTTTCATTGTGATCCTACTCGCCTCACATATTGCTCTTTGAGAAAAAGGGACGCTTCCCTTTGATGAGGTCAATTCTTTCAGGCGATTGGGCGATTGAACCCTATCCGGCCTGCTTACGAAAGCGCGGGGTCTGTGGCCCTAACAAAAGTGCCCACCACCCTACCCGGCAATATTTATTTTCCCAGGTCTCTTGACAATACATTCCTATTATGCTAGTAATATTCCTGTCTGCTCCGGAAGGGGTCTCGGTCGCGACGGTGGCTTTGATGGGGTGGATGTGGCGCCTGCGGGTTGTGCGAGACGAACGCGCGGCACCCGGGAGTTTCCGGCAGACCCTGCGGGCATTACGACCCGCGCGCCGAAAGGCAGTTAGGCAGTCTATGGACGACGAAGCCGAAGTGCGAAC
>VFJY01000142.1 GCA_009885825.1 Rhodobiaceae bacterium | reverse complement strand
TGCCAGCCGCCATCTTGAATCACGTTTGCACCTGATTTGGGAAGTGCTCCGATTCAATGTGAATCGGAACCGCCCTAATCAACACGGCTGAACCTAGTCTCGCGCGGGTTTACGTCGAGGAGTATCTGCAAGGATTCAAAACTGCCGTCACGCATATCAACAAAATCATTCTGAAACTGGATTGCGAGCCCGGGTACGAAGGTAATGAGGGCGGGCACCCGGTTTTCGAAATTCCAATTGAAAGGGCCTAAATGCTCGGTTCTCGGCGACAGAAATCCAGATGCCCTACGAGTTTCAATTTTGGACAACGGTGCGAAGACGGAATATAAAGTTGGCGCGAAATTTATTGTGAAGCGCATGATTTGGTCTGGCAAGAAAAGGAAGAAAAAGGGACGCTTCTCCTTATTCGCCCCATCATTCCTTCCCCAAAGTCCGGGCGAAGCTTTCCGGCGCGGCGTTCATGCGGTTTTGATAGCTCTTGCCTGTTGCTTTAAAACCTTCAAGCACGGACTTTTTCACCCGCAACGTGATTTGCTGCGTGTTCTCCGGCTCGACGAGCTTGGCGTTCTTCCAATAAAAAAAGCGACGCTTCCCCTTGTTTTGCTGCCCGCCGCACCACCCGGAGAACATCATTGACTTTGTACCATATTCCTGTACAAGAGCGCCATGACCACAATCACCTACAGCCGCCTTCGCGCCAATCTCAAATCAGCCCTTGACAAGGTTTGCGCCGATCACGAGCCTGTCGTGGTCGAACGCCAGAAAGGCGGCGATGTCGTGTTGCTGGCGCGCGAGGATTATGATTCGCTGCAGGAAACCGCCTATCTCCTGCGCTCGCCTGCCAATGCCCGGCGGCTTCTCGACGCTGTGAGCCGCAAGCCGGGTGCCCGCAAGGCATTCAAATCCGCCAGGGCGCTGCGCCTTGAAACTGGTCTTTGACCCTAATGCGCTTGAAGACCTGCGCCACTGGATCAATACCGACCGGCGCAAAGCCCTGAAAGCCGTGGACTTGATCGAAAGCGCTCTGGCTACGCCATTCGATGGCTTGGGCAAGCCAGAACCCTTGAAATTCGAACTGGCCGGCTGCTGGTCACGTCGCATCGATCTGGAGCACCGTCTTGTCTACAAGATCGAGAAAGACTCGCTCGTGATTATGGCGTGCCGATACCACTATAAGTGAGCCTCACGCCACGGCAACCGCTGCAGGACTGCTTCAAACAGCCCCCTTGAAATTTCGTCACATTTGGGCCATGTTGTCACATACCCGGCTGATGGCGTGCGAAGCGCTTGGCCGGGTCTCGTTTTTTCCCCTGTTGACTGGAAGTTTTGGACGAATCCGATGGAAAAAGTACCGATGACGTTGGAAGGCCACGCGAGCATGATGGTGGAGATCAAGCATCTCAAAACCGTCGAGCGGCCCCGCATCATTCGCTTGATTGAGGAAGCGCGCGCCCATGGCGACTTATCGGAGAACGCCGAGTACCATGCCGCCAAGGAGCAGCAGGGCTGGACCGAGGCGCGTGTCAGCGAACTTGAGGACAAGATCAGCCGCGCCGAAATCATCGATATCTCGAAGCTATCGGGCGAAACCGTGAAATTCGGCGCCAAGGTCACCCTGGTGGATGAAGACAGCGAGGACGAGGCCTCCTACCAGATCGTCGGCGAATTCGAAGCCGACGTGAAGAAGGGCAAAATCTCCATCAGCTCGCCCATCGCCCGCGCCATCATCGGCAAAAAGAAGGGCGACAGCGTCGAGGTCAACACCCCCGGCGGCGGCAAATCCTATGAAATCCTGAAAGTGAAGTGGGCTTGAACGCCCCTTGACTTTAAGTACGTAAACGCGTACTTAAAGTCTATGCGCACAACCTCATATAGTGAATTTCGTGAAAACCTCGCCGCCAACCTCGATAGGGTGAACGACGACCGCGAACCCGTAATCATCACAAGGGACAGGGGCAAGCCATCCGCCGTCCTGATGTCGCTGGAAGCCTATGCCTCTTTGGACGAAACTGCCTACCTTCTCAGCAGCCCCCGCAATGCGGAGCGCCTGCTTAAATCCATCGCTGAGCTGGAAGCAGGTGGTGGCGCGGAACGGAAACTCATCGAGTGAAAGTTACCTTCGCCGAAGATGGCTGGGACGACAATCTATACTGGCAATCCGCCGACAGAAAAATTCTCGAACGATTGAATACCCTCATAAAGGATTGTCAACGCAATCCCTTCACTGGCATTGGAAAGCCGGAGCCATTGCGTGGCGACTGGTCAGGCTGGTGGTCGCGCCGCATCACCGAAGAACATCGCCTAGTCTATCGTGTCAGGGAGGGCAGCTTGCTCATCGCTCAATGCCGATTCCACTACTGAGCCAGCGCTTTTTCCACCGCCGCGATAATCTTCCCGCTTGCAGGCTTCGTGGGCGTTGAAAACCAGTCCACAAACTTCCCATCCCGCCCAAACAGATATTTATGAAAATTCCAGGTGGGCCGCCCCAGCATGCCAGCCTGCGCGCCTGCCCATTGATACAGGGGATGCGCATTTGCCCCGCTCACCACGGTTTTGGCAGCCAGAGGAAACGTCACGCCGTAATTGATCTGGCAGAATGAGGAAATCGCCTCTCCCTCGCCCGGCTCCTGCGCCCCAAAATCATTTGACGGCACCCCGACAACGACAAGCCCCTTGTCTTTGTAATCAAGCCAAAGCTTCTCCAGCCCTTGATACTGCGGCGTGTACCCGCATTCAGATGCCGTGTTCACCAGCAGCACAACACGGCCACGAAACAGCGAAAGCAGCATCGGCCTTCCGTCTATGCCGGTGAGCGCGAAATCACGAAGACTTTGTTCGACTGAGGTCAATATCTGGCATCCCCTTCAGAAGTCGTTCTCATCCAATCCCGCCTGCTTCATCAAATGCCGAAGCAACCCGAGCTTCAACGGTTTATTGGCATGAATCGGTATTGAAAGCCGAACAACGCTGCCATCCTTGCCGTAGATGTGATGGCTGCCCGCAATGCGCAATAGCTTCCATCCCTGCGCTCAACAGCACGGGCAAATGCTTTGCCAGATATTTCTTTCAAACAGCAATCTCAAAAATACGCTGCTTGTCGGATGTGGTCACAGGCGCAACATCGACGGACAAACACCCCTCTATGGCCTCGCGCAAATTGGCCAACAGCTCGTCAAGCGTTTCGCCCTGCGAGGCGCAGCCAGGAATGGCAGGAACCTCAGCCCAAAAGCCGCCCTCTTCCGCCTCATGTACAACAGCCTTGATCTTCATCAATGTTCTCCTGAACGAAAGATAAGCCATGACACGTCAAACGCAAGCGCCCTGTTTCGCGGCCGCATCCACCGCTCACCAGATTCATTCCGGCAACCCATCGTTCTGTTTAACTGCTGCCCGAGTTTATTGAAAAATGGTTCCGCACAATGAATGCTGGGATGATAATACTGCGGTAGTCAGCGCTTCACCAAATGCCTAACCCCAAACAGCACAACCCCCGCCACCAGCCCCCAGAACGCCGATCCCACGCCATAAAACGAGAATCCCGAAGCCGTCACCAGAAATGTCACCAACGCACTTTCGATGTCGTGGGGTTCCTTCAGCATCGCCACCACACTTCCCATCAGCGGTGAAAACAGCGCCAGCCCGGCAATCGTTGTAATCAATGCTGCGGGCAACGCGCCCAGCACGCCCACAAACATCGCGGCGGCGAGCCCCGCCGCCACATACAAAACCAGATAGGGCCAGGCCACCAGCCAGCGCTTTGTCATATCAGGATGCGTGTCAGGCCCTGTCACCAATGACGCGGTGATCGCTGCCATGTTGACCGAGTGGCTGCCGAAGGGGGCCATCGCCACCGAACCTAATCCTGTCACCAGCAGGCATGATGATACCGGCGGCTCATAACCCGCGGCGCGCAACACGGCAAAGCCCGGCAGGTTCTGCGATGCCATCGTCACCAAAAACAATGGCACGCCCAGGCTCAAAATCGTCGCCCAATGAAACTGGGGCGTGGTCCACACCATCGCCGTCACCTCAACATCACAACACGCGCCCGGGAAACCACCCGAATAAGCCGCCATCGCCACACCAAGAACTACAATCACCGGAACCGCAACCAGCGGATAACTTGCGCGCAATCCAAAAAATGCGATGATCAGCGGCACCACAAACGCAGGCATCGCCAAAACAGCAAGCGGCACGCCAAGCGTATATTTCAGCAGCACGCCAGCCAGCATGGCTGCTGCAATGGGGGCCGGAATTTGCGCGATGGCGCGCGCCAGTGGCTTCACCAAAGCTGCCAGACACATCAGCACACCCGCCACCATAAACGCCCCCAGCGCATTTTCATAAGTCACCCCAACAGCGCTGGTGGCAATGAGGGCGGCTCCCGGCGTTGACCACGCGGTGATGATCGGCATCCTGTGGCGCCAGCTCAGATAGAAGGATGTAACCCCCATGCCAAAGCATAACACCGCAGCCCAGGAAGCCTGTTGCGCAGGCGTTGCCCCCACGGCCTGCGCTGCCTGCATGACAATCAGGATGCTGGAGGCAAATCCGACGACAACCGCCGTCGCCGCCGATGAGACCAAACTGAACCACCCGGCCCTGTTCACCGCAGCGGAACCCCCGGCTGATATTTTGAAACCCGCATGATCATGGTGGTCTTCACGCTATCCACATTGGGGGCAGCCGTCAGCGTCTTGATCACGAAATCCTGCAGCTCGGAAAGCTCGGCTCCCACACAGCGCAGAATGAAATCCACCTCGCCCGAAAGCGCATAGGCCTCGCGCACCTCAGGCCATTCGGCCACCCGCGCCTCAAAGGCATGAAGCTCCGCCTCGCTCTGGCTTTTGAGGCCGACCATGGCGAAAAGCTGCACGTCAAAGCCCAGCTTCGCGGCGTCCAGCAGCGCCCGATAGCCCGCGATATAGCCTTGGGCTTCCAACACCTGCACCCGCCGCAAGGTGGGCGGCGGCGACAGCCCAATCCGGGATGCAAGCTCCACATTGGTCAAACGCCCATTGCGCTGCAGCTCCCGCAGGATTTTCAAATCAGTCAAATCAAGTGTGGCGGCCCGCTTCATGGGGCATTTGTGCAACATTATTGCGCGAACGCCAAGCCTTGTTCACAAGCGCTTGTGTTGGCCTTGTTATGCCCCGCAAAAGAGCTATGTTACTGGGACATAGCAAAATCTGGAGAACCCGAATGTCCGCCCGTCATGCCCGCGTCCTGATCCTTGGCTCCGGCCCCGCAGGCTATACCGCCGCGATTTACGCCGCCCGCGCGATGCTGAAGCCCCTGCTCATCCAAGGCATTCAGCCCGGCGGCCAGCTCACCATCACCACCGACGTGGAGAATTACCCCGGCTTTGCCAAGGTCATCCAGGGCCCATGGCTGATGGAGGAAATGAAGGCGCAAGCCGAGCATGTGGGCACCGAGGTTATCTCGGACACCATCACCGAAGTGAAGTTGAACCAAAAGCCCATCTGGCTCAAAGCCGATAGCGGCCAGGAATACACCTGCGATGCGCTGATCATCTGCACGGGCGCGCAAGCCAAATGGCTGAACCTGCCGTCGGAGGAAAATTTCAAGGGCTTTGGCGTGTCGGCTTGCGCCACCTGCGATGGTTTTTTCTATCGCGGCAAGAAAGTGCTGGTCATCGGCGGCGGCAACACGGCGGTCGAAGAAGCCCTGTTCCTCACCAATTTCGCCAGTGAAGTGGTGGTCGTGCACCGCCGCAATGAATTCAGGGCCGAGCGCATTTTGCAGAACCGCCTCTTCGCCCACCCCAAGATCAAAGTCATTTGGGATTCAGCCCTCGAAGATGTGATCGGCACCAGCAACCCGAAAGGCGTCACCGCCGCACGTTTGAAAAACGTCAGGACTGGCGCCACGCAGGAAATCGCGGCCGATGGAATTTTCATCGCCATCGGCCACAAGCCCGCGACGGAATTGTTCGAGGGGCAACTCCCTTTCAAGCAGGGCGGCTATCTCATCACCGAACCCCGCTCGACCTATACCGGCGTTCCCGGTGCCTATGCGGCAGGCGATGTGACGGATGATATTTATCGCCAGGCGGTGACTGCCGCGGGACTGGGCTGCATGGCGGCTCTCGAAGCAGAGAAATGGCTCCACACGTCTGAGCAAATCAGCAAGGCGGCCGAATAGCTATGGATTGGGACAAGCTCAGGATATTTCACGCGGTTGCAGATGCCGGCAGCTTCACCCACGCAGGCCATGAACTGGCGCTGTCGCAATCCGCCGTCAGCCGGCAAATCTCGGCGCTCGAAACTGATCTCAACGTTCCGCTGTTTCACCGCCATGCACGGGGTTTGATTTTAACCGAGCAAGGTGAAGTGCTTTACCGCACTGCCCATGATGTTTTCACCAAATTGGCGGCCGCAAAAACCCGGCTGATGGATTCAAGGGAAAAACCATCTGGCGATCTTCGCATCACCACGACAGTCGGGCTAGGCTCCGTCTGGCTGACGCCCCGCATCAAGGAATTCGCCGAACTCTATCCGCAAATCAGCGTCACACTTCTATTGGATGACCGCGAACTTGATTTGTCCATGCGCGAGGCCGACGTTGCAATCAGGTTGCGCAGGCCCACCCAGCCCGATCTCATCCAGCGCAAACTCTTCACCGTGCACCACCACATCTATGCATCCGCCGACTACATCAAAAAATATGGCATTCCAAAATCCGTCGAGGATCTGGACAAGCACAAGATCCTCACCTTTGGCCAGGCGCCAGGATATCTGACCACCATCAACTGGCTGGAAACCGCAGGCCGCAGCGAAGGCAACCCGCGCCCCGTGGCGCTCCGCGTCAATAACGCCTACGGCCTCCGCCGCGCCGTGCAATCGGGTGTCGGCATAGCTTCCCTCGCCGATTACATCGTGGCTTCGGACAATAACCTCGTGCAAATCGATCTGCCGCTGGAAGCCCCGCAATTCGACACCTACTTCGTCTATCCCGAAGA
The DNA here is from genome assembly GCA_009885825.1 of Rhodobiaceae bacterium. Taxonomy (GTDB): domain Bacteria; phylum Pseudomonadota; class Alphaproteobacteria; order Rhizobiales; family Aestuariivirgaceae; genus Aestuariivirga. Next base: position 1,040 of record VFJY01000142.1, on the reverse strand, counting down.
ACTGAAGGAAACCAAGCGCATCACCGTGTTCCGGGATTTCATCGTGTCAAAGGCCAAGGAGTGGAGCTTTTAACTCCAATCCCCAAACGCATTATTCCGGCGCAAGCCGGAATGACGAATTGTCAATGCCACAGCAACGGCGCCATGGACGCCACCAGCAGCAGCGCCATGATGATATTGATCACCCGCAGGGTTTTTGGATTTTCCAGCAGCAGCCTGAGTGCCGTTCCAAACAATGTCCAGATGCTCACCGTCGGCAAGTTGATGGCGCCAAATGTCCCGGCCACCATGAGCACGGGCCACAGGCTTCCTGTGCCCGGCGTATAGGTGGAAATCGCGCTGATCGCCATAACCCAGGCCTTGGGGTTCACCCATTGAAACAGCGCCGCTTGAACAAAGGTCAGCGGCTTGGCGCCAGCTTTGCCCTCGCCCACTGGCTCGGAATTGGCGATTTTCCAGGCAAGCCACAACATATAGAGCCCGCCACCATAACGCAGAATTTGATACAGGACCGGATAGGCCACAAATACCTGCGCCAGCCCCAACCCCACCACAATCACCATGAATGTAAAGCCGATGCCTATGCCCAGCATATGGGGAACGCTGCGGCGAAAACCGTAGTTCACGCCCGATGCCAGCAACATGAGATTATTCGGCCCCGGTGTCACCGAGGTCACAAAGGCAAAAACCATCAAAGCCAAATATAGGTCAAGTGTCATGACCTTTCATAACGCCACGCCCGGCAACCTCGCAGGGCTGCTTCAATAAAAACCGCACATACCACCCATGCCGTGGCCGCGCTTGTCCAGCCCCAGCAGCAGGCTCATAAACAGCAAGCGGCGGCACTCACTCCCCCGGTGCCCACCGTTTGCGGTCTTCCGTCGCATATGACGTGAGACCTTGCCATCTAGGGCAACAGCAACTTCCAAGGCCGGATTCTCATCCGGCCTTTTTTGTCACATGTAAAGCTCTTCAGCTTCCAAGCCTGTGTAAAGGCTGGCGACAAACTCGCTGTAGCCATTGAAAAGCTTTGTCGGGAT
>VFJY01000201.1 GCA_009885825.1 Rhodobiaceae bacterium | reverse complement strand
GTGCAGCGCCTCGCGCCACAGGGCTTCCTGCAGGCGGTCGCAGATGTAACCTTCGATTTCCTTTTTGAGGCGCAGCACATGCATGCCGATGGACACAAAGTAATCGTCGGCCCGGTCCATGGCTTCTTTGGAGGTCTTGTCGCCGGGAACCAGCTCAACAAGCGGCAGGAGATAAACTGGGTTGAAGGGGTGGCCAATGATAACACGTTCAGGATACAAGCATTCGGACTGGAGTTTGGAGGGGAGAAACCCCGATGAGGACGATGAAATTATCACGTCTGGTTTGGCGATGGCATCAATATCGCGGAATAGCTTGATCTTGAGGTCTTCACGTTCAGGCGCGGCTTCATGTATGAAATCAGCTTTGGCTGCCATCTCCTTGAGATCAGTGGTGAAGGAGAGTTTTCCCTTCTTGCCGACAGCGCCCACCAGTTTTGACATGGATGGCCAGGCGACATCGATTGCCGCCATGAGTTTTGCTTCGGCGGCGGGGTGGACGTCGTAGGCTACAACGTCAAAGCCCCTGATAAGCAGGCGTGCGGCCCAACCCGCACCAATCAGCCCGGTTCCGGCGATGCCGACGGTTTTTATTTTTGCCATTGTTTAGCCCCGTGGTTTCAATTGCAGGATAGCGCGGGCTTCGTCTGGGGTGGCGATATTGGTGCCCAATAGCCGGATAATGTTCACGGCTCTTTCAACGAGCTTGCCATTGGTGGCATGAACGCCCTTTTCAAGCCAGAGATTATCTTCCAGCCCAACGCGCACATGTCCTCCCAGCAGCACGGCCTGGGCTACAGCTGGAAATTCACTGCGGCCGATGCCGAAGGCGGCCCAGATAGCATCTTTCGGAAGCTGGGATTTTTGATAGGCCATGGTTTCTGAATCGTAAGGCGCACCCCAGGGAATGCCGAGGCAGAGCTGGAACAGGGGAGGGCTATCGATCAGCCCCTCAGCGCAGAGTTGCTTGGCAAACCAGAGATTTCCGGAATCGAAAATTTCCATCTCAGGCTTCACGCCGTAGGATTTGATGAGGCGGGCTTGTTCGCGCAGTTGCGCGGGGGTTTGCACAACGATGCCATTGCCATCGCCAAAGTTCAACGAGCCGCAATCGAGTGTGCAGATTTCGGGCCGCAACTCAGCGATGTGCAGAAGGCGCTCAACCGGACCCACAAGGTCAGTCCCTTCGCCCCATTTCATCGGGGTTTCACCGTCGCCAACCACAAGATCGCCACCCATGCCGGCGGTTAGATTGAGAATCACGTGCTTGTTTTTGGCGCGGATGCGTTCAACCACCTCTGCATAGAGGTCAACCCCTCTGGTGCCCTTGCCGGTTTTAGGATCGCGCACATGGCAATGAACCACGGCGGCACCGGCTGCTGCTGCCTCCAATGCCGAATTGGCAATCTGTTCAGGCGTTACGGGCACATTCGGGCTTTTGCCAGCAGTGTCGCCAGCGCCTGTGATGGCGCAGGTTATGATAATCCTGGGGTTCATGAATTTCCTCCGTTCACTTGAGGTTAAGCCGGTATTTATGGGCAGGTTTGACTTTTTTCGCCATTAGGTTAGCTGTTTACGGCATAGCGCGAGGGGCCATGAACTTTCTTCTGGCGGCAATGTTTCTGGCAACGATCACTGTTACCACTCCTCCATCTGGTAATTGGTGCACGGTGGGCCACATTGTCATGGTTCCAGATGGCCGTGAAGGGCCGGTGACATCACTTGACGGCGACATGTGCGAAGTGTTGGTTTACGGCGACGGCCATGCCTCGCAATGGGCTTATTATGTGATAGAGCCGGTTTATCCGCAAAAATTAGAGAGCTACGCCTTCGGCCATTAGGCCCCCGATTGCCATTGCTTGATTGCCTCTACGGGGTGGATCAGCATGATGATGTTCAGCGTGAGGTTGTCGCGGATGATGGCGCCCACAAACAGTTCCAGTGCGACTGCCAATCCAATTGTTGCCTTGATCGGCAAGCGCGAGGCGGCGTAAAAACCAATCCCCATGCTTACGAGATCACTGACGGAATTGAGAACGCTATCGCCGAAATAATCCAGCGCAATGGTTGCTTCCCTGTAGCGATTGATAATGAAATCCGTGTTCTCGAAAATTTCCCAGCTGCCTTCAACAAGGATTGCCAGAAACAGGCGGATGCTGATGGGCCAGTTTCTTCCGATCAGCCAGAACAGGCCATAGAACAGAAAACCGTGGATGATGTGGGAGAATGTGTACCAGTCCGATAAATGCTGGGAATTTTCGGAGCTGAAAACGATGCCATGCCAAAGCTTGATCGTGCCGCACTTGCAAATGGGCTCGCGGCCCATGCCGAGCAGGATGGCTGCAACTATGAGAGTAGTGGCGGCGGCGAGGAAATAGCCAAGCTTGCGGGAATCAATTTTCATCAGTAGCAGGATGGCATGGAACAAGACGCGCTGCTATCTGCGACACCCGGGTCCCAAATTTGTCATCCTGTCCACCACATCACCGTAATTCCACCGTAACTCTAAGGGCAGGAAATTGGATTTAGGTTGACGGCGGCTTGAAGGCCCTTGAATTGAATGCACTGGCACCGTAATCCGTCGGGTGTCATCGGGTATCCGCTCACTTCATACTCAAATAAAGATGCTATCTCAAAATCGTCCAGTAGTCGAGAAAGGCGGATTGTCTTCATTGCAATGTTGGTAAGTGGCAACTTGCTAAGTTCAAGATCTTCTAAAATGACTGACGATAGTTCCAGCGCTTCAGCGAGTGCTAGCAGGTTGTTGAAAAACGCGTCGATTTTTCCATTGTGATGTGATTCAGTCTGTTTCACAAGACGGAGTGATTTGCGATGCGCGGTGGGCCTGAAGAGACGAAGCAGCTTTTCTCTTATGTCGATATTGAGGATGGGGTTGCGAGCGATCATCCGCTGCGGCTGGTCCGTGCCTTGGTTGAGGAGGTGCTGAACGGTCTTTCGCGGGAGTTTGGAAAGCTCTATTCGCACACGGGCCGCCCTTCGATACCGCCCGAGCATCTTCTGAAGGCCTCGCTGTTGCAGGCGTTCTTCAGCGTCCGGTCCGAGCGCCAGCTGATGGAGCAGATCAACTACAACATCCTGTTCCGCTGGTTTGTCGGGCTTTCGATGGATGACCGCGTCTGGGACGCGAGCGTCTTCTCCAAGAACCGCGAGCGGTTGATGCAGGCCGATGTGGCGAAGAGCTTCATGAACCGCCTTTTGAACCTTCCACAGGTGAAGGAGCTTCTGTCATCGGAGCACTTCTCGGTGGACGGTACGCTGATTGATGCCTGGGCTTCAATGAAGAGCTTTGTGCCGAAGGATGGTTCGGGCGAGCCGCCCACGCCTGGGCGCAACGGCGAGCGTAACTTTCGAAGTGAGAAGCGCTCCAACGACACCCATGCGTCGGCGACCGATCCCGATGCGCAGCTGTTCCGCAAAGGCAATGGCCAATCCAGCCGCCTGTGCTTCATGGGGCATGCGCTCATGGAGAACCGCAACGGGTTGATCGTCGACTGCGAGTTGACCAAGGCCTCGGGCACCGCCGAACGCGAGGCGGCGCTGACAATGATCAAGCGCAGCCGCAAGACAGCCAACAGGGTGGTGCGCAAACCCCGCGTCACCTTGGGGGCGGACAAGGGTTACGATGTCGAAAGCTTCGTGACTGCCTTGAAGGCCAAGAATGTGACGCCGCACATCGCCATCAATGGCTCGGTTTCCAAACTGGGCAAGGTCCGCAAGACCGCCGTCGATGGCCGCACCACACGGCACAAGGGCTACGCGATCAGCCAACGCTGCCGCAAACGCATCGAAGAGAGTTTCGGCTGGGTCAAGACAATCGGCGGTGCTGCAAAGCTCAAACTCAAGGGCATCGCCAAGGCCAAGGGCTTCTTCACATTCCAGATGATCGCATACAACCTGATCAGGATACCAAAACTGCTGGCGACAGCGGCCTGACAAATGGAAAAGGCGAGGCCAAAAGAGGCACAACACCGGCCATGCAAACAAACAACGCCGGCAAACCCAACCTGCGGAAAAATCAAAACATAAAATCAAACAGGCTTTTGTGAGTTTTTCCACAACCTGCTAGAGTCTTTCTGATTCAAGCTGACGCGTATCCGGCGTTGGCGAAGTAGTTCGAGCACTCGTCTGGCGTGAAGAGTGCGCAGATGTTGCCGATGGCTTTCCAAAGATCGTCGATGGTTCTGGCTGCGGTTGAGCGGAGGTGGACTTTCAGCTTTGAGAAGGCCATTTCGATGGGGTTGAGGTCCGGGCTGTAGGGCGGCAGGAAGAGGAGCCACGCTCCTCTGGCGCGGATGGCTTTCTCGGCCCGTTGGCTTTTGTGGCTTGAGAGATTGTCCAGGATGACGACGTCGCCGGGCCTGAGCGTGGGGACGAGCTGGGTCTCGACATAGGTGTCGAAGATGGCCCGGTTCATGGGTGCGTCAACGACCCAGGGGGCGATGAGGCCATCGCATCTGAGGCCCGCCACGAAGGTCTGCGTGCCCCAGTGACCGAAGGGGGCCTTGCTGTTCAGCCAGCAACCCTTCGCCGAGCGCTCGCGCAGCCTTGTCATCTTGGTCGTGGTTCCGGTCTCGTCGATGAAGATCAGCCG
>VFJY01000058.1 GCA_009885825.1 Rhodobiaceae bacterium | reverse complement strand
GCGTCTCAAGGATATGCGGCCAGCGATGGTCGCGGTGTGATCCGTTTGGCAAAACTGATCCTAAGGAACCTCTGATTTAAGCAGTTGTTGCTTGTCAAATCGGATATTTTTTGATTCATGTTGATGGTGAGGTGCACCATGCGACAGAAGACGTTTTCCAGTATTGGCTTTGCAGTTCATCACAAGCAGACGCGGCGGGAGCGGTTTTTGGGCGAGATGGAAATTGTTGTTCCGTGGTCCCGGCTTGGTGCCCTGATTGAGCCTCACTATGCCGCCGGTGATCGTGGCCGCCCGCCGATTGGCGTTGAACGCATGCTGCGGATTTATTTTCTGCAGCAGTGGTTCAACCTGTCAGACCCGCAGGCTGAGGATTGTATTTATGACAGTGCGGCGATGCGCGGCTTCGCGGGAATTGATCTCGGTCTGGAAGCTGGCCCCGACGAGACGACAATCTGCAAATTCCGCCATCTCATCGAGTCCAAGGGCCTCGGCCTGACGATCCTCAATGCCGTCAATGACCATCTGAATGCCAGGGGCGTCAGGATCGGCAATGGCACGATCGTGGACGCCACCATCATCACCGCCCCATCGTCAACCAAGAATGAAAGCGGCAAACGTGATCCCGAGATGCATCAGACGAAGAAAGGCAATCAGTGGTATTTTGGCATGAAGGGACATATTGGCGTCGACAGCTTGGAGAAGATCATTCACTCGGTTGAGGCCACAGCCGCCAATGTCCATGACAGCCAGAAGATCGGTGATCTCCTGCACGGCAATGAGACCAAGGTGTGGGGCGACAGTGCCTATCAGGGCCAGAAGGCCGCCATCACGGCTGCGGCACCTGTGGCCAAGGACATGACCAACAAAAGGGCGGCGCGTGGACATCCTTTGTCCGGCACAGAGCGTTTGAAGAACAAGACCAAGTCAAAAGTCAGGGCCAAGGGCGAGCATCCATTCCTGATCATCAAGCGCATCTTCGGCTTTGCACATGCGCGCTACCGGGGGCTTGCCAAGAACATGAACCGCCTGCAAGTGACCTGCGCACTCGCCAATCTCTACATCAAGCGCCGCTGGCTCATGCAGTACGGCCACGTCTGACACGGCAATCCGGAAAAGTGATTTGCAAGTTCAACGCCCCAACACTGATCACCGTTTAAATCCGCTCAAGCGATTGACGAATGCCGTATCAAAACATAGCCAATCAACCGCCAAATGCCCCTGTGGCTGAATTGATCAGAGGTTCCCTAACTTTTGCCTAATACCAATCCTCACAAGTTTTGACCGAGTGTAGCCCACTGACGCGTTCCGATTGACGTTATGCGTTGTGGGTCTGCG
>VFJY01000010.1 GCA_009885825.1 Rhodobiaceae bacterium | reverse complement strand
GGACCCTCATCCGCCCTGTCGGGCACCTTCTCCCACGCTTTGCGCGGGCGACGGCGAAACTTTCAAATATACCGCCTTCTCCCGTGCTCGGGCTTGACCCGAGTATGGGAGAAGGTGCCCGACAGGGCGGATGAGGGTCCTTAGAAACCCACCCGCAACTCTTCCAGTCCGTGGAAATGATACACATCCTTGTAGTGGGGCGGCTCCGCCAGTTTTAATTTCGGCAGCCGTTTGAAAAGCGTCTGGAGCGCGATCAGCATTTCCAGCCTTGCGAGCGGTGCGCCGATGCAGAAGTGGATGCCGGCGCCGAAGCTGACGTGGGGGTTGGGCGCGCGGGTTGATATGAATTCATCGGGGTTTTCGAAGCGGGCGGGATCTCGGTTCGCGGCTCCCAGCATGAGACCCACTTCTTCGCCTTTCCGGAGTTTCAAGCCGTTGTAGTCCATGTCTTCAAGAGCGTAGCGCGTGAACAGGTGCAGTGGCGCGTCGAAGCGAAGGATTTCTTCGATGAGGGATTCGGTGATGGGTTCCTGAAGCCCTCGCTCAAGCAGGCTTTTAGCGCCATTGCCGATGGAGTGAACCGTGGCTTCGTGGCCCGCGTTCAATATCAGGATGGCAGTGGTGATGAGCTCGTCTTCGGTGAGTTTCTGGCCTTCGGCTTCGGCGCGCACCAGTTCTGAGAGCAAGTCCTTGGCAGGGGCCTTGCGCCGCTCCTGCACCAGCGCTCGCATATAGTCGCTGAAAGCGACCGTGGCGGCAACGGCTGCGTCTTCCACGGCGCGGTCACGCTTGGCCATATACATGGAAACCATCGCATGAGACCAGGCCAGCAACTGATCAGCCATAGTGGTTGGAACCCCCAGCAATTCGCAGATGACGATGACAGGAATAGGGGTGGCGAAGACCGAGAGAAGTTCCACTTCACCTTTTGCTTCAAAACCATCAATCAAGCTATTGGAAAGAGCCTCGATTTTGGGCCGCAGCAATTCGACCTGGCGCGACAGGAAGGCGCGATTGACAAGGCCCCGCAACCTGGAATGAACCGGTGGCTCAAGCTCCAGCAGCGAATGGGATTCAAAATCATAAAATGGTTTGAGCCGTTCCGGCACGTCGGCCAGCCCCAATTCCTCGCGCGTTGCCACATGCAGGATCTGGCGGCCAAAACGGCGATCCCGCAAAAGTGCGTTCACATCCTCATGGGTGGAAAAACACCAATAGCCATATTGCTCCCATTTGAACACGGGAACCTCAGCCTGCAACTTGTGATAAGTGGGGTAGGGGTTTTCGTAGAACTGCGCATCACGCGGGTCTAGGTCCACACTTCTGCTGTTGGAATCGATCTTCATGGCGGCTAGTCTAGCAAACATGAAAATATATATCAGTGTGGATATTGAGGGCGTGGCGGGCATCACCCATTGGGACGAGGCCAACAAGGCGCACGCCGATTACCCGGAATTCCGCGAGCAAATGACCAGGGAAACGCTCGCCGCCATCGAAGGTGCGAAGGCGGCTGGAGCGACCGAAATCTGGGTGAAGGACGCCCATGAAACCGGGCGCAACCTGATGGCGTCCATGCTGCCCGAAGACGTGAAAATCATCCGTGCCTGGGCCGGCCATCCTCTTTGCATGGTGCAGGAATTGGATGAGAGTTTCGCCGCCGTGATGATGGTGGGCTACCACGCGGCGGCGGGCTCGGAAGAAAACAGCCTGGCGCACACGCTTTCAAGCGACGCGGTTTTGATGACGTTGAACGGGAAGCCAGCATCTGAATTTTTGGTTCATGCGCTGGCTTCGTCCATGTTGGGCGTTCCCACCGTTTTTGTATCCGGCGACCAAGGACTGATGGACGAAGTCAATGATGCCAATGCTGCCATCACCACATGTGCGGTGAAGCAGGGCAGGGGGCAATCCACCATTTCCCTGTCACCCGCAGGCGCGCTGAAGGCAATTCGCGCCGGTGCCGAGAAAGCCCTGAGGGGCAATTTGAAAAAAGCGCTCCTGCAAGTTCCAAAACATACTGTCATCGAAATCACCTATGGCAGTCCCAATTTGGCCTATCGCCACAGCTGGTATCCCGGCTGCAAGCATATTGGCAATCGAACCATCCGGTTTGAAACTGATGATTATTTCGATGCCCTCAGGATGTTGAATTACGTCACATGACAAACGAACACACCTCGCAAAAAGAATTCATCTTTCTCGTGGCTCTGCTGACCGCCATGGTCGCCATGTCGATTGACACGATGTTGCCCGCGATCGGCACCATAGCCAGTGAATTTGGCGTGGCCGATCCCAACGACCGGCAATACATCATCGGGTTTTTCTTTGGTGGCATGACCATTGGCACGCTGCTCTACGGCCCTATCTCAGACAGCACCGGCCGCAAGCCTGCGATATTCGCGGGGCTCTTGTTCTATCTCGCGGGCACATTGCTGTGCATGTTTTCCACGAGCTTTGAAATGCTGCTGGCCGGCCGTGCGCTGCAGGGTTTCGGAGCGTCATCGCCGCGCGTCGTTTCCATGGCCATGGTGCGGGACGGACAATCGGGCGCCGCCATGGCGCGCATCATGTCATTCGTCATGATGGTTTTCATGCTGGTGCCGATCCTGGCTCCTTCGATCGGCCAATTGGTCCTTTATGTGGCAAGCTGGCGCATGATATTTGCGGGCCTGCTTGTGATGGCCGTCATCGCGGCAATTTTCCTCAAAGTGCGGCAGGAGGAGACCCTGCCAAAAGAAAGGCGGGCTCCATTTTCGGCGGGCGAACTGCTGGGTGCGGCGCGCGAGTTTTTCCGTTTTCCCATCGCTTGGGGGTACACGATTGCCGTTGGCTGCGTATTCGCCTCGTTCATTTCATACCTCGGAACCTCGCAGCAAATTTTTGCCGAACAATACGCGCAAGGCGATCTCTTCGCAGTCTGGTTTGGCGCATTCGCCGTGGCGATCGCCATCGCCATGATGGTGAACGCCAAACTGGTGATGCGCTATGGCATGCGCACGCTTTCCAAATGGGCCTTGAGATTCCATATCATGGCCTCAGCGCTGTTTCTGATTGTGGCCATGTTGCAGGCCGGCCACCCGCCTTTATGGACTCTCAGCATCTACCTGTTCTTCACCTTCTTTTGTTCAGGCATCCTGTTTGGCAATTACAACGCCATGGCGATGGATCCCGTGGGTCGGATTGCGGGGATGGCAGCAGCGATCTCAGGGTCGCTTTCCTCGCTCGTGGCGCTTGGCGTTGGAAGCTGGATCGGCCAACAATACGATGGCACAATCCTGCCACTCTTGTATGGCTTTCTCGCCATGGGACTTTCTGCCTTGGCCTTCAGTGAATGGGCTGAATTTGCCAAAACCAAGGAGGTGAATAATCCTCGCCTTGCGGAATAAACCGAAGTTCTGGTAGTCCATATCCCGTGTTCAAACCCTATTCAGCTTTAGCCCTCGCAAAACACGCGCTGTCGCCTGACAGGCCATGGCCCAGGGCCTGGAATTCGCCTGAACCGAAAAGCTCCTATGATGCCATCGTCATCGGCGGCGGCGGGCACGGATTGGCCACCGCTTACTATCTGGCGAAGAACCACGGCCTGACCAATGTGGCTGTTCTGGAGCGGAATTACATCGGCTCTGGCAATGTGGGCCGCAACACAACAATTATCCGTTCCAACTACATGATCGACGGCAACACCCAGTTTTTTGAGCACTCGCTCAAACTATGGGAAGGGCTGTCGCATGAATTGAATTTCAACTGCATGGTGTCGCACCGCGGCCAAGTGGTGCTGGCGGTCAGCCCTGCGCAACTCGATACATTTGCCAGGCGCGGCAACATCATGCGGCTCAATGGCATCGATGCCGAGCTGCTGGACCGTGGCCAGGTGATGAAGCTGCTGCCATATCTGGATTATTCCAAAGATGCGCGCTGGCCCATTTATGGCGGCATCATTCAGGAGCGCGCCGGAACCGTGCGCCATGATGCCGTGGCCTGGGGCTATGCGCGGGCGGCCGACACATTGGGCGTGCACATCATCGAAAATTGCGAAGTGACCGGCTTTGTGATGGATGGCGACAAGGCCGTGGGCGTTGAAACATCGCGCGGCAAGATATTGGCCGGAAAAATCGGCATCGCCGTTGCGGGTCATTCTTCGCATGTCGCCAAGATGGCTGGCCTTCGCGTTCCCATCGAAACACATGTCTTGCAGGCCTTCGTGACCGAACCCGTCAAGCCCATGGTTGATCATGTGATCTCGTGGGGCGCGGAACTCTTTTACCTCTCGCAATCCGATAAGGGCGGCATGGTGTTCGGTGGCCATATCGATGGCTTCAACACCTATACGCAGCGCGGCCAATTCCCCCGCATTCAAACCGTTGCCGAATGTGCGGTATCCTTATTGCCCTTGATGTCGAAGCTCCGCCTGCTGCGCCACTGGGGCGGCGTCATGGACATGACACCCGATGGCAGCCCTTTTATTGGCCGCACGGAAAGGCCAAACCTCTATTTCAACGGCGGCTGGTGTTATCAGGGGTTCAAGGCAACGCCAGCATCGGGCTGGACCTTCGCCCATACAATTGCCCATGATGAAGAACACGAATTAAACCGCGCCTATTCACTGGACCGCTTCGAGAAGGGCCGCGAACTCGACGAATTCGGTATCGGCAACTGGACCTACAAGCAATGAGAATTCCATGCCCCCACTGCGGTCAAAGGGATGTGGGCGAATTTCGCTATGGTGGCGATGCAAGCAAGGCAAGGCCTGCCCATGGCACAGGCGACATGAAAGCGTGGCATGATTACTATTTCCTGTTCGACAACCCCAAAGGCCCGCATGACGAATACTGGCAACATGTGCTGGGCTGCAGGCAATGGTTCAAACTGACGCGCAATACGGCGACGAATGAAATTGGTGAGCAGCCATGACCGCGTTTCGCAGGCTGGATAAGGGCGGGCGCATTGATCGCGAAAAATCGGTCAATTTCACCTATGACGGCAAGTCACTGGGCGGCTTTGCGGGCGACACGCTGGCGTCGGCCCTGCTCGCCAATGGCAAGACGCTGACATCGCGCAGTTTCAAATACCACCGCCCGCGCGGCATCATGTCAGCAGGCGTTGAGGAGCCTAACGGGCTGTTCGCGATCAACGGCAACGAACCTAATATTCCCGCAACAACCGTCGATCTCGTTGAAGGCCTGGCAGCGCAGAGTCAAAACGCCTGGCCGTCGGTGGATTTCGATCTGATGGCTGTTAATTCCTTTGCGGCGCCGCTGTTTCAAACGGGATTCTATTACAAGACCTTCATGGGACCGTTCAAAAAGTCCTGGATGTTTTATGAGCCCTTCATTCGCCGGGCTGCGGGCATCGGCAAGGGAAGTTGCGAAAAAGACCCTGACCGTTATGAAACCGCCCATGAATTTTGTGACGTGCTGGTTGTGGGTGCTGGCCCCGCGGGTTTAACGACAGCCCTGGTTGCAGGCCGCAGTGGCGCCCGTGTTGTGCTGGTTGAACAGGACTTGGAACTAGGCGGGCAACTGCTTTCTGAAACCGACCGCGATTTCGAGATGTGGCGTACGACCCAGGTGGCGGAACTTCGGTCACTTGCCAATGTGACAATCCGGACACGGACAACTGCCCAGGGACTCTATGATGACAATCTGGTGGTGCTGTTGCAGCGCCACGAAAACCATGACGCCGCCAGGGGCAGGCCGCGCCAAACCCTGATTTCGCTCCGCTCAAAAGCAATCATATTCGCAACAGGCGCTATCGAACGACCTTTAGTGTTTCCCAACAATGACAGGCCGGGCGTGATGCTGGCCTCGGCTTTGCGGACCTATCTCAATCGCTTTGCCATCGTGCCGCTCAAACGCGCGCTGATTGTCACCAACAATGACACCGCCTACAAAACGGCATTTGATCTTGCGGAAGCAGGCATTGCCGTCACTATGGCCGACCACCGCAATGTGATCCCTTCCGACCTCTTGTCGCGCGCCGCCATGCTTGGCATGGCCATGTTTCCGGGAACCGGGATTGCAGATGTTGAAGGCGCCAAACAGGTGACGCGCGTGCAACTCGCAGGCAACCATTCAGCAACCATCGAATGTGATGTGTTGGCCATGTCCGGCGGCTGGAACCCGGTTGTTCATCTCACCTCGCACAGCGGCATTAAGCCGGTCTACGATGATGCCATCGCCGCATTCGTGCCTGGTGGGTATGCCAAAAACCATTTTGGTGCCGGAGCGGTGACTGGAAAATTCGGATTTGAATCAGTGATCAAGGATGGCAATGCAGCAGGTGCGGATGCTGCCAAGGCGGCCGGATTTGACAAGCCGGCAACACCCGTGGCCACCATTGGCGCGAAGGATCGCGCCTATAAGATTTCTCCCCATTGGGCGCCAAAAACCACGGGCAAGGGCAAAGCCTTCGTGGATTTTCAATCCGATGTCACAGTGAAGGATATAAGAACCGCTCACGACGAGGGCTATGTCGCGGTCGAACACCTGAAACGCTACACCACCCTCGGCATGGGCACCGATCAGGGCAAAACCTCCAACATCAATGCGATTGGCCTCATGGCGGAACTCCGGGAGATGCCGATCAGCCAGGCAGGAACAACAACTTTCCGCCCGCCCTATACGGGGCTTGCTGTCGGCGCCATTGCGGGCCGCACAGTTGGCCTTCATTTCAGGCCCTATCGCCTGTCGCCGCTGCATGATGCCAACAAGGCCCACGGCGCCACTTTCATTGAGGCAGGCCTGTGGATGCGCGCCTGGTATTATGCCTGGGCAGGATCGACGCCGGAAACGGCCTACATCAGGGAAATGGAGCTGGTGCGCAATGGTGTTGGCATCGCCGATATCTCAACGCTCGGCAAGATTGATGTGCAGGGGCCGGACGCGGCGGAATTTTTGAACCGTGTCTATGTCAATGGTTTCGCCAAGCTTCCTGTCGGTCGAGCCCGCTACGGCGTGATGCTGAGTGATGATGGCGTGGTGCTGGATGACGGCACGACGACAAGGATTGCCGACATTCATTATTACACGACAACAACCACGGCGCAGGCGGGCGAAGTGATGTCCTGGTTTGAATATCTACTGCAAACTCAATGGACCGACCTCAAGGTTCATGTGACCTCGCTCACCGATGAATGGGCAGGCATGGCGGTCTCCGGCCCGAAATCCCGCGAGGCGTTGCAACTGGCGTTTCCCGATGCTGATGTTTCCAATGAAAACCTGCCTTACATGGGCTGCCTCGATGTGCATTTGGATGGCGTCCGCATCCGAATTCTGCGTCTATCATTTTCTGGCGAGCTTGCCTATGAGGTGCATGTGCCGGCAGAGTATGCCGGTTCCCTGTGGGAGCACGTCCTGAAAGTGGCAGAACCCCTGGGCATCAGGCCCTATGGCCTTGAAGCACTGGCTTCATTGCGCATAGAAAAAGGCCATGTGGCGGGCCTCGAACTTGATCACCGCAATACGCTGGATGACTTGGGCCTGGGCAAAATAGCTGGCAAGGAAAAATCCTATGTCGGCAAGGAATTGCGGTTCCGTGAAGCGCTGCAAGCGCCGGACCGCTGGAGCCTTGTTGGTATTGAACTGATGGAACCTGACAAAAAACTGCGCGGCGGCTCCATCCTGTTTTCAGCAGGCGATGAAATCAAGGGCCATGGTCGCGGCTACATCACCAGCGTCACGTGGTCCACCGAATTGAAAAAGTTCATCGCCCTTGGCCTCTATCAGGGTGGGCTGAAACACGAGGGCGAAGACATCATCTGCGCTTTCCCCTTGAAAAACGAACAGGTCAAGGCCCGCATTGTCTCGCCCCACTTCATTGACCGGGAAGGAGCGCGCCTCAATGCTTGACCGCCGCTCAGCCCTGGCCAGTGCCAAACCCTACACCAGCTCGGTTTTGCAGATCGGCGAAGCACACGGCTTTTCCCTGTTGCAGGTTGCGGGACTAGCAAAAGCCATAAGCCCAATCACCGGCAAGCTGCCAGTGAAAGTTGGCCTTGCGGTCACAAGCGAAGGCCGCACACTGATGCGCACTGGCCCCAATCAATTTTGGATCATCGGTCCGGAGGTGGACGACATCGAAACAAAACTCCCTGAAATCGCCATCATAACGCCGCTGTCCCACAGCCGCACCCGCATCGTCATTGAAGGCGAACCAGCGCGCAATGTGTTGGCGAAGGGCGTGCCCCTCGATTTCCACCACTCGGCTTTCAAATCCGGCACCTTCGCGATGACCGGCCTTCACCACACCCCCGTGCTGGTCCATTGCGTGGGCGAGAACCGCTTCGAAATCTACGCCCTCCGCACCTTTGCCGTGAGCGTGTATGAGTGGCTGACCGATGCGGCATTGGAGTTTGCCCGATGAAGGACATTCTTGACCTTAATCGTTACCCACTTGATCAACCGGGTTCGCCTGAATGGAAGGCTCTCGTCAAAAACTGCCAAGCCGATCTTGACGGCAGCGGCATGTTCAACCTTGAAGGTTTCGTGAGGCCGGAAGCGCTTGATCGCGCCGTGACAGAGCTGCGGCCCGTTCTGGATACGCTGTCCTTCACCCACAAACGTCATCACAATATCTATTTCAAGAAGGAAATCCCGGGACTGAATGCGGATCATCCCGCGCTCCGCATGACGGAAACCATCAACCACACGGTCTGCTATGACCAGATTCCGGCGAGCGTTCCCGCCTGGATCTATGAATGGCCAAACTTCATTGTGTTTCTCGCAGCCGCCATGCAAAAGGATGCCCTGTTTCCCATGCGCGATGCGTTGGCGCGCGTGAATGTCATGGCCTACCGCGATGGAGAAGCCCTGAACTGGCACTTCGACCGCAGCGAATTCACCACAACCGTACTCCTGCAAGCCCCCGACGAAGGCGGCGACTTCGTCTATCGCAGCGACCTCCGCTCGGACACCGACCCGAATTATGATGGCGTTGCCTTGTTGCTCGAGGGCAAAGATGACCGGGTGAAATCCCTAAAGCTCGCCGCCGGAACCCTCAACGTCTTCCGTGGCAAGAACACCGCCCATAAGGTGAGCACAATCAGGGGCAACCGCGAGCGGATCATCACCGTGTTTTCCTATTTCGACAGGCCGGGAGTGAAGTTTTCAAGTGAAGACCAGATCGGGTTTTACGGGCGGTCGGCTTAGCTGCGTGAAAGTATCTTCCCTGCTTAACTTCCTTGGCGTTACGATCCAGTTGTGAATTGCGAAGACGTGTAGAAAAACGAAAGATTGACAATGGGCATATTTGAAACCGAACTTATTGAAAGCGCCAGGGAAGCGGTTGCCATCGACAGGTCAGTCTACCCGCGCATCCGCTCGCCCTTAGGATCAAACAGCGGTTCGGTGATGATCGTGGCGTTCCTTTGTTCACCGATGATTTCGATTTTGAAGTCGGTTTCGCCGATGAGTTCCTTCGGCACGTAGCCTTGCGCCATGGACTTGTCGACGTAATGGGCGTAGCCGCCGGAAGTGACCCAGCCCACCACTTTGCCATTGTGGGAGATCGGTTCATCGCCGAGCACGTCTGCATCGCCTGCGTCAACGATCATCGATACGCGGCGCAATTTTCCGCCGCTTCTCTTCTCTTCCATAGCCGCGTCACGGCCGATAAAATCATTCTTGGTGAGATCAATGAAGCGGTCCATGCCCGCTTCGAAACCGCCGTAGATGGGCCGAAGTTCGCGGTACCAAGTGGGGAAGTTTTTTTCCAGACGCATCGCGAGGAGCGCCCGCATGCCGAAATTGATGATGCCCTGATCGGCGCCAGCGCTCATGATTTTCTGATACAGGCGGCGCTGGTATTCTGGCGCGACCCAGATCTCATAGCCGAGATCACCCGTATAAGTGACGCGGTTGATGAGGGCGGGCGCGTTGCCAATATCCATGGCGCGATGATCCATGAATTTGAAGGCGGCATTTGAGACGTCCGCGTCCGTGAGCTTTTCCAGCACCGCCCGCGATTTCGGCCCTGCGATCGAAAGACCAACCATCCCCATGTCATAACGATGAATGTTTACATCGGCTGGCTGATGCTGTTCAAGCCAGCGCATGTGATAGATTTGGGCCTGGCTTGAGCCCCACATGTAGAATGTATCGTCGCCAGCGTTGGCAATGGTGAAATCGCCGATCAGCTTACCCGCTGGATTGAGCATCGGTGTGAGGATCAGGCGCCCAACCTTTGGCATCTTGTTGGTCATCATGCGCGAGAGGAAACTTTCAGCGCCTGTGCCAGTAAAGCGGTATTTGGCGAAATTGGCGATCTCAGTCACACCAACGCCATTGCGCACGCCAAGAACTTCGGCCTTCACGTGCTTGAAATCATTGGAGCGGTGAAAGGAGAAAATATCGCGTGGCTCAACGCCTTTTGGCGCAAACCACAGAGGCGTCTCCAGGCCCCATGAATCGCCCATCACTGCACCTTGCGCGATCATCGTGTCATACAGGGCGGTTGTCTGCTGGGGCCGCGCGGCGGGCAGTTCTTCATTGGGAAAGCGTATTGAGAAACGCCTGGAATAATTCTCGCGGATTTTTTCATTGGTGTAGCTGCGTGTGGCCCATTCGCCAAAGCGGGCGATATCCATGGCCCAGACGTCGAAGCCCGGATCGCTATTCACCATCCAGTGGGACAGGGCCAAGCCCACGCCGCCGCCCTGGCTGAAGCCCGCCATCACCGCGCAGGCGCACCAGAAATTTCGGAGGCCTTGCACGGGCCCCACCAGTGGATTGCCATCAGGCGAGAACGCAAATGGCCCGTTGATCACACGTTTGATGCCAGCTTTTGCAAGGGCGGGGAAATGCTTGTAGCCAATTTCCAGGGAAGGGGCGATCCGGTCCAGATCAGGCGGCAGCAATTCCTGGCCAAAATCCCACGGCGTCTGTTTGGGTTGCCACGGCTTGCAGGCCTTTTCGTAGGTGCCCATCACAATGCCTGAACGCTCCTGCCGCATATAGATTTCCGACTTGAAATCAATGATGTGCGGCAGCTCGCGACCGCGCTCCTTGTTATAGGCAACAACTTCCGGCATCTCGTCAGTGACCAGATACTGATGCTCCATGGCGAGAATGGGAAGCTCCAGCCCCACCATGCGGCCTACCTCGCGCGCCCACAGCCCGCCGCAGTTCACCACATGCTCGGCATGGATGTTGCCGTTGACAGTGATCACATCCCAGGTGCCATCGGCGCGCGGTTTCAAATCCGTGACGCGGCAGTTCTGGTAGATCTCGGCACCGCCGATCTTGGCGGACTTGGCATAGGCATGCGTTGTGCCTTCGGGGTCGAGATTGCCGTCGGCCGCATCAAGCATGGCGCCAACAAAATATTTCTCTTCCAGCAGCGGGTTCAGCGCCTTGGCTTCCTTCATGCTCAACATCTCGGTTTCAAGGCCGAGATACTTGGCGCGGGCATGGGCCATTTTCAGCCATTCCAGGCGCTCGGCGCTGTCAGCCAAAATCAATCCGCCGGAGCGATGCAACCCGCAAGCCTGGCCGGAAATTTTTTCCAGCTCATCATAGAGCCCAATAGTGTAGCCTTGCAGCTTGGCCACGTTCGGATCGCCATTGAGGGTGTGAAAGCCGCCGGCCGCGTGCCAGGTGGAACCTGAGGTCAATCGATCACGCTCCACCAGAACGACATCTTTCCAGCCCGCTTTGGTGAGGTGATAAAGCACCGAGCAGCCCACCACGCCACCACCAATAACAACCACGCGCGCCACTGTTTTCATGAAATTTTCCCTGATAATGCCAAGCGCACTTCTTAGACGAGATTGCAGCGCCTTCGCAATCGCCACTTCGGTGAGAAGAATTCAACCACAAAAAAACGGCCCCACAAATTGCGAGGCCGCTGGATACCCTTGTTGGAGGAAAACTTAGATTGCTTCCTTGACTTCCTTGGCGGCCCGGAAGGCCAGCTTCTTGGAAGCCTTGATCTTGATTTGCTCGCCAGTCGCGGGGTTGCGGCCAAGGCGGGCAGGGCGCTTCTTGACCTGGAAAATTCCAAGACCGGTCACGCGGACCTTGTTGCCCTTCTTCAAATGCTTGACCAGAAGGTCAACGAAGTCCCCCAGCAATTCGCCTGCGGCCTTCTTGGACATCTCATGTTTTTCAGAAAGTTCAGCTGCCAATTTGGACAGGGGAACCGTTAGGATTTTTTCGTCAGCCATGTCATTTCTCCATTTGCCGAATCGGCTGATAAAGAAGCTAGCGCAAGCAACCACGCCTGAAAACCCTTATTTTATGCGCCTATTTTGAATCGAAGTGCATAAAAGCAAGTAAAACCTGAGTTAACTTTTTGTTAACATCCTGATATCAACATATAATCACACAATATCAAGGAGTTATAGGAAGACTACAGAAGAGAGACCGGAAATTGGGTGTGGATCTGCATCTCGCCAGAACTTCGGCAAATGTGGCAAGGCAAACACAATTGACCGCTACAAAAAGGAAACGGGCGCAAAACAAGTCAAGTCTGGGACATATTTATGCGGTTGTTCAACCGGTCACTTGTGGCGATCATGCTTCATCAATTCCTCTTTGATGAGGCAGCGGCAAACGTGACATTGCTGTTTATTCTGGCTCATGTTGGCGGGGTCATATTGGCAAGCTGGCAGCACCGGGAAAATCTGGTGAAGGCAATGCTCACAGGCCGCGAGAAGGCCGATTGATCAGCGCTTCAAGAAGCCGGTATCCGGATAGGCCACGGGTTCCTTAGGCTTGAAAAAATAGCGCCGGAACATTTCTGAATAGCCGCGCATCAGATAGCCATTGTTTTCCCTGAGCATCTGCTCCCGCTCCGCCCGGTAATAGGCTGGCAATCGATACCACGCCATGCGAGGTTTTTTGTGGTGCGGCAAATGCAAGTTGTTATTTAGAAACATCAGCGACAAGAGCGGCGATGCCTCCACCACAATGGTGCGCTCGCCCAAATCCTTCACCGCTTGATGTTCGCAGAAGGAGCGGACCAGCGAAAATGCAATGCCCGGCCAGGCAAACATCACCAGATAGGCCCAAACGGGAATTTCACAAATCCATACGGCGTAAGCCAGAGTCGTTCCACAAGCCAGAATATGGAGCGCCCAAGCCCTAGCGATTTCCGCATCGCCACGCAAAATCTCCAGAAATTCAACAGTCCAGAAGCGGGTCGTTCCGATAATCGGGCCAAGCAGCATGCGCCCGGCCAAGGTGTTATGGATGGTGTAAAGCTGCTTCATCGGAGCAGGCAGACGGGCCCATTCATCCGGCAGCATGTAATAGGATTCTGGATCAAGCGTCGGATCAGTAAGATTGTCGTCATTGTGGTGGGTGAGATGCAGCTTGCGATAGCGCCGATAGGGAAACCAAAAGCTGGGATTTATGAAAACTAGGAGTTCATTGAGCAAGGCGTTCCGGGTTGGATGGCCGTGCAGGGCCTCATGTTGCAAAGAGCCGTGCAAGGCGATGAGATAACCAGCGAGAGGCATGATCACCCAGAACGGCAACGCATGGTAAAACCACATCAGCAGCGCCAGCGCGCCGTAGGTCGCGGCAATCAGAAAAACCGTCAGCCATTCGATTTCCGTGGGTTTTGCCGTGGCGATTTCAGTTGGTTGTTGCATAGTGTCGGGATATTGCGCTTTGCTGATTTTCGCAAGCCTTTAAGGAACCGCCGCCTGATGATCGCATCGCTGCCAATGTATGACTGGCCGGAAGTCCGAGTGGCCACCGACACCTGGTGGCGCGGGCTGGGGCGCCGGTTCGGAGTATCAATTGAGTTGCACAGAAGCGCCAATCACGTGGCACCCTGGCGGCGCAGCGATCTCTATTTCAGCCAAGTCTGCGGCTATCCTTTTACGCATGAATTCAAAGGGTTAGTGAATTATGTTGGCACCCCGCACTACGCCGTTGAGGGGTGCGAAGGGGCGCGATACCGCAGCGTGGTTTTTGCGCGAGAAAGCCTGCCATTGGAAGCTTTTCGCGGGACCACTGCCGCCGTAAATGCACCGGACTCCATGTCCGGAATGCTGGCGCTCAAGCTGGTGTTCGCGCCCATGGCAATCGACGGGGTGTTTTTTTCGAGAGCTATTCAGACTGGCGGGCATATAAACTCGCTCGCCGCAGTGCGCGGGGGTCTGGCCGATGTCTGCGCCATTGACGCCGTTTGTGTGGGGCTGGCAAGGCTCTACCGGCCCGACTATCTTGAGGGACTGGTGGAGATTGCCCGTTCGCCGCAAGCGCCAGGGCTGCCCTATGTCACGTGCAGCGGCAATATTGATGCCATCCGCGCTGCGTTGGCCGCCGCCTTCGCCGATCCCGAATTGCAAGGGGCGCGTGATCAACTCTGCTTGAGTGGCTATTCAGTTCTCGAACCCCGATCTTATGATCGAATAAACGATCTGGAACTAGAAGTGCAAAAGGCTGGAGGGCTGAATCTGTTGTGAGTATCGAGCTCTATACATGGGGCACACCCAACGGAAAGAAAATATCCATAGCCCTTGAGGAAATGGCGCTACCCTACACTGTTCATCCCATCAACATCGGCAAGGACGAGCAATTCGCCCCCGATTTTCTCAAGATATCTCCCAACAACAAGATTCCTGCCATTGTGGATACCGACAACGGCCAATCGATTTTCGAGTCCGGCGCCATTCTGATGTACCTAGGCGACAAGACAGGAAGGTTCTATTCCGACGAACCGGCAACCCGCATCAAGACCCACGAATGGCTGATGTGGCAAATGGGAAGTTTCGGCCCCATGCTGGGCCGCGCCCACGCCTTCCTGCATTTCAATCCCGGCAAGGCGCCCTTTGCGGAGGAGTTTTTTGCGAAGGAAGCTCAACGGCTTTACGGCGTACTCGATAGGCAATTGGCCAAAAGCGAATACATGGTGGGCGACTATTCCATCGCCGACATCGCCACCTTTCCCTGGGCTGCCCGCCACCAATGGCAGCGCGTTGACCTGAACAGCTTTCCAAATGTGAAACGCTGGTACCTTAAAATCGCCGCGCGGCCAGCCGTGCTGAAGGGCTATGACGTGCCTGGCGGCGGCGCCGCTATCCCGATGCCAGCCTAGGCCCGGAGGGGAATGACTTCGTCCGGCGACGGCCTCGCCTTGACGAATTCATCACGGGTCTCGCAATGCAGCGACAGCGCGTGAAGCTTCGGATATTTGTTCGGTGGAAACACCTCTGGCACCCGCTGCTTCAAATGGCCGATCATGCAGGCGATGGAGATATCGGCCTGCGACATGTGGTTGTTGAAGAACCAAGGCGTGCTGCAATCATGCTCAAGCTTTTCCAGCCCCGCGTTGATTTGGGAAAGGCAGCGCTTCTCCCAGTCCTTGCTGATCGATTTTGTCTCGTGGAAATAGCGTTCGAAAAAGACAGCGACAGCCTTTTCGGAAATTCCGGTGGCTGTCACCACCGCCTGCAGAACCTTGCGACGCAGCGGGCCATGGGCCGGTGTCAGCGCCCGCGCCGGGCCAGCCATTTCATCCAGGCAATCAATGATGGCGCTGGAGTCAACGAGGGTCTCGCCCGTTTCCAGAATGAGCGCCGGCACCCGGACCAGTGGATTGATGGCCTGCACTTTCTTGAAATTGCTGAACACCGAAAGCGCGTTGCGCTCAAACGGCATGTGATAGTGATGCAGCGTAACAGCAACGCGGCGAACAAAGGGCGAGTCGTACTGGCCGATGAGGATCATGGAAACACTATTGCGCAAATAAACTGGATCGTCCAGCCTTCGCGCTACCATCCTGTTTCACCGGAATGACGGTCGTGGAGAGGAAGGTCAGGAAACGCGTTCGATCGTTTTATCACGCCCGATCAGCGGAAGCAGAGCCGCCAATTCGGGGCCGTGGTCCAGCCCTGTCAGCGCCAACCTAAGCGGCATGAACAGCTGCTTGCCCTTGCGGCCTGTCGAGGTTTTGAGTGCCTCGGTCCACGTTTTCCAGGCGGTGGAGTCCCATGGCTCGGCTGGCAAATCCTTGGCTGACGCCGAAATGAATTCGCGGTCCCCGGCGGACACAACGGGCGCAACCTTGCCTGTGACCACTTCATGCCACAGCTTCGCATCTGATAGCTTTTCCAGGTTCCCTCGCACCGCCAGCCAAAAGGCCTCGCTGCCAAAACCAAGCCGATCTTTCACCGCGTCCCACTCCAGCATGTGGAGCAGCTTGGCGTTAAGGCTTCCAAGCTCAGTCTCATCAAACCTTGCTGGCGCGCGCGACAGCTTGGCCAGATCAAAACCGTCAACAAGCTCTTTGTAATCTGCGCACGGATGAATGGCATCTGATGTTCCAAGAAGCGCTGCATGGCTGACCACCGCCATGGCTTCCAGCCCTTCTTCGCGCATGGCCGAGATTGAAAGCGAGCCCAGGCGTTTGGAAAGCCCTTTCCCATCAGTACCAACCAGCCAGCTGTGGTGACCATAAACTGGAACAGCACCACTGAGTGCTGCCGTGATTTCAGTTTGCACCGCCGTGTTAACGACGTGATCTTCACCCCTGATCACGTGGGTAATACCAAACTCAATGTCATCGACGACTGAACAGAAAGAATAAAGATAAGTGCCATCCTCACGGATGCACACGGGGTCCGATTGCGAGCCCGTATCAACATGCACCGCGCCTCGAATGAGGTCGTGCCATTTCACTTGTTTTTGGTCGAGCTTGAAGCGCCAATGGGGCTTCCTTCCTTCGGCTTCCAGCTTGGCACGTTCTTCAGCGGTGAGTTGGAGTGATGACCTGTCATAAACCGGCGGCAAATTCTTAAGCGCTTGACGCTTGCGTTTGCGGTCCAGTTCATCCACTGTTTCATAGCAAGGATAGAGGAGGCCGCCGGCTTTGAGCTTTTCCGCCGCCGCATCATACTTGTCGATACGCTCGGACTGCCATTCAACGCGGTCAGGCCTGATACCGAGCCAATTCAAATCAACCGAAATCGAGTCCGCATACTCTGTCTTTGAACGCGCCGTATCCGTATCATCGTAGCGCAGGATAAATTGCCCGCCGGTTTTCTTGGCCAGCAGCCAATTCAAAATGGCGGTGCGCGCATTGCCGATATGAATGCGGCCCGTGGGGGAGGGAGCGAAGCGGAGGACGGTCATTCAACTCTTGTCCCTGAAGGCATTTGTAATAGGATAGCGCCTGTCACGGCCGAAATTCCGACGGGTGATCTTGACACCTGGTGCTGCCTGGCGGCGCTTGTATTCGGCGATGTAGAGCATGTGCTGGATACGCTTGACCAGCGCTTCATCATGGCCCCGCGCCACGATAGCGGCGATGGGTTGTTCTTCTTCCACCAAGCCGCTCAGAATATCATCCAACACGTCGTAGGGCGGCAACGTATCCTGATCCTTCTGGTTTTCGCGGAGTTCCGCCGTAGGCGGTTTGGCGATGATGCGCTCGGGGATCACGAAGCTTTGCGTGTTGCGCCATTTCGCCAGCCGGAACACTTGCGTCTTGTAGACATCCTTGATCGGGTTGAAGCCGCCGTTCATGTCGCCATAAAGAGTCGCATAACCCACCGACATTTCCGACTTGTTGCCGGTGGTCAGGACCATGGAGCCAAACTTGTTGGAAATGGCCATGAGGATGACGCCGCGCGAACGCGACTGGATGTTTTCCTCTGTCACATCAATGTTGCGGCCATCAAACATGGGCTTCAGCGCCGAGAGAAATCCTTCCACCGGTTCTTTGATCGACACCACATCGTAGCGCACGCCCAGCAGTTTGGCGCAGGCCTCTGCATCAACAAGGCTGTCTTTGCTTGTGTAGGCATAAGGCAGCATCACGCAATGAACGCGGTCCTTGCTCAAGGCATCAACGGCCATGGCCGCAACCACGGCTGAGTCAATGCCGCCGGAAAGACCCAGAACCACGCCGGGAAAGCGGTTCTTCTCCACATAGTCCTTGAGGCCCAGGACGCAAGCCTGCCAGGTCTCTTCTTCCTTTTCGGGAAGCCTGGCGATTTCGCCGGGCGTTACGCGCCAGTCCTTTTCGCCACGCGTCCATTCCGTCAGCGCAACAGCCTCGCTGAACATCGGCATTTGCAGCGCCAGTGACCGATCCGCATTCAGAACAAAAGAGGCGCCATCGAACACCAGTTCATCCTGCCCACAAACCTGATTGAGATAGGCCATGGGCAGGCCGGTTTCAGTGACCCGCGCCACCGCGAGATTGAGCCGCACATCGTCCTTGTTGCGCTCAAAAGGCGAGCCATTTGGAACCAGCAAGATTTCAGCGCCCGTTTCCGCCAGGGTTTCGCAGGTCTCCTCGGTCCAGATATCTTCACAAATTGGAACGCCGATGCGAACACCCTTGAAGGGAATGGGGCCGGGCGCGGGGCCTGCTTGAAACACCCGCTTCTCATCAAACACGCCATAGTTCGGCAAGTCATGCTTGAAGCGCACGGTTTCGATCTTGCCGTCCTTGAGAAGCGCCATGGCATTGTAAAGCTTGCCGCTTTCGACCCAAGGAGTTCCCATGAGAATTGCCGGGCCAGTCCTGGTGTCGTTTGCCAATTCTTCCACTGCCGCCTTGCATTGGGCCACGAAGCTGGGACGCAGCACCAGATCTTCCGGCGGGTAGCCGCAAATGAAGAGTTCGGAAAACAGAACAAGATCAGCGCCTGCCGCATCGCGGCATGCCGCGCGCGCCTTCGCCACGTTGGTTTGGATTGCGCCCAGGGTGGGATTCAATTGCGCCAATGCGATTGCGAGTCTGTCGGTCATGAACCGCCTCTTAGCCTAAGCCCATGATGGCTTCAATGTTGACGATGCGGGCAAAACTCACCAAAACAAGGTCATGACGATTTTGGACATCATCACGCGCGCCGATCCGCTGTCATTGGCCATTTTGGCGGCTGACCGAGAGCCATTAACCTATGCCGCCTTGCGCGAGACCATGGTGAAAGCCCAGCAAAGCCTGAATGCAGCAGGCCTCGGCCGCAAGGACAAGGTGGCTATAGTTCTGCCCAATGGGCCAGACATGGCAGTTGGTTTTGTGGCCATATCAGCGGCAGCCATTGCCGCCCCTCTCAACCCCGCCTTCAGGGAAGATGAATTCCGCTTCTATATGCAAGACTTGAATGTGAAGGCATTGGTCGTTGAAATGGATTGCGCCTGTCCGGCTGTTGACGCTGCAAAGAGCCTGCGCATTCCGGTCATTGAGTTCGCCGATTTCACGCTGGAGACACCAGAGCGCGGACAGACCGCCTTTCCCGGGTTCGTCGGTGAAAATGAAGTAGCCCTCGTGCTTCACACGTCAGGCACGACATCGCGCCCCAAGATTGTTCCCCTCACCCAGGGAAACCTTGTGGCTTCGGCAAAAAATATCGCAAGAACCTTGCGCCTCAGCAGCGCCGATCGCTGCATGAACATCATGCCGCTGTTTCATATTCATGGCCTTCTGGCGGCGGTGCTGGCCACACTGGGCAGCGGCGGTTCGGTTTTCTGCACCACGGGTTTTAACGCACTGAAATTCTTTGGCCAGTTGGAGGAAGCAAAGCCCACATGGTACACGGCGGTTCCCACCATGCATCAGGCCATCCTGTCGCGCGCCGAGAGAAACGCAAGCGTAATCGAAGCCAATCCGCTGAGGTTCATTCGCTCCAGTTCTGCCTCGCTGCCAGTGCCAGTGTTCAACCAGCTTGAGCAGGCATTCGGATGCCCGGTGATTGAAGCATATGCGATGACGGAAAATGCCCACCAGATGACGTCAAACCAATTGCCCCCTGGCAAACGCAAAGCGGGAACCGTGGGCAGTGCCGCAGGTCCGGAAGTCCGTGTGATGTCACCCGAGGGAAAATTATTGGGTGCTGGCGAAGAGGGGGAAATCGTCACCCGTGGCCCCAATGTAACTTTGGGCTATGAGAACAATGATTCAGCCAACGCCACCGCTTTCGCCCATGGCTGGTTTCACACTGGCGACCAGGGCATCATAGATGAGGACGGCTACCTGAAAATTACCGGACGCCTGAAAGAGATCATCAACCGTGGCGGCGAAAAAGTGGCCCCCCCCGAGGTTGACGAGGCGTTGCTGGAGCATTTCGCGGTTCACCAGGCCGTGGTGTTTGCCATTCCCCATGACAAGCTTGGGGAAGATGTTGCCGCCGCTGTTGTTCTGAAAGAAGGCATGATTGCAACCGAGCGCGACCTGCAGGAATTTGTGAACGGCAAGCTCGCCGCTTTCAAGGTGCCGAGAAAAATTGTGTTCCTCGATGAAATTCCAAAAGGTGCCACCGGAAAATTGCAGCGCATCGGACTGGCGCAGAAATTGGGCCTGGCATGACAAGGATTTGCATCTTTGGGGCAGGGGCCATCGGCGGGTTGATTGGTGCCAAGCTGGCGCGAAAAGCTGAAGCGGATGTGTCGCTGATCGCGCGGGGGGCTCACCTCGCGGCCATGGAAAGCGGCGGCCTGACGCTGAAGCAGGATGGCGGGTCTTTTACCGTCCACCCACGCGTCACCTCAGATTCAAAAACTTTGGGCCCACAAGATTTTGTTATTGTCACGCTAAAGGCGAATGCGCTGATCGGCGCCCTTGACCAGCTGCAGCCGCTGCTTGGAAAAGATACCGCCATTCTCTTCGCGCAAAACGGCGTTCCCTGGTGGTATTTCTACAAGCATGGTGGCCCCCATGAAGGCCGCACAATTGAGAGCGTTGATCCCGGTGGCGAAATCTGGAAGCGCATTGGGCCTGAACGCGCCCTGGGCTCTGTTGTCTGGCAGGCTGCAAGCCTGGAATCCCCTGGTGTCATCGCCCATCACTATGGCGAGCGCATGCCGATTGCTGAACCATCGGGCGAAAAATCGTCCCGCGCGCAATTATTGAGCAAGCTTCTCATAGATTCTGGAATAAAAAGTCCGATGCGGGGGAACCTGCGTGACGAAATCTGGCTGAAGCTTTGGCAAAACCTCAGCTTCAATCCGGTGAGTGTATTGACACTCGGCACACTTGATCAATTGGCAACCGACAGACATACGCGCCGCGTCATTCTTGCGATGATGCGGGAGTCCCGCGCCGTGGGTGAAGCCCTCGGCGTGAGGTTCAGCGTTGACGCGGAAGAGCGCATGGACATGACCGCAAAGGTCGGAAACCATCGCACGTCCATGTTGCAAGATGTTGAATCTGGAAGGCCCACGGAGCTGGACAGCCTGTTGGGAGCAGTTATAGAACTGGCGCAGCTCGTAAGTATTCCAACACCCAGCCTGAATCTGATATATGATCTCACCAAATTTCGCAGCAGGATATGACAATGCGCCTCGACAACGAAAAACCCAGTGACAATGTTGAAGATCGCCGTGGCCAGGGAGGTTTTGGCCTTCCGCGCGGCGGCAGCGGCGGAAGTCGAATTAATATTCCCCTGGGCGGCCGTGGCCGTGGCTTCAGCATGTCCACCATCATAATCATGATTGTCATCTATCTCGTGTTTAGATTCGTCTTCGGCGTTGATCTGATCCAGGTCTTTAATGGCGGCGGCATGCAGGTGCCAAGCGGCAGCACGGAGGTTTCCCGGACCGATACTGATGTTGGCGGCGCGAACTCGGCCAATGTGACCGGAGAAGCGGGCAAGGACTTTGTTAGGCGTGTTCTGGGTTCAACCGAGCGCGTCTGGGATGGCATCTTCGCCAAGATGGGCCAGCAATATGAAAAACCCAATCTCGTTCTCTTCACCGGCATCGTGCAATCAGCCTGCGGCAGGGCGCAATCGGCCATGGGACCGTTCTATTGCCCGGGTGACAAGAGCGTCTATATCGATCTCTCGTTTTACCAGGATATGAGGGACAAGCTGGGCGCGCCCGGCGATGCCGCCCAAGGCTATGTCATTGCCCACGAGGTTGGCCATCATTTGCAAAATCTTTTTGGTGTTGCGGAGCAGGTAAATCAGCAGCGCGCTCAGGTCTCGGAAGAAGAGGGCAATGTTCTGTCCGTTCGGATGGAGCTGCAAGCCGATTGCTATGCTGGCATTTGGGCCAATGTATCTGGGGTGTTTGAGCAAGGCGACATCGAGGAAGCCCTGAACGCGGCCTCGCAGATCGGGGATGATCGCCTGCAAAAGAAGTCCCAAGGCTATGTGGTGCCCGAATCCTTCACCCACGGCTCTTCCGAGCAGCGCGCGCGCTGGTTCAATACGGGGTTCAAGGCAACCGACATCAACCAGTGCGACACGTTTGGCGCGGATCAACTTTAACAGTTCTCTTGTTTCGTGAGCTGGTTTCGCACGGCGTTTCACAATCCTGTGAATTGTGAATCGCGCGTTAGTGTTTTGCATGTCATTGGATGGTTCAGCAGTGTGAACTTGAGACAATAGGTCTCGCTTACACGAGGGTTAGAAACAATGTTGAAATTTGTAACGGCTGCTCTGGCAGCTGGGGTGTTTGCTGTTGCCCCAGCCTATGCTGATGAAATGATGAAATGCGATGACGCGAATATCATGAAAATGGAAAAGATGGTTAAGGAAACAACCGATCCTGCGATGAAGACACAGATGGAAATGGCCGCCAGCGAAATGACCATGGCCATGGATGCCATGAAAGCCAGCAAAACCGAGGACTGCGAAATGCACCTCAACAAGGCCGCAATGGAATTGAGGAAAAAGTAGCGCCACACCAGACGGAAACGGGCGCTGGTAAGCGCCCGTTCAATTCTGCGGTCTTCCGGAAATCAAGCCTTTTTCATCGCGCCTTTTATGAGGGCCACAACAATCATGACAACAGCGCCGCCAATGCCGCCGCCTGCCGCATGCTGAACGATGGCGCCAATATCCAGGCCACTGGCTGCAGCACCGGCCGCGGCATCTACCATTGCGCCGCCACCCAGCACTGCCGAGAGAATTTGGCCGCCTACACCGCCGCCAACTATGCCGGCAATTGTATTGCCTAAATTGCCGAGACTTTTGTCCGGCATGGCTTTGCCCGCAGCATTGCCGCCGATGGCGCCAGCAACGAGTTGAATAATGAGTGAAGTGAGATCCATACCGTAGTCTCCTGATTCGGATATTGACTGACTTGCTGCCAGTCCGGTAATTTTACCAAAGAACGGCCTGCAAACAAAGTGTCAAATCGCATCCGCCAGAATATCGTGCGACCAAGATGGGTCACTGACGAAGCGGATAGTGCGCATTGTTCCAGGCGATATGGAAATTTATCGGCGGTCAGATGACTGTCGGTCGCTCTGACCGGCCTGCGCGTTCAGAATATCCCAAATCTCGTCAAAGTGTGAAACCAGATGATCGGGCGAAAATTCCGCCACTGGCCGGTGGGTATAACCGAACGTGACTGCGATGACGGGAACGCCAGCGGCCCGCGCCATCAAAATATCTGTCTCGCTGTCGCCCACCATGATGGCGTCTGCCGGGTTGCAACCTAGTCTTTTCAGTGTTTCAAAGAATGGCGCCGGATCGGGCTTGGCGATGTTGATCGTGTCAGGTCCCACGATGGCGCGAAAATATTTGGCCATGTCCAGCGCGTTCAACAATTGCACGGAATACCGTTCGGTCTTGTTGGTGCAAACACCCAATTCGAATCCTGCGGCCTTGCAACGCTCTAGAAGCGCAACAGCACCTGGAAAAGCGGAACTGGCTTCCGCGATGTTTCCCTCGTAGTAACGCAGGAATTCCGCATGGGTGTAGGCGAGTGTCTGCTCATCAATTCCGTCACCCGTCGCTGCAAAACCCCGCAAAATAAGTGCTTTCGCACCCTGGCCAATAAAGCTGCGAAGTTCCACCATGGTGATGGGCCGGCGCTGAAGCAGGGCCAGGGTGTGGTTGGTCGCAGCCATGAGATCGGGCGCTGTGTCCACAAGCGTTCCGTCCAGGTCAAAAATAACGGCTCGCTTGGTCATGCAATCTCCACAAATCCGGCATGTTTGAGTAGTCGCGAACCATGTGCTAACACCCAGCGAAATTCAAGTGGAGAACGTCATGGACATTCGCAAAACGCAGGCGCTCAGCGACATACTCAAAGACAAGTCGTTGCTCAAGGACAAATGCTATGTTGACGGAAAGTGGCAAGGCGCCGCGTCGTCCATCGATGTCACCAACCCGGTGAATGACAGCGTTATTGGCTCTGTGCCCAAGATGGGAACTGCTGAAACCAGAGTGGCAATCGAAGCCGCCCAACGGGCCCAGAAGGATTGGGCCAAAAAAACCGCCAAGGAGCGCGCGAGCCTCTTGCGCAATTGGTTCACCCTGATGATGGAAAACCAGGAGGACCTGGCCCAGATCATGACGGCCGAGCAAGGCAAGCCCCTGGCCGAATCCCGCGGCGAAGTGGGCTACGGCGCATCCTTCATTGAATTTTTTGCGGAGGAAGCGCGCCGTATTTATGGCGAAACCATTCCCTCGCCGTTTCCCAATGGCCGGATGGTTGTCATCAAGCAGCCCGTGGGCGTCGTGGCGGCCATTACGCCATGGAACTTCCCCAACGCAATGATCACCCGCAAGGCTGGGCCAGCGCTCGCCGCTGGCTGCACATTTGTTTGCAAACCGGCTTCTGAAACGCCACTCTCCGCGCTTGCGCTAGCCGAACTCGCCCACCGCGCAGGAATTCCGCCCGGAGTATTTTCAGTCATAACCGGCTCCGCTCGCGAAATTGGCGCGGAGATGACGGGCAATCCAATCGTCAAAGCCCTGACCTTCACCGGATCAACCGAGATTGGCCGCATCCTCATGGCCCAATGCGCCCCAACCATCAAGAAACTCGGCCTTGAGCTTGGCGGCAATGCGCCCTTCATCGTGTTTGATGACGCTGACCTGGACGCAGCCGTGGCGGGCGCCATGATTTCAAAATACCGCAATGCCGGCCAAACCTGCGTTTGCGCCAACCGCATTCTTGTTCAGGAAGGCGTCTATGACAAGTTCGCCGACAAGCTGGCTGCTGCCGTCAAGAATCTGAAAGTCGGCGATGGCGTTGAACAAGGTGTGACCACCGGACCCCTTATCAACAAGGCAGCCGTTGCCAAGGTGCAGGAACACATCACCGACGCCGTGAGCAAAGGCGCCAAGATTGTCGTGGGTGGCAAATCGATCGGCGGGAATTTCTTCGAACCCACATTGCTGCGTGATGTGACAGCTGACATGGCCGTGGCGCGCGAAGAAACCTTTGGCCCCGTGGCCCCCCTGTTCAAGTTCAAGACGGAGGAAGAAGCCATCGAAATGGCCAACAACACGGAGTTTGGCTTGGCTTGTTACTTCTATACCCGCGACATAGGCCGCGTCTGGCGCGTGGGCGAAGCGCTGGAATATGGCATGGTGGGCATCAATGAAGGCATCATCTCAACCGCTGAAGCCCCCTTCGGCGGCATGAAGCAATCCGGCATCGGCCGCGAAGGCTCGCACCATGGCGTGGAAGAATATCTCGAAATGAAATATCTGCTCATGGGAGGACTCGGCAAGTGACAGCGGACAACATGAAAAAAGCCGCTGCGCTTGAGGCCTTGAAGCTTGTAAAGCCCGGCATGAAGCTGGGGCTTGGAACGGGCTCCACGGCAAACTTCTTTATCGAGGCGCTTGCCGCCAAAGTGAAAAAGGGTCTTGACGTCAAATGTGTGCCCACGTCAAAAGCCACCAGGGATCTGGCCGAGAAACTCGGCATCCCACTCACCACGCTGGACGCTCATCCCCATCTCGACCTCACGATTGATGGCACCGACGAGTTTGATGCGGATTTCAACCTGATCAAGGGTGGAGGCGGCGCATTATTGCTTGAAAAGATTGTGGCTTCGTCCTCCGCATACATGGCGGTGATTGCCGACGAGTCAAAGAAGGTGAAAACCCTTGGCAAGTTTCCCCTGCCAGTTGAAGTCATTCCCTTTGGCATCAAAGCCACAGCATGGAAAATTGAGCGGGCATTCAAGTTTCTGAAGATGGAAAGCAAGATGACTTTGCGTGTCAAGGACGGAAAACCTTTCCGCACCGACGGCGGTCATGCGATCATCGATTGTGCGTTGGGTGAGATAAAGGAACCGCAACGGCTGGACAATTTGCTGAATAGCATTCCTGGTGTGGTTGATACCGGCTTGTTTGCCGGGATTTGCGGCATTGTTTTCGTGGGAACGCCCAAGGGCGTCAAAGAATTCAAACGCAAAAAATGAGCAACAGCTTTAACTACGATCTCTTCGTCATCGGCGCTGGGTCCGGCGGTGTTCGCGCCGCCC
Organism: Rhodobiaceae bacterium; assembly: GCA_009885825.1. Classification (GTDB taxonomy): domain Bacteria; phylum Pseudomonadota; class Alphaproteobacteria; order Rhizobiales; family Aestuariivirgaceae; genus Aestuariivirga. The sequence continues at coordinate 3,385 of VFJY01000010.1, read as the reverse complement.
GCACTGCCGCAAAGCATGGCGCGAAAGTTGCGGTGGCAGAGGAATACCGCGTCGGCGGCACTTGCGTTATCCGCGGTTGCGTTCCCAAAAAGCTCCTCGTCTATGCGTCGAAATTCGCCGAAGAATTTGAAGACGCGATCGGCTTTGGCTGGACGAGCGAAAAAGTTTCCTTCGATTGGCCAACACTGATCGAGAACAAGGATAGGGAAATTGACCGGTTGAACAAGGCCTATATTCGCAACCTCGAAGGGGCAGGGGCCGAGCTTGTCCTCGAGCGCGCTGAGGTGCTGGATCGCAACACAGTTCAATTGGCATCAGGAAAAACGGTCACCGCGAAATATATTCTGATTGCCACCGGCGCTACGCCCTTTGTGCCGCGCCATTTGCCAGGCCATGAATTGGCGATAACGTCCAACGAAGCCTTCCAGCTTGATAAATTGCCGCGCCGCATTTGCATTGTGGGTGGCGGCTACATCGCCGTCGAATTCGCGGGAATTTTCCACGGCCTCGGCGTTGAGACCATCCTCATCTATCGCGGCGAAAAAATCCTGCGGGGTTTTGATGAAGACCTGCGCGATCATCTCGCAGCGGAAATGCAGAAGAAGGGCATTGAAATCCGCACAGGCGCCCATGTCAGCAGAATTGATAAAAGCGGCGAAGGTGTCAGGGTAACTCTGGAGGATGGCGCAGCTTTTGGCGCTGGCCAGATCATGTTCGCCACTGGACGCATTCCCAATGTCGCAGGGCTCGGCCTGGAAAATGCTGGCGTTCATGTCACCCCACACTACGCCGTGGAGGTCGACGAATATTCCCGCACTACCGCTGACAACATCTATGCGGTGGGCGATGTCACCAACCGCGTGAACCTGACCCCAGTTGCAATTCGTGAAGGCCACGCCTTTGCCGACACGGTTTTCGGTGGCAAGGATACCAAGGTTGACCATAAACTCATTCCAACGGCGGTGTTTTCCCAGCCAGAGATCGGCACCGTTGGTCTCACGGAAGCGGAAGCCCGCGCAACGCTCGGGAAAATCGATATTTACAAATCCTCTTTCCGCCCGATGAAGCATACGCTGTCCGGCCGCGACGAACGCATGATGATGAAGCTTGTGGTCGATGGTGAAACCGACCGCGTGTTGGGCTGCCACATCTGCGGCCCCGATGCAGGAGAAATGGCTCAACTCCTAGGCATATCGCTCAGACTTGGTGCCAGGAAATCAGATTTCGACGCAACAATGGCCGTGCATCCCACGGCCTCGGAAGAACTGGTCACCATGCGCGACAAATGGGTGGCGAAAGCCTAACCGATCAATCCAACCCAAAAGTCCCCTGCGTGTCGGTTTGGTCCAGAATGCCCGCCATCAGGGATTTCAGTTGCTCAAGTCCATCCTCGCCAAGAATGCCGGCATATTCCACCTCAATCTCCGTCATCACCTCAATGGCGCAACTCAATCCGGCGCGGCCTTTTTTGGTGAAGCGCACAATGACCCCGCGCCCATCTTTCGGATCAGCCACGCGCTCGACAAAGCCCGCTTTCTCAATTTCAGTGGCAAGCTGGGCCACTGCCTGCCGCGTTGTGCCCATCCGCCGCGCAAGGCCGCCAATGCGCGTGCCTTCGGTATCAAGATTTCCAAGCAGGCGCGGGTAGGCGGGCTGCATCCCATGAATGCCTCGCTTCTGCATGCGGGTCACGGTTTCCATCGACATCTGGCGCGTCAGCCGTATCAGCAGCCGCAGCAGCATGTGCTCTCGTTTGGCGCGGAAAGTGGAAGGCTCTTCAGACATATGCAAGGTACTTGACAAATTAGGCAATGTGGTTGACAATCTCTTTATAACAGAGGAGGATGCCATGTCCAGAGATCACGCCAGTGCTTTAACAATTGCCGGTTTTCCCGCTTTCGAAACAGGAAAGGGATCAGCCCGCCCGCCCGTGGTTTTTATCCACGGCTCCTTTGCAACCCATCTGCCCTGGCAGGGCTGGATGGATGAATTTTCCGAGCTGGGTTGGCACTGCGTCGCAGCTTCCATGCGCGGAAGGCTTGGCCTTGCGCCAGCGCGGGCGAAGGGGCTGACCATTGCCGATTACGTGGCCGACACATTGAAGGTGATTGATACACTTGACCAGCTTCCCATTGTTGTGGGCCACAGCATGGGCGGTCTCGTTGCCCAGAAAATTGCTGAGATGGGAAAATGCCGCGCCGCCGTGTTGCTGTCGCCAGCCCCGGCAGGAAAACTGCCCGCCCAGCCCGTGGCCCTTCCAGCACTCCTGCCGATGATGCCGAAAATCCTGGCGGGGCTGCCCATGCTGCCAACCAGAAGCGGCTGCGCCCGCATCGTGCTGAACCGCATGCCGCCCGATCAGTGCCCCATCATCCACAATGAACTTGTCCATGAATCCGGCAAGGTTTATCGGGAAATGATTTTTGGAACCGTGAAAGTGGACCCCAGCAAAATCCGCTGCCCGGTCTACGTCGTTGGAGGCGAGCATGACCGGGTGGTGTCACCCGCCATCTGCAAGCTGATAGCCGAAACCTACGGGGCGGAGCTCCGCATCTATCCCGGCCACGCCCATTGGCTTCTGGGCGAACCCGGCTTTGAAAAAATCGCAGGTGACACGGCCATGTGGCTGGAAAGAAATGTCATCGGAAGAAAAGCAAAACTGCACGCGGCGGCTTAGTCCAGTATTTCAAACGTCGCGTCCACGGTCTTCCCGTCATTGATCGGCAAAATGTCCTGTGGGCAGCAGGACATGGCGACAATGCAATCAAGTTCGGCACGGAAGATCACATAATCATTGGGCTTGGCCATGGACACGCCCCATTCCAACGCGCCGTCCTGCCGCCATGGAATGTTCATGAAGGTGTTGAGGGACGCGGGCGTATAGGGCAGATAGATGCCAAGTTCGGCAAGCCCCGCATGCATGTTGTCCTTGCAGTTGTCGTGATAGCTCGTGCAACCCAAAAGCTCGTAGCGCTCGTTATCACATGGTGCGATCAATGTGTCATGGCGGCCCGGAGACGTGTCGGCTTCAAGCGTCAGAATTGGGCGCCGCCGATTGGTGATCATCTTGTCGCCCACGATGGGGTAAAGCCTGGTCCAATAGGCGCGGCATTGCTCCATGCCCATGTATTCAAGGGTGGAGCCCGCCACAAACGCCCAGGTATCCACAATCTGCTTGCCATGGGGATTCATGATCTTGACGGCCTGGCTCTTGTTTAGCCGCGCTGCCTTGCCCCGGCGCGCTGGTATTGTATGGATCATGCCCATTGCCTATCATCTCCTCAAAAATCAGCATTAGAACAGGCCGGACCATGAACAGCAAGCAGGATCAACTCGCGATCAACAAACGCAATGTGATGGCGTTTTATGACCTGATGTTTAACGG
>VFJY01000179.1 GCA_009885825.1 Rhodobiaceae bacterium | reverse complement strand
TCGATCCGCAGTCTCAAAAGAAACGCATCGGCTTGGGCGCAATGCTTTCAATGCCTTAGCGGAGGTGCTGAGTCGGATACCGTACACATCGCCGTGGGCGGCGGCATAGGAACTTTTGTTAACAGAATAGACCACATTTGTTCTTTGGGCGACAGGTTATCCACAGGATGTGAATCCTGGGGATAAGTGGTGCCAGATGGCCTGTAAGCCGGGTTCTGTCCCTGCCCGAAGGCAGGGGACGACCATTCCTCTGGAGCCTGCGTCACCGCAGGCTTCGCGCGGCCAACCCGAGGGACAGGGCGGAAATGCCCCAGCACCCACGCCTTGCGGCGCTGCGCCGGCCCCTCCTATTCGGCCTTGCTCCCGGTGGGGTTTACCCTGCCGCCCCCGTTGCCGGGGGCGCGGTGCGCTCTTGCCGCACCGTTTCACCCTTGCCTGATGGCCCAAGAACCCGAAAGCCCTTGGGCGACCCGGCGGTTTGTTTTCTGTGGCACTGTCCCTGGGGTCGCCCCCGCCGGTCATTGACCGGCACCGTATTTCCGTGGAGCCCGGACTTTCCTCCCTTGCACCCTTTCGAGCCTCGCAAGAGCGGCCATCCAGCCGACTGACCCCCGTCACGTAAGCTGCAAAGGGCGCGCCGTCAACCTGTCTCAAGCCTGATAGGTAATAACCCCATCACAGATTGTCGTCACCGGGCGAACCTCATGTAATTTCTCAACTGCGGTATGTTCGAGATCAGCCGACAAAATCACGATGTCCGCCAGAAATCCCTCCTCCAATTGCCCCTTCCTGCCCTCGGCGAATTCAGCATAGGCCCCCTCTCGCGTATAGGAGCCCAAGGCTTGCAACAGGGTCTGACGTTGATCAGGCAAATCATCGCTCCATTTCTTGCGGATCATCGCTGACTGCACTGAGCGTATGGGATTGATATCCGACACTGGCCAGTCCGAAGCGAACACCAGCCGTGCGCCCTCAGCCCGCAAGGTGTTCCAGGCATAAGCCAAATGCCACTTGGCCTTTCCAATGCGCGAAATGGTTGGTTCCAACGGCAGCCCATGACTGCCCGGCGGATGGGGCGGCTGCATGGAGGCCAAGACACCAAGGGATGCAAAGCGCGAAATATCATCGCCATGCACCACCTCAATATGCTCCACCCGATGCCGACTGTCGCGCTTGCAATTCACCAGCACCGCTTCTTCATAACCATCCAGCACGGCCCGAACGGCGCCATCGCCGATGGCGTGAACGGCGATCTGCAATCCCCTGCGGTCAGCTTCAACGGCAACTTTTTTGAACTGCTCGACAGAAAACAGGGGCTCGCCGCGCCAACCCTTGCGATCCGCATAATCATCAAGCATCACCGCAGTCCAGCTATCGAGAACCCCGTCCATGAACAGTTTCACAAACCCCGACTTCAGCTTCTCGCCATTATAGGCCTTGGCCATGGTGCTGGCGCGCTCCAGCGCCTCAACCGTCATGAAATTCTTGAAGTGAAACGGCACCATGACACGGCACAGCAATTCACCGCGCCTGTCCAATTCCGCCAGCAGTTCGAGTGTATAGAGATTGCCATCCATGTTGTGGATGCTGGTGATGCCATGCTTGGCGCAATGCTCCAGCCCCCGCTTGATGACCTCCAGGTCATGGGCAAATTGCGCTGTATCCGGATAAGGCTCCGGCTCGCCGCCGGTGATCAGTCCCAGGCGATCGCGATTTCCTGAAGGCGAAAGCGCCATGACCGGGCTGATAGCCTCGCTTTCCCGAAGCTCTCCTGAGGCGAAACCGCCTGCCTCCATCACAACCTCATTGCCAGCGCCAACAACCTTGCCAGACAGAATGCCAGCCCGCGTCAAGGCCGTTGTATTGGCCCAGGCCGTGTGATGATCGGGCGAGAACAACAAAAGCGGCCGGTCCGGCAGAATCCGGTCAAGATGATGCCGCGTAAGCGGCTCGGTTTCCGAGATGATGGTGTAGTCCGCCTGATTGCCGATGAGCAGATAATCGCTCGGCCGGGCCGCAGCATAGGCACCCACTGCCTGCGCCAAAGCTTCAAAACCATGCACACCCTGCAAATCGAGATTATCAAGCTCGCCGGCGCCCGCGAAGAGATGCATGTGCGATTCGATGAAGCCCGGCATGACAGTGCCACCCTTGGCATCAATCACGCGGGTCTTCGGGCCAGCCAGCGCTTTCACTTCCGTGTCAGTGCCAACTTTGAGAATGTCGCGGCCCAGCAGCGCAACCGCCTCAGTGCGCACCGCGCCGTCTTGCATGGTGAGAACAACGCCATTGAAAATGATTACATCTGCGTCCATGCCACCCCACCCACAATTGAAGACCCCCGCCAGTATCACTGACGGGGGAAACCAAATTAAGCAAATTCAATCAAGCATGATCAAGGGTCAAACAATGAAATCATCATACACCAGGTAATAATGCCCCTTTAGTTCGAACTGGAATTCATGGTCATTGTTGTCGTTGCCCTTGCCGTGACCATTGACAATCGTCTTGTCGTAAATATCATCTGTGTCATCGATCCAGTAGAACGTGATCTGATCGTCATCAGTAAAGTCGAACATGAGCTGAGCGCTTTCGCTCATCATCAGGGCATCTTCGAAACCTTCATTGTTGCTGAATGTTTCGGGGAAGGCCGCGATAATGGCGCTCAGGTCAATCTTGTCTTCGCCCTGCACGAAATCATAAATTATATCCCTGACGGCCTCAAGATCTCCGTCGTCTTCGTCCAATTCGAAACGGAACACATCGGCGCCATCGCCGCCGACCAGGATATCCTTGCCCTGGCCACCCGACAAGATGTCATCGCCATCTCCAGCGATCACGACATCGTCGCCGGCGCCTGCGCTAAGATCATCGTCGCCATCAAAGCCAAGAACGAGATCGGATTGCTCAGTGGCGACAATTGTGTCGTCGGCATTGGTGCCGGTGGTTTCGTCAATATTATACACGCCGTCGCAGAACACGACGGTTTCAATGTTCACAACAGTGTTCGTCTCCTGAACCGGCGAGTCTGGCGTGACATAGGTAACTGCAATTTCGCTCGAGGCCGTATAGCTGAAACTGGCCGATAGAGTGCTTACCTCAAAAACCGCCGTATCCAAGCCGGCGCCGCCATCAACAAAATCATCGCCAGCGCCACCGATCAGAACATCGTCACCAGCGCCACCAATCAAAATGTCATTGCCAGCGCCGCCAACCAGAATATTGTCGCCGGCATCACCGATCAAAATATCGTCGCCAGCGCCACCCAACAATATTCGCGTTGTGCTGCCGGCATCGAATATGAATTCAACACTTGTGGGGGCCACGCCGAGGATCGCGGCACTGTCAAATTTCGCGACTCCGGACCCGCTTGCCTGCAGCTCGACAACCTCTGTTGATTCGATCGCAATTGAACCCGTGGGCTCCCCGGCGTCCAAGACGGGAATCTCCGGATTTTCCACTCCGTCCGATTCGTCCGGCGCAGCCTCTGCAAGGCCGATGTCATCATCAGCGGCGCCAATCACATTGCCGGCTTCCGTATTGCCAGCAATATCGGGGTCCGTCGACGGGGGAACCAATTCCAAATATCTTTTGTAGGACTCAACCAGCTGATAGAAGCCAATCGCAATAGCGATCATCGCAAGATGATCGCCGCGACTCAAACCAATGCGAGCGTTTTCCAATAGTTGAGAAAGTCTGTCCCTCGCCTCCTGGGCGGATTTACTATCTGTTTGCGCTGTATCGATCGCGCTGCGATCACTCACATCAAGGGTCAACGCTCTGGTTGCCCCACCGACAAATGAAATATAGCCCATGATTGAAGCCCTTTGCCCAGTCTGTTGCCCGTCAGTTCAAATCTTTTCTTCAAGTCCACTGGCGAACACCTTGTTCCACCACTAGACCAGCGCCGTCGAGCCGCATCACTTGCAATTATCAGGGGACATATTCGAGTTATTTGCCTCACTCGAATCACGGCCCGTGGCGCACTTACCCTACGCCTAACAATTAATCCAAATAATATCAAACAATTTACGATTTGTAAAGCATTTGCTCGAGCCCGGAAGATTAACAATACTGGTTAAAATTCAAACTCTTAACACTGTGGCAAGTTGTCAAAATTGGCCATTCTTGATCACCCCGCACAGCAAAAAATCGCCCATCCATGATTTCTGTCGAATCTCTACAGTCGGCGCCTCCCCAATAATAAGCCTCGAAACGCGCTGGAAACCCTAGGCAGTCAGCAGGCGATGCAAGGTGGCAACTGTTGACGTGTCCGCCACGCCGTCAACCAGTGCAGGCCGAAAATGCCTTTGAAAAGCCCCGACGATCGCCTGCGTTAGTGCATCATAAGTACCATTGATTTCAATGCTATACCCGTATTTCTTAAACAAATCTTGCAAGGCTTCAACGGATTTTCCGGTGTCCCCCAATTGGAGAAACGGACCACCGGTTACCGGTTCTGGTTGAACCCAATGACCAATGCCTTGGGCATGCAACAGCGCCCAATCAAATTTTTCCCCTGGGTCAATTTTGCGCAGGGGCGCCACATCTGAATGCGCCAAAACCCGAGAGCCATGAATGCCATGACGGGCAACAACCTCCCGGCACAAAGCGACGACCGCCATCATCTGCGCCCGGGGAAAATCCGGATAACCGGCAGTGTGGCCAGGGTTTTGAATTTCAATGCCAACCGCGCATGAATTGATGTCTTCGTCACCCTTCCATGAGGATGTCCCGGCATGCCAGGCCCGCATTCCCTCATCCACCATCTGGGTAATCGCCCCCCGCTCATCAATCAGATAGTGGCACGAAACTCCAGACTTGGGATCGCACAGCCATTCGCAGGCCCGCTCGGCGTTGTCCATGCCAGTATAATGCAGAAGAACCATATCTGGCCGCTGATCGTCGCGGCGCGGTCCAACATTGGGCGAAAGAATAAACCGTGAGGCGAGCCCAGATCGAATCATGGCTGTCGTTCTTTCAGGATTTTGTCATAGGCCGCATTGATCCGCGCCAATCTGCTCGTGGCCAGAAGAACCATCTCCTTTGGCACACCGGCCGCGATCTGCTTGTCCGGATGATTGTCGCGTACCAGCTTGCGATAATGGGTTTTAATGGCGGCGAGTTCGGCCGATCTCTCAACACCAAGGATAAGATAGGGGTCTTCAATGCCGCCGCTCACGTGCCGCGACTTGATCCGGGCAAAATCATCCAGCCCGAATCCGAACTGCAACGCCACATTTTCGAGATAGACCAGTTCAGCCGGATGAATCATATTGTCGGCCTTGGCGATATGAAAAAGCCCGTCCATGACATTCTCAAGAATCAGGGCCTTGGCTTGAAACAGCTTGGCGATCTGCCGCGCATAGGAATCGTAACCGGCAACATCCTGCTTTGCCAGATTGAACATCCTGGCAACCGCCGCCAGTTCCGATTGGGGAACACGAAACACGCGCTTGAAAGCGGTCACTTCATCAAGCGTCACAACGCCATCGGCCTTGGCCATCTTTGCGCCCAGTGCAATCATGCCAATCGTAAAGCCAATTGATTTCTCCGGAGCTGTGACCCGTGATCGCGCCAACTTTGCCAGAAAGTCGCCAATCGAATCTCCAACGAGGGCAAGCGCCTCAGTGATGCGGGTCCAAATAGACATGTTCACCCGAGTTTAGCGGATGAGTCCGCGATGCAAAACGGCTACGAGGCTTTCTTGAAATAGTGCCACAAATCAAATACCGGAACGTCAATGTCCTGATGCTGCGCCAGGCGGCGCTCCACATGCCATGCCCTGCCCGCCGTCCAGATCGTTGCAATAATGGCAGGCACCAAGCTCAAAACCATAAGTCCGTTGGTCAGCATATCCGGCAGCCCCAGCAATTTGGAAAAGGCCCAAACCGTCGTCACCGCAGCAGCACCCCAAAGGCAAAATGCCAGCAGAGTTACCCCCGACGCCGCGATAAAACAGCCCAGTGGGCTGAAGGCTTGGGAAGAGCCTCTTGGGGTACTTTCTGGTTTTATGAGTTCTTGTTCCATAACCCTTGATATGCCCCTCAAGCTCCAAAATTGCAACAGTTTCAGGGGCCAGATCCATTGCCCGAACAAGCCAATAATAGAACCGCAATGACAGCAAGAGCTCCAGCGGGCTTGAAACCCGGTCCGAAGACTTTCAACGGGTGAGCGCAGCCACTAATTGGCTGATGTCACCCTTGCGTTTGGACAGGTAGGACGTGAACAGCCCGCGCTGCAGATAAGTCAGCGAAAAGCCCATAACCCTCACATCGGCAACCTTGTAGCGCCCCCCGATCCACTTGAGCTGCCACTTCACACTATAGACCTGGCCTTTGAGCAGATATACTCTGCTTTCAACAATAACATCCTTGTTGTCGTCAACCTTGGCTTCGCCAATCTCGTATTTGGCAATTTCATACTCGCGCGATTGCTCAGCGAAGTAGCGCGCCATGAACGTGACCACCCCGCGATAATATTTTTCACGCTGACTGGCTTTGAGCGCAGGCTTGAACTGGCCCAGCGAGTAATTGGAGATCCCGGCAACATCCGAATATTGATCGATGACATTCTCGAACTTGCCAATTGTGCCGTGTCGGTGCGCGTTCAGCATTTCCTTGCCGAACTTGTGCATGAATGTGATTGAAGGATGATCAGCCGCAAACGCAGATGAAGCTGTAAAACCGGCAAACAAACCCAACAGGGCGCGACGTGAAATCATGATTCGAACATCCAAAAAATACCAATCGGGCCAGTATGGTTAATGGATCATGAAAACCCCATCAACTTAAACGTGATCACCACGTTTCGGCCTCTTTCAGCTCCGCGAACAGAACCTCAAAATCACCTTTAGACCGGTTAAGCACCTCGCTAAAGCGCTTTTTTGTGGCAATCGTAAGCCACACACCCTTGATATTGATATCGCTGATCTTATAGCCGCTGCTTGTCTGAACAAGGCGCCACTTGACCTGCTCTCTGCCACCGCTCTTTAATATGATGGCGCTTGCAATCGTCGTGAATTTGCCCTGCTGGGTGTTCGAGATGATATCCAGGTCAGACCCGCGGAAATCCTCAACATAATACACAAACAAAGCCGCTGCGTAATTGCTGAAAAGCCGGTAGAATTCATCCCGCTCGCGTTGAGGCAGTTGTTTTTGGTAGGGGCCCAAGGCGAAATTCGCGATTGTGCGCAAATTGATATAACGATTCAGGACGTTGGCGAATTTGGACTTCAGTGCGGCTCCGCGAACAGATCCATTGGCCAGGTCCATCACTTCATCGGCAATCCGGTCAACATAATCCTCCGCTAGGTCCAGCGCCGCCCGCGCGGCACTTGCATTGCCAAAGGCCATAACACCCACAAACAAAGCCGCAAATTCACGCCGCGTGAACTGACGTTTTTTTGTTCCTGCCATGATTCCTCCAAACAAGCCGACGGTGCCCTTACCAACTTTGCCCTAGCTTCACTACTACGCAATGAAAGTATGAAAAAAGCAAGACGATCACATGTAAGTGCGAAATCCCGCCAGACAATCCCGCAATCTGTGTCGACTGCGCCATTGAATTCTATATAAGGATATGTTTATGTGCAGTTCAAGAGGTAAGCCTGATGGATGAATTGCTGGTTGGACTGAGGGCTGTCGCGGAATCAACGCGCGTCCGCATTCTGTTTGTTCTTTCTCACGGTGAATTCAACGTGAGCGAACTCACGCAAGTCCTTGGGCAAAGCCAGCCGCGGGTAAGCCGGCATCTGAAACTTATGGTCGAAGCGGGACTTGTGTCGCGTCACAAGGAAGGCAACTGGGTGCTGTTTCGCCTGCGTGAAGAAGGCCTCGGGGGCGCCTTGTCGCGCGCGATTGTCGATATGCTGCCAGCGCTGGATCAGGCGCTCATGCGCGATCTGACCCGTCTCGAATCGATCAGAAACCAGCGGGCGGAATTGGCCGCAAGCTACTTCAGCAGCAACGCCGCAAATTGGGAAAAACTGCGCTCCCTCCACATCCGCGAAGAAGACGTCGAAAATGCCATGCTCAATATAATTGGGCCGTCGCGGATCAAGACTCTCGTCGACCTCGGAACCGGAACCGGCCGCATTCTGGAATTGCTGGCGCCCCAGGCCGACCAAGCCGTCGGAATTGACGCCAGCCGTGAGATGATTGCCATTGCCCGGTCAAATCTTGAACGCAACAATCTGCGCCAGGCCCAGGTTCGCCACGGCGACATCTATGCCCTCCCCTTTGCCAATGATGCGGCGGACCTGGTGGTCATTCACCAGGTGCTTCACTATTTGGACGACCCCGCCCGCGCCCTGATTGAAGCGCGGCGTGTGCTCCATCCAAACGGCCGTCTGATTGTTGTCGATTTTGCCCCCCACGAATTGGAGGTGCTCCGCAATGAGCACGCCCATCGCCGCCTTGGAATTTCAACTGAGCAGATCACCGGGTGGTTCAACCGCGCGGGCCTGGCGCTGCAGCGGCACGAACTCCTGCCCCCGCCCTGGCTGAAGGAGCAAACCGGTCTGACAGTTTCAGTCTGGCTCGGCATCAACAAGTCAGCGCGGGTCTCCAGCGCGCCAACCAAGATGGAATCGACCCGTCCATGACAGACAAGCTTTCCGTTTCATTCGAATTTTTTCCGCCGAAGCCAGGCGACGCCGAAAACGCATTCTGGACCACCCTCAAGCGGCTGGAATCGATCAATCCAAAATTCGTATCGGTCACCTATGGCGCTGGTGGCACCACCCGCGACCGCACCTTGCTGACCCTCAAGAAAATCCGCGAAGAAACCAGCCTCAAGCCCGTAGCCCACCTCACCTGCGTCGGCGCCTCCAAGGAGGAGGTGAACGCCGTCGTGCGCGATAACTGGAACGCCGGCGTCCGCCATATTCTGGCCCTGCGCGGTGATCCGCCCGGCGGCGTTGGCAAGCGCTTCGAACCCCATCCGCAGGGCTATCAAAACGCCGCGGACCTCGTGCGCGGCATTCGCGAGATCGAAAATTTTGAAGTTTCCGTCACGGCCTATCCCGAGCGCCACCCGGAATCTGTTTCAATCGAGGAAGACCTGGCCTTCATGGCCGACAAGGCCGAGCACGGGGCGACCCGCGCCATCTCGCAATTCTTCTTTCACAATTCCTTTTTCCTGCGCCTGCGCGACCGCATCCAAGCCCGCGGCATAGACATTGACCTTGTGCCCGGCATCTTGCCGATCACCAACTTCGCCCGCGTTTGCGAATTCGCGGCGAAATGCGGCGCCCATATCCCGCCCGACCTCGCCCGCCGCTTCGCCGGCCTCGATCAGGACCCGGAAACCCGAAATCTCGTTGCTGCCATCGTCGCCGCCGAGCAAGTCGAAGCGCTGCGCCGCGAGGGCATCAACGCGTTCCATTTCTACACCCTGAACCGCGCCGATCTGGTCTACGCCATCTGCCGCGTCCTGGGTCTCGGCTCACCGAAAGAGGAAGCCGCTTAAAGCGTGTCGTTGCGCGCCCACACCTTTGCAATGGCGGGCCGCGCCGTGACCAGATCATACAGCGCCTTGATATTGGCATGTCGCGCAAACAGTTTCGGCACATCCGGCGCCCAGCTGAACAGCATGGCGGCATAGATGTCGGCGGCGCTCATTTTTTCGCCGAGGATATAGGGCCCCGCCCCCATCTCATTGGCGAATATCTCGAAATCCCTTTGCATGTCGGCGGTGGCCCTGGCCTTGATGGCATCCGCGTGCGAAGGCTCGGTTGAATGGCGCGCCGGATAATACATGCGCAGGTCAGCCGTGTAGACCGCCGTGGCGAAATACAGGATCCAGCGCAAATATCGCGGCCGCTGGGGCGAAGCAGCAGATGGCGCTAATCCAGCCTCTGGATATAGATCAGCAAGGTAGATCATCATTGCGGCGCTTTCCGTCATGATGCTGTTATCTGGCAGCAATAAAGCTGGCACTTCTGAACGGGGATTTATCATTTGGTAGCTGTGCGCGAGCGAGCCTCCAGGTTCGCGCGAGACATAAATGATTTCATACACGGCGGCGCATTGCGCCAGCAACGCCTCCACCGCCAGCGAACCGGCGCCCTTTCGCGCGTAGAGCTTGAACATGGACTTCTCCTATCGACGCCCTCAAATAGAGCATGTAAGTCATAACAGCCAGCAAATCCAAATGAGCGCTCCAAGCCACCAGATGCCCAAACCGCCAGAGCCAGTGAGCAAGCCGAAGAAGGTCCGTTTCTCCTATTCAACTTCGGACCAGCCGGCGATCCAGCGCGTGGTCATTCAGGCCATTGAAAAAATGGGGGGCCAGCGCAAACTCAAGAAACTGTATTTCCAGCATCAGAAAAGCGTGAAGGACGGCGAGAATTTCTTTGATGCCGCCATTCGCCTGCTCAAGCTCAATGTCTTGTATGATGAAGCCGAACTGGCGCTGACGCCTGCGGCTGGCCCCGTGCTTTTCATCGCAAATCATCCCTATGGCGTGCTGGACGGCATCACCTTGACCTGGCTTGCCATCAAGGTGCGGCCCGATACCAAGGTGCTGGCCAATGATGTTCTCTGCCAGGCCCCGGAAGCGCTTGGCAATCTCCTGCCCGTAGCCTTCGCGCCCACCCGCGAGGCCCGCGAAACCAATGTCAGTTCACGGATTGCCGCCCAGGCCTGGTTGCGCGATGGCCATGCGGTTGGAATTTTTCCAGGCGGCGGTGTCGCAACCTCTGAAAAGCCCCACAAGGGCCAGGCCGTTGATTTGCCCTGGGCGCCTTTCACTGCGAAGCTCCTGCGCAATTCCGGGGCGACCATCGTTCCCATATTCTTCACCGGCCAGAACAGCCGCCTGTTCCAGCTCGCCAGCCACCTGAGCCTGACGCTCAGGCTCTCCCTCGTGTTCCGCGAAACGGCGCGCCGCATTGGAACCGGGCTCAATGTGCGCATTGGCAAACCGGTTCCCTTCAGTGAAATCGCCCACATCGAGGATCGCAATGAACTCGTCATGGAGCTTCGCAAGCGCACCTACGACCTGGCCAAGGCTGAGGACATCGAAGGCACCCGCGCCGGTCTTCACTTGCGCGAAGCCAAAATCAAGGGCGTGAAGGGCAAGGACAAGGAATAATTTTCGTTTCCGGCCCCGTTGACTCTTGCGACTCAGATTCAATCTGATTCACATAGCCGCAGTGGGGACTAATGCAATGCGGGCACGTTGGATTGCGGTATTACTTATAAGTCTTTCAATTTTTGTCTGCACCAGCACGGCGCTCAACGCCTGCGAGGCGACAACATTCATCACCAATGCCGGCAACGCCATGATGGGCGCGGCCCGCAATGGCTCGCCCAAGGCATTCTCCGGCGTCGCCTCGCGCTACACGGACTTGAACGACATCGCCATGTTCGCCCTCGGGCCAAACAAGGCGGCGCTGAGCAAGGCCCAGAAAGCTGAATATGTGGCCCTGACCCGCGGCTTCATTGGCCGCTTCATGGCCAGGCACGCCAGCAGGTTTTCCGGCAGCGGTTTGAAAATCACCGGCTGCTCAGGCACAAAAAACACCTTGATCGTGAACACCCAGCTCTCCGGCGGCAAGAAAATAATCTTCAAGCTGTACAAGACCAAGCGCGGCTATCTCGTGCGCGACGTCAATGTGTCGTCGGTCTGGCTCGCCCAGCAGCTCCGCTCAACTTTCGTCGGTGTCATGCGCCGCAACCACGGCGATTTCGCCGCCCTGTTCAAATATCTGCGGACGTGATGCCGGAAGGCAATGCCAATCTTAAATTCAATTTTCAATGAGCGTCGGGCAAAGCTTCGCCGGGATGAAAACGGTTATGCCGTTTCCGGAGGTAGAGAAGGAAGCGGAACCACATTAGTCCGTAGACGGACGGTTTCTGCTTTTGAGTGGGCAGCGCTTCAGGACGTGTCGGGCTTCATCGCGTCACAGGCGAGCCCGTGGCATTCGATGAGCACCTCATCGACTTCGTGAATTGGCTTCCTGCGGTGGCCGGGAGGAGGGCCAGGTCGGAGCGGTGACTTGAACTTCGGAGCTTTTGCGGTCTCCCGCCTGACCCGCCAGCGCGCGAGACGCCTGGCCTGGCGCGGCAGATCATCAAGCGCCAGCTTGAGCGCCTGGAGCCTCCGGGTGAGGCGCTGGGCATTGACAAGGCCATCGGGCGGCGGAGCGGGATCGGGCGAAGGCTGGGGCGCTGCCCACAGGGCCGCCACCCGGGGATCGCGCGCGAAGATATGGATGCGCGGGGCAAGCCGCGCGGCCGTTCCGCGACGCAAGCTCAGGAGCGCGAAGTTTTTCCGCGGATCGAACAGCTGAAAGGAGGGACGTGAACGCCCGCCCTTCCCGATGGGGCCCGCTGGCATCGGACGCGAGGCAGCGAGCTTCACCACAAGGCCGCGCGCCGCGATGACGACAAGGCGCCGCACGGCGGATTCGGCGGGCCGCAGCACGCGCAGCACGGCGCGGTGGAGGGGCTGCGGAATCCGCGAAACCATGTCTGAGCCTACAAGCCCCAGCATGACGAAAAGTGCTTCAACTATGCCCACGAGCGCTTCGCTGTTGCGTTCGATGGCCCTGGCCCAGTCCATGGTGTTTCCTGTTCAGCACACAGAACAAAATAGGAACATGAACCGATAGGAATAGATTGTCAAGGATTATAATTCCATTATTTTGATTTTTGTTTTAACCTTCACCACCCTCGATTTTGTCATCCAGGAAAAATGCCTCCCAGTCGCGGCCACCATGGAAGATGTTGCTGATGATGACATCGCCACCTTTTACGAAATAGGTGATCACAGTCTTGCGTTCGATGGTTAGTATTCTAAGGCCGGTTTTAATGTCATCGCGCGGCGCGCCACGGTCGGGGAAATCCACCAGATTGAAACAGGCGTTGCGCAACCGTTCGGTGAAGCTGAAAGCCGTATGAAAACTGCCGCTGGCCTGGGCGATATAGGTGTATAGCGCGACAAGATCGGCCTCCGCCTCATCCCGAAAGACGAGCCGTTTGCCTTTCAAGACGCGGCTTTCAAATTCTTTTCGTGCATTTTCTTGAGGCGGTCAAAAACCTCTTCGGCGGGGATGCCGGGCCTGGGGTCATTCATCGACCGGTCAATACGCGCACGAAGCGAGGCCAGACGCTCTTCATGCTCGTCCTGCTGGCGCTGCCAGGTCCGAAACGCTTCGCGCATCAATTCGCTGGCGGAGGCAAACTGCCCCGAAGCCACGCGCTCCTCCAAAACCCGCTTCATGGCGGGGGTGACGGTAATGCTGATCTTTTCGGCGGGTGCGGACATGACGAACTCCTTGGTAGGATATTATCG
>VFJY01000056.1 GCA_009885825.1 Rhodobiaceae bacterium | reverse complement strand
GGGGTAAGCACCCATATCGGCTTCAAGACCTGAATGAATATTGCTGAGAAACAAGCACCATTCATAACGGTGCAGATCGAGGGTAGCACCCGATGGAATGGGAACTGCTGATGGTGCACTGATATCGTGGTCGTGACTTGCAACATGAAGAAGACGCGTATTGCCCGCGATCGCAATGTCAGCGCCGAGAAAATATTCAGTTTCAGGACCATGATTGATGATCATCACATGGGCGCAAGTGCAATCGGAGTTTGCTTGCGGCACGATGATGGTGGGATGCACGATTTCCAGATTGCCAACGCGGTAAGAATGCGCGTGTGCGGCGCTCGTGACAAAAAGTACAAGAGCGATGGACAAAGCCGTTCTCATGGATAACTCCTTGGCGCAAGAGCGGTGATGCCGCTCCTGCGCCAGATCAAATCTACTGCACCGGAAGCATCAAATGTTGATAAGGCGTACCTGCCCACATGACATAGGGGCGAGTCGTATCGGGCATTAATTCCTTTTCAGGATAACCTGACATCGTATCCCCATAGTTCACGACCATCACGTGCGGACGGTCCATACTCCAATCGGTACCTTCTACAGGTTTGGTAATGTAAGGATCAAGGTTGCTCGCCGAGGGCCCGCCCATCAGCATGTAAACAAAACCGATCTTGCCTTTGGGTGGCTCTGTTTTGCCCATCCAGGCCATAGCCCATCCCATCGAATTGGCATCACCGCACATTGGATCAGGACCCGGTGTGGCAGGGTCGTCGGGCGTGCACCACCAACCATTCTTACCTTCGCGAATTGTTTTCATTGAACCGTCGGCCTGCGGGGCATAGATGGTAGCCTGAGAGCCGACTGCCGCTGGTGCCGCGGCCTCTGCGCTAATGATCAACTCGGCATCGCTGCCGGCGCTGGCCACTTGAGCGGCAGACAGGTTCAATACAAACACACTGGCTGTCAATATAACGAGTTTTTTCACGGCTGTTCTCCCTGAATGAAAGTGGGGCACTGCGCGGAACTAGTACCTACTTTTCTTGGATCGTGATTCGTGATTCAAGGTCGGGATGATACCCGAAGCAAGAGAAGTCCACCTTTCGAGGAAAGATCGCAAGGTGCTTGAGGCGTGTTGTCGCTCACCGATGACAATGCAGCGCGATTTGAAGCGAGCACGGATAGTTCTGTTGGCGGCGGCCGGGCGCAGCACGCGCTCGATAGCCAAGGAAGTTGGGGTCCAGCCGCGGATTGTCAGCCTTTGGCGGCATCGCTATGCCGACCATGGCCTTGAAGGGCTGCAAGACAAGCCGCGGCCCGGCAAGCAGCCGATCTATACGAAGGCCACCGACAAGCGGATTCTGAAGCTGCTGGACAAACCGCCGCCGGAGGGGTTCGCACGCTGGACCGGGCCTCTGCTGGCCGGGGCGCTGGGCGATGTTGACGTCCAATATGTCTGGCGGTTCCTGCGTAGCCACAAGATTGACCTCGCGGCTCGCAAGTCCTGGTGTGAGAGCAACGACCCGGACTTTACGGCCAAAGCCGCCGATGTTGTTGGCCTCTATGTCGCCCCGCCCGAGAAGGCCATTGTGCTGTGCGTGGACGAAAAGCCTTCAATCCAGGCTCTGGAGCGAGCCCAGGGCTATCTGAAGTTGCCCAATGGCCGCGCCTTGACCGGCCAGAGCCACGACTACAAGCGGCATGGCACGACAACGCTGTTTGCGGCGCTCGAAGTCGCCACTGGAAAGATCATCGCAACACATTCAAAACGCCGTCGCCGCGTCGAGTTTCTCGACTTCATGAACAGTGTGACCACGGCATTTCCGAACCGCAAGCTTCACGTCATCCTCGACAACCTCAACACCCACAAAAGGAACGAGCATTGGCTCAAGGCCCATCCCAATGTGCAATTTCATTTCACGCCGACAAGCGCGTCCTGGCTCAATCAGGTCGAGGTATGGTTCTCGATCTTGCAGGGGCAGTCGCTCAGCGGCGCCTCCTTCACAAGCCTCAAACAGCTCCAGGAGCACATTGATGCCTACGTCAAAGCATATAACGACAAAGCTGAACCCTTCGTCTGGACCAAGAAAAAGGTCCGTCAACGCCGCTTCAAAGGCCGCCGTATCACTCAGCTCTGATTCCGGGTACTAGGCTTTGGTTTGTTCAAGCAGTACTTCGCCTGAGGGCCAGAAGCGGCAGTTGACGGTGGTTTTTCTTAACCCCGGGACAGTCAATGGTGCTAGGCTCCCGATGCCGGGCCGCAGAGCGCTGCTCTGAGCGGCAAAACACCACTGGGACATGAGGGAATGCCGATGGTCACCGAAGCAAAAATCCTGGCTGCGCTGCATGGGCTCACGGCGGCCTTCAATGCGCACGACATTGATGGCGTGATGAGCTTTTTCGCGCCCGACTGCAGTCTCGACATGCCGCGTGGAACCGAGCCCTATGGGACGAGGTTCCAAGGCATCGAGCAGGTGAAGAAGGGCATTATGGGGCGGTTTGAATCGACACCTGATGTGCATTACAGCGACGTGGAGCACTTCGTGTCAGGTAATTGTGGAATGTCCAAATGGCTTCTCGCTGGCACAAAGCTGAATGGTGAGAAGGTCAGGGTGCAGGGTTGCGACTTCTACACCTTTCGAAGCGGACGTGTCGTTCGCAAAGACTCATACTGGAAAATCGTCGAGTAACGAGCGGGCCGGCTTACGAAGAACTGTCCAGGAAAGCCGCTGCCCGGACTTTGGCAACTGAAAAGGCTGCCGAGGAAAAAGCCCAGGCCCGCGCCGAGCGCGCCGCCCCCCGCGAGCGCGAGTCCGCCACCGACCACTTCATCACCTACCGCTTCATCAAAAATGCCGCCTCAAGCGTTGGCCGCCAATTGGGTTCGCAAGTGGCCCGCTCCATCGGCAACGCAATTATCAGGGGGATTCTGGGCTGGTTGACAAGAAAGTAGCCGCGTCAAATAATCTCGTCCTCATCTCACGCAGTATGTTCAGGTCTGCTTGTGAAGCATCAACAGGCTTTGGTTTGTTTAAGCAGTACTTCGCCTAAGGGCCAATTGCGGACTCTTTAGCGCTGCGAATGCCCTATAACGGTCTCCTGAATTGAAGGACGGTAACTCGCCGTTGAGCCGATGAATTAGATTCAGCTGTCAAGTCCAGCAACAGCAACCGGAACATCCTGCCATTCCTCGCCGGAGGCCGTAATGCATGATAAGCCGCTGGTGTCGGTTATCACCATGGTCCAGGTGCCTTGCGGGGACATGAAGATTTCCATGACCGCCTTGGCGTTCACCACGCCCATGACGCGCCGGGTTTCCTTGAACTTGTCCCCGAGGACTTCGACAATTTTGTCATGGTTGCCACACTGAGGGGCGGCTTCGGTTTTGCCGGCAATGCTGGCGAGCGAAATCGCAGCTAACGCCGCCACAAGGCTCAATGAACAGGTCTGGGCAAACATCTTGGGTCTCCATCTTCGCTAAAACTGCTTGTTGCATTGGTTACAAGATGACAGCCCTGCGCCTGCCCAAATATGACCTAGGTTACACCAGTCCAAATAAAACGATTTGAGAATCCCCATCCTGAATTTGCCCATTAGATTGAGCGATCGATTTTCGGGGCGAATCTGTAGTCACAGGAAGCCCAGAAGACTGTGTGAGAAGTGTAAGGTCGATTACATCCAGGTCAAGCGGGGCGATGGTAAGCGTGGTTCGAGCAGCAAAGCTCGCTTAACTTAACCTACAGGAGGAAATTATGAAGAAGATCTATATTACTATCCTTGCCCTCGCGGCTCTCTCGGGTGCGGCGTATGCAAACGACCGCGTTGACCTGCGTGATTCAGATACTTACTTTGGTAAGTATTCAACGCAGTTGAAGAACAATGCCGCCAAGGAGTCCGTGACGGTGGTTTCCCCGCTCGCCATAGACGAAAATGCTCTCGGATTGACCAATTTCGAGCGCATCATGAAGATCTCTAAAGAAAACGGTCAAGGCCGCCACTAGCAGTCCAACGATCTATCGAAGGAGGCCGGGCTCGTTGCCCGGCCTTTTCGTTTGAAGGGCATTTGCCAGACAAAGGATCAGTTCGTCGGCTTCGGCCCCAACTGTTCGTCAAAGGCCTCATTGCGCAATTCAAAAAAACGCGGCACACCCTGAGTAGCGCGAATTCCCGCGCTGTCATGGAGATGTTCATGCCTCCGCAAGGCAAGCGGTTCGAAAAGAAGAATATGGCACGCCTATTTGTCGCTCGCAAACCGGGCGCGAACCTGGCTGCCTAGTCGCAGCGAACGCTGTTCAAAAATCAGCCAAAAAGTTCCAACGCTCTGCGGGCGCGAAGCCATGGCGTCGTCTGCCATGCAACTGCCGATGCCCGTTATGGGTCAAAATAGGAAGTGACACAGACCTCACGTTATGTCTGCCGTGCACACAACAGCGGACGGGCGCCAGAAGTGCATCAAGAACTCTCCCGTCTACAGCCAATATGAACAAGCCGAAGACCGCGAGTCCGCCTACGAAAAACTGTCCAAGAAAGCCGCTGCCCGCACCGAAGAAAAACAACAGGCCGCCGAAGAGAAAATCCGGGCGCGCGCCGAACGCGCAGCGCCCCGCGAGCGCGAATCCGCCACCGACCGCTTCATCAAAAATGCGGCCTCAAGTGTGGGTGGCCAACTGGGTTCTTCGGTGGCCCGCTCCATCGGCAACGCCCTGGTCCGCGGCATCCTCGGCAGCTTGACGAAACGGTAAAGCTCAAATCACGCGCATTTGTATTCTCTTGATTGGCCTCTCCGTTGGTCAAGGAATAGAAATTCTCTAAATTGGAGAAGCCCATGAAACAAGTAATCCTGGCCGCGTTGCTGATGCTGTCTGGTGCGACCGGCCAACCAGCCAAGGCTGAAACCGCCATATTTGCGGGCGGCTGCTTCTGGTGTGTTGAAAGCGATTTAGACAAGGTGAAGGGCGTGACGTCTACCATTTCCGGCTACGCAGGCGGAACACTTGAAAACCCCACCTACAAAAATCACTCAGGCCACCGCGAATCTGTGAAGATCGAATTTGATCCTGCAGTGGTAAGCTATGAAACACTGGTTTCATTTTTCCTGCGCACCATCGACGTAACCGATGACGGCGGCCAGTTCTGCGATCGCGGCGACAGCTACAAGTCCGGGATTTTCACCACCAGCGCTGACCAAAAGTCTGCGGCAGAAAAAGCCGTAGCCGAGGCAGGGAAAGCTCTGGGCAAAAAAATTGTCACTCCAGTGAGGCCCGCGACCACCTTCACCATGGCTGAAGACTATCACCAGAATTATTATCGCGGTGAAAATCGCGTCTTGACGCGCTTCGGCTACATCAAACAATCCGACGCCTACAAGCGCTACCGCAAAGCCTGTGGCCGCGACGGCCAAGTCAAAAAAGTCTGGGGCGCCGCCGCCTACAGCCATGTGGCGGGAAACTAGGGCGATTCCTTTTCGGCAAACCGATTCCGGCTTGCCGGAAAGCCCGCTAGGTTGGAGAGGCCGTCATTTTGCTCCTGCCGCGATCAGTATCTGCCGCATGGCTGCGTCATCGCCCGCGTAGGAAAGGGGCCTCTTGCCGAGCGGGCCCTGCGTCTGACTGACATCCACTCCGGCAGCAATAAGCAATCCTACAAATTCGTGGCGCCGATGTAAGACTGCGAGATGGAGTGCATGCCAGCCGCTGCCTTCCACGTGATTGACGTCTGCGTGAACTGCTATCAGCAATTCACCCAGTTCGACGTTCCCGACCTCTGCGGCGTAGGGTAGGGCTGTATCGAGATTCTCATCTTCGATTCTCGGATCGGCTCCGGCAGCCAGCAACACCTTTGCGATTTCAATGTCGCTGCCGCCGATGGCCGCGAAACTGTAGAGTGGCGTGCGGCCCCGTCTGTCCTTGGCATCAACCACTGCCCCTCTCTGTATCAACAGCACCACGATTTCCGCGTGCCCCAAAATGACCGCGTTGTGCAGCGGGCGCAGACCATCGCGTCCTTGCCGCTCAATGTCAGCCCCGGCATCGAGCAGAAGGGTCACAATTTCTGCAGGTCCATAGGTGGCGGCAACATTGAGAGGGTAATCGCCGCGGACCTTTTCATTTACATCTGCACCTGCCGCGAGAAGACTGCGGACCTGCGCAACGTCTCTCAACTTCAAGGCCTCGGTGAGTTCCCCCGCCAGAGACGGGGCGCTTGTCATCGTGGCGAAGCACAGCATGAGGAGCACAAGCAGGGACAGTCGTTTTGCAGGCATCATGGCATCACCTCCATGCGGCAACAGGCTGGAACCATCCGGCATCCACCGGATGTCCGGCGTGAAAAATTACTATAGGTCCAAACCGACGCAGTTCACAACATTGCCTCTGGCGATGGCAGCGGCAATTCGCCAGGACCGGGAGGCCCGTTCCAGGTCAAAACGAGAACCTGGCGAATATCACGCCACGTCCGCTGTGTATCCGTTTGCTGGCAATCACAATACCCCCATGGCAAAGCGGCCACGGGCGAAGGTGAATGCTGAACGGGTTGTTTCGTGAAAGCTGGTTCGGGCGAGTCAACCAAACTGCTCGCGTTCCAGCCCTCAGATAATCTCGTCCTCGTCAAACAGCGGGGCCTGCGCAGTTTCGGACTTCTTCATTCTTGCCACATGAAACAACGCGTCGCCCCGGTTGACGATGGGCAAATTCGTGCGCCCGATGACGATGCCATCATCGTCGGAAATGACAGACACGCTCATGTCGCCAAGCGGATTTGAAATCTCGCCGAGGTGCAGGCCCTTGGAAACCTTTGCGCCAATCTGCAAGGCGCTGCGCAAAATTCCGCCCTCGGGGGCGCGAAGCCAGGTGCTGGATTGCGAGATTGAAACACGGCGGGCTTTCATGTCCCTGGCCTCAAGTGAAATCATGCCAAGACCGGCCATCACGCGCAAAGCCCCTGAAACGCCCGTTTCGATTGCCGCTTCGTCAAAGCGCAGGGCTTCTCCCGCCTCATAGAGCAAAACCTTCACGCCCTTGTCCCGGGCGCATTGGCGCAGCGTTCCGTCACGCAGCTTGGAAACCAGGATAACCGGCGGCGCGAAATTCCTGGCGAGTTCCAGCAGTTCCGGCTCATCGGGCGCAATGCGGATTTGCGGCAGGTTGGAGCGGTGCAGGGCCGCCGTATGCAGATCAATGCCGTAATGCGAGCGCATCACAACTTCCCTCATGAACATGTCCGCCAGCAGGCTTGCCAGCGAACCCCGGTCCGAGCCTGGAAACGAGCGGTTGAGATCGCGCCTGTCCTGCATGTAGCGCGAGTGATTGAGAAAACCGAATGTGTTGACGATGGGTACCGCCAGCAGCGTTCCGGCAAGTTTCGCCAGCGCCTGGTGATCCACCACCCGCCGCACAATTTCGACACCCAGTATTTCATCGCCATGGACGGCACCTGAGATAAACAGCACCGGCCCCGGTTCCTGCCCATGGATCACATGAACCGGCAGATTGACTGGTGTGTGGTTGGCCAACACACTGATGGGAAGCTCCACGGTCTTGCGCCCGCCCGCCGGAACGCTGAAGTCGCCAATGCTGAAAGCCGTCATCCCTTGCCCCGCGTGCCGGTCTTGTTGGGCTTTGCGTTCTTTTCCAAAAATTCCACAATGGATTTGGCCACGTCAACGCCTGTGGTTTTTTCAATGCCTTCAAGCCCCGGCGAGGAATTCACCTCCATCACAACCGGCCCGCGCTTCGACCGCAGCATGTCAACGCCCGCCACATTGAGCCCCATCGCCTTGGCGGCCTTGAGGGCGGTGGAGCGCTCAACTGATGAGAGGGTGGCGATGGCAGCGCTGCCGCCCCGGTGCAGGTTCGAGCGGAAATCACCCTTCGCGCCGGTTCGTTCCATCGTGGCCACAACCCGCCTGCCGACAACGAAAGCCCGGATATCCCTCCCCTCGGACTCCTGGATGAACTCCTGCACCATGATGGCGACATTCACGCCATTGAACGCGTCAACCACGGACTTGGCGGATTTCTCTGTCTCCGCCAGCACCACCCCAATGCCCTGCGTGCCTTCCAGCAGCTTGATGACAACCGGCGCGCCGCCAACAATTTCCAGAACCTCGTGGGTGCGCGAGGTGTCCTTGGCGAAGGCGGTGACCGGCATGCCAACACCCTCGCGCGAAAGAATTTGCAGGCTTCTCAGCTTGTCGCGCGAACGCCCGATGGCCACCGATTCATTCAGGGGATAGACCCCCATCATCTCGAATTGCCGCAAAACCGCCAGGCCATAGAACGTGTGCGAAGCCGCAATGCGCGGGATCACCGCGTCGAAGCCCGAAAGTTTTTCGCCGAGGTAGCGCAGCTCCGGCTTCCGCGATGTGATGTTCATGTAGCAGCGCAGGTAATCTATCGGCACGATCTCATGGCCGCGCGCCACCGCGCATTCCATCAGGCGCTGATGCGAAAAAAGTTTGGGGTTGCGGGTGAGCAGGGCAATCTTCATATGCGTTTCCGTTTGATGCGTGAAACCAGGTAGGAGCTGCCGGGGTGGACAATGAAACGCCCGCGAATGGTGGCGCGGCCCAGCAGCATCGGAACGCCCATGTCGGTGCGGTCGGTCAAGGTGATTTCGGCGGAGAACTTGACACCGCCTATTTCAATCATCGTTTCCACCACAGCCCGCATTTCGCTGTGCCCGCTGGTGCTTTTCACCCGGCGCTGGCCCTTGATAGGCAATTCATAGAAATGCGTGGCCTCCCCATTGGGAACACAGAACCGGACCTTGTGGCCCCGGATCACGATATCTTCCGCATGCAGCGCGGCGGTGCGCGCCCCCGTGTCAACCTTGGCGATCAAGGGCCCCAGCGCCAGCCCCGGCAAATAAACCCGCTCCCGCCAGCCAATCAGCGGAAGGGGATAAAGCGTGGGGCGCAAAGGGGGCATGATGATTTGTTAGCGGAAACAAACCCTGTTCGCTACTCCCCCAGGGCAATCATCGCCACAACAGCGCAGGATTGGCGTGGACAAAGCGCCTTCCAGTGTTACCATAGGAACGAGGGGAATTGTTCCATGCTCATGCGCCAAGCCTTGAAGGAATACCGGACCTGGTCGGTCGACAGCCAGCAGCTTGGAGCGAGTTTAGTTTAGAAGTCTCCCTCCCCCTTGTGGGGAGGGATTAAGGGTGGGGGTCGTTCCGAACCCACCGCATGTTGTCTGAACCTTTATTTTCACCACTTCCAGACCCCCACCCCAGCCCTCCCCACAAGGGGGAAGGAGATTTATCTCAGTAGGCGTCGCACAGCATTGTAACACGTTGCATAACCCTCTGAATTCCGTTGATCTGTGTCCTCCACCGTGTCTCAATGTGAGCCATAGTTTCATTTTAAATGCTACCTATTCTGACTGCAGGTAGCAGAGTGGAGATCACAAATGCCAAAGCTTCACCTGATCAAATCGGCAATTGACGATCTTGTAGCAGGTCACTCAGATACGGTCTATTGGGACGATAGCGTTCCTGGCTTCGGTCTCAAGTTGACGCCCAGGGGCCGCAAGGTGTTCATTGTCCTTTACCGGACCCAGGACGGGCATAGTCGGTTGCGCAAATACACCATTGGGACCTATGGCCAGACCACTGTGAAATTGCGTCCAATGATGACCCCACCAGAAAATGATCTAAGCAATTGATTTCAATTGGGTATCGACTTCTTGAGAGGGGTCACTTTTCGCGCGAAGCGTGACCCCACCTCAATCAACTATTGTCTAATATCTGCAATGAGTTATGCGACTTCAGGGGTGGGGTCATTGTTCGGCGCAATTTCACACCCGAAATCGAGGCATTGCGCTTGATGATGCCGCCAATGGCCGATTGAAAGTCAGCTTGCGGGGATAAGCGGACACCCGGCAAACCCGTCGTCAGGTCTCAAATGGGCCAGGAACGCACCAGACCGTGACACCAATCATAGGCACCGGCAGTTCGGAAAGCCCATCTCTGTGGCCGGACTTGAAGCCAGATTACGTTTCTTAAACTCGACACAGCCCACTAATTGGTGTTAAATTGGCTGTTGAAATCCATGTAAGTTCCAACATGGCAGTCGCCCTTCGCTGCGAACGCGCCAGTGACACTGGCAACTGCCTAAGGATTAGGAACATCGAAGCGGGTCACTATACGCTCTTGCAAAAAGAGGCGCCCAAATGCAATCGCAGAATAGCGACAATCAACCGGCTGGCGGTCCTTGGGCTCATCAAACCAACCGCATATCTGACCTTGAAGAGCTTGTCCGCAACTTGCAGAACCAGCTCAAGCAATTTTTGTCTGGCGGCAGCTTTCGTGAGAAAGCCATCACATTTTTTCTCATTCTGGCTGGACTGGTCGCATGGTCATCGTTTTACACCGTGCCGAGTGACTCAGTGGCTGTCGTGCAGCGCTTCGGCAGGTATCTCCAAGAGGTCCCACCCGGATTACACTTCAAGCTTCCGCTGAGTGTTGATGTAGCGACAATCGTTCCTGTCAAACGGCAGCTGAAACAGGAATTTGGATTCACGACTCCAGGTGCCACTGATCCATATCAGAGTCCCCGCGATGGCGAGAAAGAAACGCAAATGGTGACCGGTGACCTGAACGCCGCGTTGGTGGAGTGGGTGGTTCAGTACCGCATCTCCGATCCTACCAAGTTCCTGTTCAAGGTTCGAGAACCAAGTGAAACCCTGAGGTACGTCTCCGAGTCCGTGATGCGGGAGGTCGTCGGTGACCGTACCGTAGACGAAGTGATTACCATTGGCCGCCAGGAAATTGAATCGGAAGCACTTACCAAAATGCAAGCACTCTCCTCCAAGTACGAGATGGGTATAAGCATTGATCAAGTGCAGTTGAAAAACATCAATCCACCCCAGCCTGTGCAGGAGTCGTTCAACGAGGTCAATCAAGCTCAGCAGGAGAAAGAAAAGTTGATCAATGAAGCCCGGCGCGACTACAACAAGGTCATACCGTTAGCTGAGGGCGAGAAAGATCAACGCATACGTGAAGCAGACGGCTACCGCCTCAAACGGATCAATGAAGCGGAAGGTGATATCGCCCGGTTCAATGCCCTGTTTGCGGAATACAGCAAGGCTCCGGAGGTAACCCGCCGCCGCATCTATATCGAGACCCTGCAGGAGGTCATGCCGGACATCCGGTCCAAGATCATTGTTGACGAGCAGACACGCAGCATTTTGCCGCTCCTGAACCTCGACTCCCAGAGGGGAGTTCAGCCATGAACCGGTTTATGATTTCCATCCTCGCCGTCATCGCTGCCGTTGGAATCATGATCGCGGCAAGCCCATTCTACACGGTGAGCGAAGTGGAGCAGGTGATCGTCACCCAGTTTGGCCAGCCGGTCGGCAACCCTGTGACCACAGCCGGCCTCAAGCTCAAACTTCCCCTCATCCAGGATGTCAACCGGATTGACAGGCGGATTCTCGAATGGGATGGCAATCCTTCAGACATGCCAACCAAAGACAAGCTTTACGTTGCGGTCGATCTCTTCGCCCGCTGGCGGATTACCGATCCCCTCCAATATTTTCTGCGGTTGCGCGACGAACGCAGCGCGCAGTCCCGTCTGGATGACATTCTCGGCAGCGAAACCCGCAATGCTGTCGCAAAGCATGAGCTGATCGAGATCGTCCGCACCACCAAGGACCGTGTGCCGCTGCGTGATGCCCTCCTCACCAATTCGAAAATTGATCTGGGATCATTGGTCCCGATCCAGAAGGGACGCAAACTGGTCGAGCGGGAAATTTTTACCGCGGCTGCCGAGAAGGTCCGGGTGTTTGGCATCGAACTGCTGGACATAAGGTTCAAGCGCATCAACTATAACGAGAGCGTGCGCCCGAAGATTTACGATCGCATGATAAGCGAGCGGCGGCAGATCGCGGAACGATTCCTGTCGGAGGGCAACGGCGAGGCCGCCAGGATCCGTGGCAACCGCCTGCGCGACTTGAACAAAATCCAGTCTGAAGCCTATCGCCAGGTCGAGGAAATCCGTGGCGTGGCTGATGCAAAGGCCACTGAGATTTACGCGAGCGCCTACAACCAGAGCCCACAAGCCGTGGAGTTTTATGAGTTCACCCGGACTGTGCAGTCCTACAAATCCATAATCTCGGCAAATACGACCTTGGTTCTATCGACAGACAGCGATCTCTTCAAATTCCTGAAGGGCATGGCTCCGAATGGCCCAGGCATTTCCACCCGACCTTCCCCGACGACCGACGATGGCCCGCAGAAGAACATATCTGGCAATGTTCCTTCGCAAAAGACCGTTCCGGCGGAGTAGTGCACTCATCTAAACCCCGGGCCAGCCAAAGAGTCTCTATCCTTACTCCGTACGATGGGCTCTGGAAGTGGATTGACAAGCGAAATCCTGACAAAACACATCGCGAGACCCGCCTGCCAGTCATCCTGAGTATGGATGTCCGCTAGGGGTCAACATGAGACCAAGTGCAGCCGTCAATTGACGTCCGCTGTGGCTCCAATTGCAGACCAAATTCTAGAAAAAAGCGGCGGTTACCGACTGAAGGTCTGCTTTGTGGCGATAAGCGGAAACCCTGCAAACTCACCACCAGGTCTCCAACGGGCCACAGGCGGAAGTTAGACTATCTGCTGACCGGATCGATTAATCCTCAGCCCCCAACTCGTTCAGGAGGGAGACATCCATAGCTGGACGCCGTACGCCAAAACATCTAATTCCACATCGCCGGCCTTGGTTCCTTGTCACTGTGGAACTTCGACGATAATCTTGATCGCGGCATAGTAAGCCGCAACATTGGCCATGTCTTCATCGCTCAGGTCCTTGACGGCGGTCAACATCATTCGATTCTTGCGCGCTCCGATTTTGAAATCCATCAGCGACCAGTAGAGATAGTCCTGCTTCTGCCCGGCGAGATTGGGCGCGTTGGGCGCTCCGTGGTTACCATCTTTGCCGTGGCACCCTTGGCATTTCACCATGACTGTTCGGCCGGCGATGCTGTCGCCTGCTGCCTGCGCATATGGCGAGGTGACCACGAGGGCAGCTGCAGCCAAACCTGCTACAGCGACTAATGTCATTGTGTTCATGGCTTCCTCCGCGCAATGCATGGATCGGGCTCTCTAGCTTAGCACACAAAAGTCTATTCGCTAATCGTGGTCACCCATGCTGCAAACCGGCGTTGAAATGTCCCCTTTGGGCCAGAAACGGACACGCAACGCAATTACTGGTAAAGTGGGTTGG
>VFJY01000220.1 GCA_009885825.1 Rhodobiaceae bacterium | reverse complement strand
CCAGCGCCAAATCGGGACCAGAGGCACGCACCTGACGCCTTGCCGATGCATCAGGGTCGACGCTGATCGAGCGTCCAGAAAATTTGCTCAATCCAGACCTCCCGCGGCAGACTGGACCGGTCATGAGCCGTGTCGAACCACTTTCCCGCGTTTTTACACAGCCTCGACCCATAGCTGACTTATGTGCATCCGTGACGGCCCGCCAAAAATGTCCCCATGCGATTGGAGTGGAAAACGGACGCCTGCAGGTTTAAATATGTTGATTGGCGAATGCCAGAAGCGGTCGTCCGGCCCGCATCGACGCTGGGGTCTGGCAACGCTGGTTGAATTCGCACATGCAAACCGAGACTTCCTGATGCAAGGCATGATGTCATTTGAATTTGCCGGGTACGTCCTCGATCTGCGGCGGGGGCGGCTAAGAAAGAGCGGTGTCGATGTCGCTTTACGACGCAAATCGTTCTTGCTTCTCGCGTACCTCGTTCAGAACTCTGGCCGTGTGCTGGGAAAAGACGAGCTCGTCGCCGCAGTCTGGCCCGATGTCACAGTGTCGGACGATTCGATCGCGCAATGCATGAAGGACATTCGCAAAGCGCTGGGGCCGGACGGCGACAGGTTAGTCCGAACAGTCCCACGGCGCGGCTATGTCGTGGATGAGGTCAAGGCTTGTTCGTACGAGGACGAACCCCTCATTCACGCCTCATCGAGTGCCGCGTCGCTGCCCGACAAGCCTTCAATCGCAGTGCTGCCTTTCTTGAATATGAGTGGCAGCCCAGGCCAAGCGCATTTTGTCGATGGAATAGTGGAGGAAATCATCACTGCACTTTCCCAAATTAACTGGCTGTTCGTCATCGCCCGCAACTCCACCTTCACTTACAAGAATCGCGATGTGGATGTGAAGCAGATCGGCCGCGAATTGGGCGTGCGCTATGTTCTCGAAGGTAGCGTCAGGAAGGCGGCGAAGCTAGTTCGAATTTCTGCTCAACTAGTTGACACTTCGACTGGATCGAACATTTGGGCCGACCGATTCGATGGAGACACGTCCAAAATCTTTGATCGTCAGGCCCAGATCGCGGCCAGTGTTGCCGGAGCAATCACTCCATGGCTCGAGCGGGCCGAGATGGAAAGGTCAAGACGAAAGCCGCTCGCCGGCCTTGTTGCTTATGACTATTATCTGCGTGGCATTTCAGAAATTCACAAATTCGAGCGCGAGGCTAACGCGTGTGCCCTGTCGAACCTATATCGAGCTATCGAACTCGATCCCGAATTTGCGCCGGCTTACGGCCAGGCGGCGCGATGCTATGCCCAACGCCGTGGCGGCGGGTGGGTAACGCAGCGGGAGCAGGACGTGGCTGAAACGACGCGACTGGCGCGACGCGCTGTCGAGTTAGGAAAATATGACGCCGTGGCACTTTGCACAGCGGGATTTGCCCTCGCCGATGTCGCTGACCAGGTCGAAGACGGTGACGCATATCTTGATCGTGCGCTAGCGCTCAATCCGAACCTGGCCATTGCTTGGCTTTTCAGCGGCTGCGTAAAGGTCTCTCTTGGCGAGCCAGAGGCCGCCATACCGCGGCTGCTCCATGCCATGCAATTGAGCCCCCGAGACTACCACATGTCGTCAATGCAAGCTGCCATGGCTTCAGCCCATTTTGTCGCGGGCCGCTATGAGGACGCAAATTCGTGGGCGCAATTGGCCGTGCGCGGCAGGCCCGTAGGGCAGCTCTTTGTGTCGGCCATAGCGGCCGCGAGTGGTGCCCTCGCGGGCCGGCACATTGAGTCGCAAAGGACGATGCAACATTTGCGAGAAACCACACCGCAGTTGAGGCTTTCCAATCTTGAGGGCGTAATATCATATTATCGGCCAAAGGACATCGCCACTTGGAGCGACGGACTGCGAATGGCAGGTCTTCCAGACTAGCAGGAACAAAACTCGTTCGTTGGGCAGCTAGTATTCGGACACTCCTCTGATGTAGCCGGCCCTCACTTTTTTTACCTGCTCTTCGTAGATAATTGCACACATTTCGCGATCGGTGGACGATGCAAATCCTGTCTGGACCTTGCGGGCGCAGAGGAAGAGTGATGGCGGTGGGATATCAAACTCGTCGAGGCACAAATCCTGGATCAAAGCTCCCCTTTGACCACTGAGCATCCAGCTGACGCAGCGCCGGAACATCGGGTTGTCGAACAGCGATTCGCTCGAATCGGCTGCACTCACGCCCGAGAGACCGAGCAGGAGGAGCGTCGACAATATCACAGTCCGCATTGGGCTAAGCCTCCTTCATTGAGACCCGAATCGGCATCGAACCGGCCCTCGGCCGCCCTCGAAAGTGCATCATGGCGCTGGCCATCACCGCTTTAGGCGAACAGTTGCTGCATTGGAGCCAAGTGGGGTCTGCTTAGCTCGCCAGTCAACTGAAGCATCTACCTGAGCAGGCGAAATGTCCTGACGATCAGCTGAAAGTTCCGGGAAATTGCGCTGAACTTTTTATCCGCGGACTGGCTGTATAAGTTACTCACTCAATGTTGCGGCACTCTTTGGGCCTGCCGGAGTGGCCGCTATTCTGCTTGAGGTGGGAGCCGACATTGAGCAGCCGCGGCGCGATGGTCGATGCGACGGATAAGAAGGGCCACTTGCCGTTCATCATTCTTGCCCCCAGCGCCGGCAACGAAACAATCGGCTCGTATGCGTCAATGACGGACGATTTATCTCCGTCATCGAAAGCTGTATGTCTGCATATGGCCCACAACGGACATTGAGGGCTGGTCTATGCTTGAGCCTGGACACAGTCGGAAACGCAGTGAAAAACTCTTTAGAGTTCCTTAGGAGGCTCAGTGAACTTGGTTGGCTTAGTTGGACGAAGATCAGTGAAGGCGCCATTCGGTTCCGACGTAGCGCAGCTGCGCGGGCGCCACGAGCCCGGCTTGCGCCACCCGGATGGTGGCAAGGGGTCCATCCAGATTATGCGACCAGAAATCCAGGAACTTGATCAGTTTCGGAAACCTTGGCGCCAGGTCGTAGTCCTGCCAGATATAGATCTGCATGATGTCCCGGAAGTCCGGCATGCGGTAAGTGATTTCTGCCGTCGTAAGACGCAATCCCCGCAACTGACTTTCAAAATCGCTCGCGCCCATGTTGGCTCTCCAGTGTCATGAGTGTCTCCGAATCAAGATCGGAAACATAAGCGCCAGTCAATGCCTAAAGGATTAAACAGTGTTTAAAATCAAAATGCTAGCAGCCATAATCAAAGACTGCTGCCAGGCATTTGCAGTTGCTGCCCTCTGGCTCGCCATGCAGGCCAAACACGACCTCTGGGAAGCCGAGCGGACAGTCGATGTATCAAAAATACCAACGCTTGAGCATGTGTACCTCACCACTATTTTGATATCTACGTGGACCGGTAGGGAATTGTCGAATGTTCAATTTCTACCTTGCCGTTCGAAAAACCAGTGGCTCGGAGACAGTCATCCACAAATTTTTCCGCCTTGATCCTGTCAGCAGCAGGTCCAATTACAATTTTCTTTAATGCATCAAGAGACTTCTCACCCCACTGATACTCAAGATATTCAGCAAGCGAATAGGGCCTTGACCTATACTTCCTATTCTTCGGTCGCTTGTTAATGCCAAAGCTGCTCAAGAACCGATACTCACTTTCATTCCTATAAGCTGCATGTTTGAAGAAACTGGCAGCAAATATTGCATTCGCACTCAGTATAGTTCCAATAACTGTCAAATATTCCTTGCCCCACTCCATTTTCAAATATCCTTGATCAGGAACTTGAACCGACTCCAATGCCGACAAAGCCAGTTTTTCAAGAATCTCAGCTAACTTCGCATCATCATAGGCTAAGGGGAATGCCCAGTTCGTCCCACAAGATTCTCGTGCGAAATCCAACTCAATACTGCCTGCATCAAACGCAAGGGCAAATCCTCTACCATTGTCAGCATATGCGCGCCATTGGCCAAGTTCATCACCATTGGAGCTAAAACTACAGCAGTAGAAGTAACCAGCTTCCCCAATACCCGTTCGGGCGAAATCGGCAAAGAGGGAAGCAAGTAGTGTGCTCTCTGGCCTTCCTCCCTTGATAAGCCCAGAAAGCCTATCAGATGCCAAAGTGAGTCCGTGCTTTAGTTCCGACGGATCATTCAAATCAAAAACACTGGTTAGCCAAAGTGTCTTGCTTTCAAGAATCCCTCGAAGTCCAGTGTCATTTGTATAATGATAGATCATTTTAGGAGGAGGACGGGATTCAATCTCCTTGGCATATTTATTTACACAATCATCGGTATTTTCTGAGAGCGACTTCAGTGCCAATCGATACTTTTCAGGCATGCTCATTT
>VFJY01000153.1 GCA_009885825.1 Rhodobiaceae bacterium | reverse complement strand
CTTGGAAACTATCTTATCAACAATCTTGGCGATCCCTATGCCGGGTCGCACTATGCCTCAGAGGTCTGTGAGCTTGAGCGTGAAGCCATCGCATGGCTGATGCAGCTCTGGCAATGCGCCGACCCTTCGGAATACTGGGGTTCAATTGGCGCCAGCGGCACGGAGGGTAATCTCTGGGGAATCTATCTCGGACGCGAAGCACTTCCCGATGCGGTGCTGTTGCACGGTGATGAAGCGCATTATTCCATACCGAAGGCAGCGCGATTACAGAGGATCGAAGCGGTATCGGTTGCATGCAATGCAGCTGGAGAGATTGATCTCAATGCTTTTGCCAGGGTGCTAGCTAACCTGAATGGACGGTCTGTGATCGTGGCACTTACCTGCGGCACAACGATGAAAGGTGCACATGACGATATTAGCGGCGTCATTGAGAAACTGGATGCCGCGGGCATAGCGCGGGAGCGTCGCTATGTACATGTCGACGGGGCGCTTAACGCTATGGTGATACCGTTTGTGTTGGATGCGCCCGAGTCAATCCGTCCGTCCTTCCGCCATGCTATCGACAGCATATCGACATCCGGCCACAAGATGATCGGTACGCCCATGCCATGCGGTGCACTGGTATGCCGCAAGGCGCATGTGGAACGGGTGGCGACGGCTATTGCATATCTGCGATCCAATGACACCACCATGATGGGCTCGCGCAATGGCCACGCGGTTCTTGCCATCTGGTCGAGGCTGATTGGCCATGGCCTCAATGGTTATGGCACCGATGTGCGGGACTGCATTGTTCGGGCGCGTAAACTGACGGACCGGTTGCGATCACTAGGTGTGCCAACGATGTGCAATCCGCATTCCTTAACGGTTGTCTTCCCACAGCCAGCAGAGCACATCGTCAAGACCTTCCAACTCGCCTGCTACCGGGGCGAGGCCCACGCGATTGTCATGCCCAATGTTACAGACGCTCTCTTAGAAAAGTTCATCGCCAGCTATGCCGCATGGTGGAGGAAGCGATAAACTGAAGAGTTGAACCAAGTCTGCTAGGGTCAAAATGCGAAGAACAGCGATCGTGATACCATGTCTGCTGAGCATTTGTGTGCAGACAAGTATTCTCACCTGGCGGACATGACTGATCGAACGTCGGCTATGGGCCTATGAGCCGACAAGTCGCAGTCCATCCACGAGGTCTCAAACGGGCCATATCCAGACATTCGAGATGGTGACCGCGCAGGCGCGAGTGCGATAACCGCAGCCGCTAAACTCCAGAAATGTTGTCGCGCAGTTGAGTTCCCTTGAGGATAGGGTATGTCTTGAAAGTGCTTCGCTTAGCAAAATAAAGTTGAATTTCATGGAGCTTGACGATGAACGGCGCGGAAACACTAGTAAAGACAATGCTGGCCAGCGGTGTAAATGTGTGTTTCGCCAATCCCGGCACGTCGGAGATGCATTTCGTTGCAGCACTGGACAACCATCCCGAGATGCGCTGCATCCTGTGCCTATTCGAAGGCGTTGCCACCGGGGCGGCGGATGGGTATTTCCGCATGAGCTCGAAAGTGACTGCCACGTTGCTGCACCTGGCACCAGGTTTTGGCAATGGCTTTGCCAACTTGCACAATGCCCGCAAGGCGCATAGTGGGATCATGAATATCATGGGTGATCATGCAAGCTATCATCTGCGCTACGAAAGCCCGCTGCGCGGTGATACTGTGGGCCTTAGCCAGTCTATTTCGCACTGGACTCGGGTGTCGGATGATGCCGCTTCGGTGTCGGGCGACGGGGCGGCAGCGATCCGGGCGGCGAGGTCGATGGGCGGGCAGATTGCCACGTTAATACTGCCAGCGAACACGGCATGGGAAGAGGCTGTGGCACCACGAGTCAGCGAAGCACCTCCCGCGTTGAGACGACCTTCAGATGCCGAGGTGGCAGCAGCGGCGCGGGCTCTGTGCCTACCGGGCGCAGCGTTGATGGTGGACGGACTGGCGTTATCGGGGGAGTTAAGCTTGCTTGCTGCGCGGATTGCCAAGAAATCCGGATGTCAGTTGATGGCGCCCTATCTGGTTGCACGTATCCAACGTGGCGCAGGTTCGGTGCGCATGCAGCGCATGGCCTACCGCGTCGACGAAAACATCGCCATGTTGGCTGACAAGTCCAACCTCGTGCTTTGTGGTGCTGTGCGGCCGATCAGTTTCTTTGCTTATCCGGGCAAGGTCAGTTTGCCTGAAAAGCCCGATTGCCGGATTATCGAGTTGTGCAGCATCGACATGGATTACGCCTGGACGCTGCAGGAGCTGGCCGATGTGCTAGGTGCACAGGATGTGCTGCTGGGGCCGGAGGATTTTCAGCCACTGAACCTGCCACCGGTTCCGACTGGGGCGATGAGCCTTGACAAAGTTGGGCAGGCGATTGCCGCCCTGATTCCCGAGGATACGATAGTGGTGAACGAAGCAAACTCATCGTCGCAAATAATGGAGGCCGCGACCGGGTCATCACGTTCGCAAGACTGGCTAATGATCACCGGTGGATCCATAGGCTTCGGCCTGCCAGTGGCCATGGGGGCGGCGGTGGCTTGCCCGGACCGCAAAGTCGTCGCGCTAGAGGGTGACGGCTCAGCGATGTACACACTGCAGTCGCTGTGGACGATGGCGCGGGAAAATCTTGATGTAACGGTGGTGGTGTTTGCCAACCACGGATATCAAATCCTGCGAATTGAGCTTGCAAATGTCGGGGTGACCGATGTGGGTCGCAATGCCGAGCGAATGTTCGACTTGGTGGAACCGAAGTTGGATTGGGTATCCCTGGCGCGGGGGCATGGAGTTGATGCTGCGTGTGTCACAAATGCAGATCAATTCGCAGCGGCCTTTGGTGGAGCGATGAAGAAGAAAGGTCCATTCCTGATTGAAGTTGTTTGTTGAGGGTTGAGGTCAACCTTCACTTTCCGCTTACTGTTTCCCTAAGTTTCGGGCGCGTTTGAAAAGTATGACATCCAATTGTTCGCGCGCCCAGGCCCGACACAATGCAAGACTATCGTCAAAGAAGGTTGATGACCGCTTTGGGCCAACAGGAGACATTCTGGTGCACACGTCGCGGTGACTGTCCAATCTGCATCGTTGGGGTCGCCGTGGCTGTCGAATCTTTGGCCAATTGTGCCGATCGTCAAAAACATCTATATTTAATTGGTGAGCGGCTCATATACCCAACTCATGGAGGTGGTAATGAATAAGACTGGTCGCAGAAATCTGACTATTGCGTTATTTGTTGGTCTGGCCTGCTGGAGCTCCCTAGCAGCTCGCGCTGGTGAGCTTAGCGATGCGGTAAAGGCTGATGACCTTCAGGGCATCCAGGCCTTGATTTCAAGTGGAGCTAATGTCAACGAACTTGACGACTTTGGGACCCCGCTACACATAGCGGCAGCGCGAGGTTCTGTTGAAATCGTGAAACTGCTGATCGACGCTGGAGCCAATGTTGAGGCGGAAACGTCGGCCCCAAGCCAAAACAAAGCACTTCCCTTGCATACAGCCGCCTATACCAATCAACCGACGGTCGCTGCTCTGTTGATTGGGCGTGGCGCGAAAGTGGATGCCCGCGATTCTCGAGGTTTCACGCCGTTGATGATTGCCGCGTCATCAGGCAACACGAAAGTCGCCGAACTGCTCCTACAGTCAGGTGCAGATCCGCTTGCCGAAGATTCAGGCGATCACGACATACCCATCTACGTTGCGGCGATGAACGGTCACGTCGACGTCGTCAAACTATTGCTATCGAAAGGTGTCAGCGTCAACGTTCAGAATACTCACACTGGCGAGACGCCACTGTGGGTGGCGGCTATGGATGACCGTCTCGATGTCATGGAGTTTCTTCTCGCGAACGGCGCTGATCCAAACATTGCCAACAGCAGCGGCAAGGCACCCATCCACGTGAGCGGCAGCTCCAAGACCAAGGATCTGCTGCGCAAATTTGGAGCGAAAGAGTAAACGGCTTGATCGTTATTCGGACGGCACGTAGATGGCCCAGTAGCGTGGTGCTCTCCCGCCGTGATAGTTTCCGATTGTAAGCCGCAGGTCGCATAGTCGGGTGGGCGATATGTCTCTTATGGGTCAACATGAGACCAAGTGCAGTCGTCAACGCATGTCAGCTGCGCCTTTATTTGCAGACCAAATTTCCGAAAAAACGGCAATTACTGACTAAAGGTCAGCTTTGCGGGGATAAGCGGGCATCCCGAAAACCCGCCACCAGGTCTCAAACGGGCCACAAGCGGCTGTCGGCTTCAGATTCGACAACTTCCTGCGCAAGCCTAACCTGTCCCCGCTACACCAACCAGTACTCGGTAGACGGACGTCGTTGCGCACATTAGAAGATCGTTCTTACCGGTGCCGCCGAAGGTTAGGTTTCCGACGCGTTCGGGAAGAGCAATGCTCCCAATCTTGTCGCCGCTGGGATCGTAGCAGTCAACTCCTGATCTTGATCCGGTCCAGAGCCGACCCGCAGTGTCAAGCCTGAATCCGTCGAAGGACCTCCTCGGATCGGTGGCAAATACCTCGCCGCCACTCAACGTATCATTGTAACCGACACGAAAACATCGGATGTGATTGGGCCCGTCCGCAACATGAGTACTTCCGGTGTCGGCGATGTAGAGTAGCGTTTCATCTGGCGAGAAGGCGAGCCCGTTGGGCATCACGAAATCGTCTGTCATCTGCCGGAGCGCACCGGTTGACGGATCGAGGCGATAGACATGACATCCCGTCATTTCCCGCTCGCCCTCGTAGTCAGGCGCAGATCCATAGTCGGGGTCAGTGAACCAAATCGATCCGTCGGACTTGATCACAATATCGTTAGGGGCGTTGAAGCGCTTGCCCTCGAAACGGTCGGCGAGAACCGACAGCGTGCCGTCGCCTTCGGTGCGAGTGATCCGGCGGCTATACTGCTCGCACGTCACCAAACGGCCTTCGTGATCGACGGTGTTGCCGTTGGCGCCGCGGGACGGTTGCCTGAACACGGTAATAGTGTCGGCCCCGTAGCGCCACCGCATCATCCGGTTGTTTGGAATGTCGGACCAGAGCAGGTCGCCGGTGACCGGGAACCAGACGGGACCTTCGGTCCAAATCCCGCCGCCCCATATCTTTTCGACTGTTGCGCCCGCAACGATGCAGGCGTCGAAGCGCGGATCAAGCGAAATGAAGGGCGAATTGAGCACTGTCAATGATTTTACCAATTCGTGACCGATCCGTCGTGCCGCACCAGATGCGGGGCTTCCCAGAATTTGAAACTCTGCTTCTTGACCAACTCTTCGTTCACTTCGATGCCGAGGCCCGGCGCGTCGGTGACAGGATAGTAAGCGCCGTCGAGGCGCGGCTGGACGGGAAAGAATTCCGAATTGTCGTAGCCAAGTTTTTCATATTGCGTCGTGCGCGTCTCAAGCCAGGACATGTTGGCGATCGCGGCGCAAAAATGCACAGTCGCGGCGGTGCATACCGGCCCGAGCGGATTGTGCGGCATCATGTCGACATAGTGCGCCTCGCTCCATCCGGCGACCTTCATCGATTCCGTCAGCCCGCCGACATTGCATATGTCGATGCGGTTGAACTGATGAATGCCCCGCTCGATGTAGGGCAGGAACTGCCACTTGCTGGAGAATTCCTCGCCGATGGCGAAGGGCACATCAGTCATGGTGCGCAGCGATTCATAGGCTTCGGGTGTTTCGTCGCGGATCGGCTCCTCGAGAAAGTCCAGCGTCCCCGATGGCATCTTCTGGCAGAAGCTGGCGGTCTCGGCAACGTTTAGGCGATGATGATAGTCGATGCCGAGAACAACATCGTCGCCGAGCGCTTCACGTGCCTTCACCATCCATTTGGCGGTCTGCCCGATCGACACGCGCGGCTCGAAGACATTGTCCTCGCGGCCATGGTCATGGGGGAAGAACCTGATCGTGGTCCAGCCGCCGCCCATCAACGCCTGAGCCTGTTCGAGCATCTCCTCGCCCGGCTGCGCCGATGTTGAGGCGAAGGTCGGGACCAAGCTTCGCTGCTTGCCGCCGAGCAAATCGTAGACCGGCACACCCAGAGCCTTGCCCTTGATGTCGTGGAGCGCAATGTCGATCGCCGAGATCGCAGCCTGCAGCACGCGGCCACCTTCGAAGTACTGGCTGCGATAGGTTTCCTGCCACAGTGCGCCGATGTTGAAGGCGTCCTTGCCGACAAGAAACTGAGCAAAGTGCTGCAGCGCCCCTGCAACCGCCATTTCGCGGCCGCTCAGTCCGCTTTCGCCCCAGCCATAGATGCCCTGATCCGTCTCGACCTTGACGATCAACTGGTTCCGCGTGCCGATCCAGACGGGATACGGCTTGATGGCGATGATCTTGAGCTTGGTGGACATGAGCAACTATCCTTTGATGGCGCCGGCGGTCAGGCCGGACTGGAACTGGCGGGTCATCAGCAGATAGGCAAAGACAACTGGCGCGGTGGAGACGACAACACTGGCGAAAACCAGTCCCCATTCCGTTGAATAGGCCCCGATGAAGGCGACGATGCCAACCGGCATGGTCTGGCTCTCCGGCTTGAAGGCGACGATCAGCGGGATGAAGAACTCGTTCCACATCCAGACGCCATTGAGGATCATCACCGAAATCAAACCGGGTTTCATCAGCGGCAGCACCACCCGCCAGAAGATTTGCCACTCAGTGGCCCCATCGACCTGCGCGGCGCTCACCAGATCGCGCGGCAGCGTCGCCGCGATCGGAGTCAGCACCAGAACGCCGAGCGGTAGGCCGAGGGCGATGTAAGGAAGGATCAGAGCGAACAGGGTGCCAAACAGGCCCAACCATTTGATGAGGAAGAAGAGCGGTAGGACTACCATGTTGACCGGCACTAGCAGCCCGGCGACGAAAAGGGTGTAGAGCCCCATCGCGAAGGGCTTTTCCTTGCGGCTGATTCCATAGGCGATCATCGAGGCCAGCAGTGTGCTGCCGAGCACGGACAGTGCGGTGACGATGATGGTATTGGGAAGTGTGATGGAGATGTGCGCATCCTGCCAGGCGCGGGTGTAGTTGTCCCACGCCCATGCACGGGGCAATCCGTAGGGATTGCCGAAAAACTCCGGGATCGTCTTGAACGACGCCAGCACCATGTAGGCAATCGGCACGATGACGATCAACGAGACCAATGACAGAAACGCGCCTCGGAATAGACCAAAGAGGAGCCTGCTCTGTCGAGTGCTCGCACGGCGACGACGCGGTCCTGATGCTAGGGCGGCGGGGTGGGTCATGACTGGATCTCCCGCTTGCGAAGCACGATGATCATTCCCCAGCAGATCAGGGTCATGGCAAAGAACAAGATGAGTGCCATCGCAATTGCAAAGCTCATTTGAATGTCGGAGTTCGAAAAACCCGATCCCCCGAATGCCGTCCGGTAGATCAGCGTGCCCAGAACGTCAGTGCGGTAAGCCGGAGAGCCTAGCGGACCGGTGAGGACATAGACGACATCGAAGGTGCGAAACGTACCGAT
Source organism: Rhodobiaceae bacterium (assembly GCA_009885825.1). Lineage (GTDB taxonomy): Bacteria > Pseudomonadota > Alphaproteobacteria > Rhizobiales > Aestuariivirgaceae > Aestuariivirga. The sequence goes on along the minus strand of VFJY01000153.1, from coordinate 1,844 downwards.
GAAGGTCAGCACTGTTAGCGAGGTGAAGGATGGCGAGAGCAGCGGAAAGATCACTCGCCAGAAAACTTGCCAGCCATTGGCACCATCGATCTGGGCTGCCTGCTTCAACTCTTCGGGTATACTTTGCAGTCCCGCCAGATAGAGCACGACGGACCAGCCGAGGCTATTCCATGCCGTGACTGCAATGACCGTGGGCAGCGCCGTAGCCGGATCGCTCAGCCAGTTCCTCGCGAGGAATCCGAGCCCGATGTAATTGAGCATCGGGTTCAGGACGCCAATGTTGGAACTCAACATCAACGTCCAGATGAAGCCCGTCGAGACCAACGAGATGATCACCGGCAAGAACAATACCGTGCGGTAGAATTGCATGAAACGCGGTTTCTCATTGAGTTGCACCGCAATGAACAAGCCGACCGTGTGCTGGAAGATCAGGATCGCAGTGAAGATGTAGAGGTTGTTGAGCGCAGCACGGTAAAACGGCCAGTGGCTTAGCGCCTTGGTGAAGTTATCAAGCCCGATGAATTGGAACTTGTTGCCCAGCCCCGACCAGTTGGTGAGGCTAATCCCGAGCGCGAATACTGACGGAAAGATCATCACGCTGCAGAAGAACATCAATCCGGGCAGAACAAACCATAGGTGACCATACTTCTGCGTCGCTTTGGACGGGACGCGGCGGGGCCACTTGGTCGACGCGGCGCTACCAGGTCGTGCTGCAAAGGGACTATCTGCCATTTTGGGTTGGGCATCCTTGATCGCGGTTGAGGAATGGCGGCCGGAGCATTGATCCGGCCGCCTTGAAGTGCCTACATTCCCGATGGCTTCACCGCGTTCTGCAGAACCTGCGAGAAGTCCTCGGGCGACATTTCACCAAGGAAAAGCGCCGCTGCGTTCTGTTGGATGGCACCAAAGACGCCACCGGTTTCGGGCAGTTCATAGAACACACGGACGTCGTTGGACCGCGATGCCTCGATCATTTCCTTCATGACCCGGTTTTGGGAGGGAACGATGCCCGCGGTGGTGGTGAGCGTAATGGTGTCGACCACCATCTGGGCTGGTTCCTTGCCCATCATCCATTGCAGGAAGGTCACTGCCGCATCGACGTTCTTGCTTTTGGCGTTGATGTTGAAGGGAGCCTCCATGCCTGTAACCGTGGCAGGGGTGCCACCATCAACCGCCGGGAACGGCACAACGCCCACGTCGATGTCCGGGTTGGTCTCTTGGAAGCCGGCGAAGTCGGCGGATCCGCCTTCAAGCATTGCGCCCTTGCCGAGTGCAAACAGCGCCTTACCCTCGACGTAGGGGGTTGCGAGTGAGCCTTCCTGGAAGCACCCGTAGATGTCGCGCAGGAAGTAAGCGGCCTTCACCACGTCTGGGTCGGTCAGCTTTCTGGTGCCCTTGCGCACGGCGTCGAAGCCGTCAGCTTTCAGAACACTCGAGGCCATCATCATGTAGAGGAACGCTGGAATGATCCCGTCCTGTGCCGGCGCGATCATGGGCACGATGCCCTTGTCCTTGAGTGTCTGGCACAGCGCCATGAATTCAGACTGATTGGACGGCGGGGTGAGGCCGTTTTCGGCAAACACCTTGCGGTGGTAGTATAGACCCACGGTGTATGAGCCCAGGATCGGGGCGCTCCAGACCTTGCCGTCAATGGTGACTGCTGCCTTGGCTGATGGCGTTAGGCCCGAGATATCGAGTTTGTCGGTCAGATCGACATTGTAGCCCGCGTTGGCAGCGGCCGCCGTATCAGGTCCGGGCGACAAACCGAACAGATCAGGGGCCTCACCGGCGGCGAGCGCCGTGTTCAGCCGGGTCGTGTAGTTGGTGCCCGCGATCTCCTCGAG
>VFJY01000023.1 GCA_009885825.1 Rhodobiaceae bacterium | reverse complement strand
TGCCGGTCAAGCATCGCCTGCAGCAGGGCCACGTTCGACTGGCCATCGATCCATTCGTCCTGGCGCTGCACGACTGCCTGGTCGTGCAGGCAGAAGGCCCCGTTGATGCGCCGCTTGTCGCGACTTGGGAAGAGGACTGGTCGCGCCTCAAAATCCGCATTGACCAGCTGCGCAACGCGGGTATTGCCGATATCCGAAACTATTTGAAGGACAGGCCGAAGCTCCAGCTTGAACTCGTCAAGGAGATTAGGTGGAAGGGTTTCGATGATGCGGCAATCGATCTGTACCGGGCAGACAGCCGGCGTGCCCTCGAAAAATACCTCTCGCCTGCCCCTGTCACCGCTTTTGCCGCATATCCCGATGCGATTTCCTCTTTCCTTGAAGGACACCGCCAGGTTGGAATCGATACGATTGACCGGGCTGTAGATGGAACGGAGCTGTTTCTGGTTGAAACTTTCCAGTTGCCGAAGAGCAATGATTTCAGCTGGTCGAGCGTGATGGCTTCATCGCAAACACTCGTTGATCTCAAGCTGGCCATGACCGTGTCGAAGGAGAGCGAGAGTACGCAGTTCGAACGCAGCCCTGAAAATAACCGGCCATTGGTCGTTCCGATGCGGCACGGTCAGGTAACCAGCAAGATGTTCAATATCAAAAGTGTCCAGGCTGCAACCTTTGAAACGGTTCTCAACACGCTGTCCATTGCAGTTCTTCTCATCGGTGCCAGCCTGCAAATCATACACGCCAACGCAGCTGCACAAACTCTGCTCGAAGCGGGCGATCCCATTGGTTCGCTACGTGGGTTGCTCAAACCACGATCACAGCAGGTAGCAGCTGCTCTGCGAGCGGTGTTGCCAAATACGGCCAAGATTGAGTCAGTGATCGGCGAATACAGCCACAGAATCCCGGCACCACGCGCCAATGGCGATCCATATATACTTCATGTGCTGCCCCTGAAGCATCGATCAATGTCCGCCGGACTGTCGCCAAGCGCCACTGCTGCCATATTCGTTACGCCGGTAATTGGTCATTCGGAATCGCCCAATGCGGCCATGGCATCACTCTTCAACCTGACCCGGACAGAAGCGCGGGTCCTCGCGGAAATTGCGGCGGGCAGCACGCTACTGGACGTCGCGCGGGCGCTCAACATTGGAGCGAGCACCGCAAAAACCCATCTCTTGAAGATCTTCGCCAAGACAGGAACTCACCGTCAGGCTGACCTTGTGCGGCTCGTGGTATCTCTTGCCTTTCCGCTCTGACCGAAAAGGACGCAGATCGTGATTTTCTTGATGGTCCCATTGCTTAAGTACCTTAGCAATTGCCCGCTAGCTGACATAAGTCCGCAGGGTTAATTGGATTGTGATGTCTGCTGTTGGTCGAGGCTGTGTGAAAACGTCAGAGAACGGATCAAATTATGATTAGAGCCGAGCCGCTAGAATTTCAGCTTCAATGAAATCAATGCTTTAGCGAATTGCAATTTTCTGAAATCAGGTAGATTTGCTGCAAACTTCGATTTGAACAACGTTTTCACACAGCCTCGGTCAACATGAGAAGTCAGGCAGTCCTCGCGCTAAGTCTGCTGTGCATCTACCTACAGACTTGTTTTCTCAAGTAGCGGACATCGCTGACTGAACGTCAGCTCTGCCATTGTGAGCGGACAAATAGTAATCCCGCCATGAGTTCTCAAACGGGCCAACAGCGGACTTTTCTATCAACTGGAAAGTCACAATTCGCGGGGAAGTTTGACAGATCGTTGATCAGTGAAATGCTATGTTTGGACTTTGGGTTACTGAGACCTGAGTAGCTCCCTCGCAATGATAGACCGCTGGATTTGGTTTGTACCTTCATAAATCTGAGTTATTTTGGCATCCCGATAAAGTCGTTCCACCTCAAATCCACGGATGTAGCCCGAACCACCGAATATCTGTACCGCATTGGCGGTGTGCTGAACGGCCATATCTGCAGCGAAACATTTCGCAATGGAACAATCCATAGTGGCTGGCAATCCCGCATCCATGGTCATCGCCGCGCGGTGAACCAGAGTACGGGCTGAAGTAATGTCCATCATCATGTCCGCAAGCATCCATTGGATGCCTTGGTACTCGGCGATTGGTTTTCCAAATTGTTTGCGCGCTTTGGCATAGTCGAGGGCGGCATCAAGACTTGCCTGGCCGATCCCGGTAGCAAGGGCAGCGATACCAATGCGGCCCTTGTCGAGAGCACTCATCATGATATGAAAACCGCGATTTAGCTGACCCAACAGTGCGTCCTGAGCTAGTTCCACACAATCGAAATGCAGTGCTCCAATGGGCGAAGCGCGTTGGCCCATCTTGTTTTCCTTCTTCCCCCGCGAAACACCTTTCGCTGAGAGATCAACGATGAAAATCGACATTCCTCGATTTCCCGCTGGCGGATCGGTACGCGCTAACACGTATCCAAAATCAGCTATGGGTGCGTTATGAATCCATGCTTTTGAACCTGAAAGGCGCCAACCTTTGCCGTCGGGTGCTGCCGTGGTTTTAACACTAGAAACATCAGTGCCAGCCTCTGCTTCAGTAATGCAATAAGCAACGCGCTCCTTCGCAGCAAGGATATTGCCAAGGTGACGGGCGCGTTGCTGAGCCGTGCCATGAACGGAAAGAAGAGTAGAAATCAACTCGACGAGCCCGCATTGGTCGGCAACCGACGCATAGCCACGAGAGAGCTCTTCCATTACCAGGGCATATGAAAGCGTATCAAGACCTGCGCCTCCAAATTCTTCTGGCACCGTAATGCCGAAAAGACCCAGTTGTGCCATCTCGTCGTAAATATCAGCCGGAAAAGCCTCATCACCATCCAGTTCAGTGGCGCGGGGCCGAACCGTGCTTTCCGCAAATCGCCTCGTTGTATCGCCGATCTGATGATATGTATCTGATGACAGTTTGGGAAATCGAATGAACGATGAGGATGATTCAGCCATTCCGGACCCTGCCACCCTTTGTCAGTTTTAACGTCGTCGATCGCTCTATTAACTTAGAAGAAACAACGCGCAGTGTTCCACCGGCCGAACTGCTGGATGACATCATGGATTGAAGAATTGGCATTGCTTCAGCGACCATCAGCCGACTATCCTGGACTACGGTCGTCAGATCATAGGCACCCCACGACGCCTCAGGCACATTGTCAAACCCCGCAACCAGCACATCCTCGGGAACGCGAATCCCGATAGATCGCCTCAATGCATCCAGCGCACCAATTGCCATAAGGTCATTTGCGCAGAAAATGGCGTCAGGTATCGGGCCGCGTTCCTTGAGTTCAACTATTGCTTGAAATCCACCACTATAGAGGTAGTTGCCGCCGGCGATCGCAAGAGATGGGAATCCATGTTTGCGAAGCCTGTTCTTGAAGCCACGCAAGCGTTCATTACTGGCATAACTTCCGTCAGATCCCGTTATGAACGCGAAAGACCGTGCGCCGCGTTTCACAAACAAGTCCGCGACCGCACTTGCGCCGCCAACGCTGTCGGAACATACGGAAGTAACCCAGTCATTGTTTACAGGCGTGTTGAAGGAGATTGTCGGTATCCTGATACGCGCGAAGGCCTCAGCTGCCACCGCCGAAAGAACGGGCAATGCGCTGACGATTGCATCGACCCTGTAGCTTTGCAGCCTTGGCACCAAACCATCCAGCGAATGGTCGCTGTCGATCTGCACAAGCAAAACCTGATGGCCGGTTTTCTGCAGGGCCTTAGTGAATTCCTCAAGGGCCATAGCGTAAAATGGGTTGCCCGTGCCGCTGATGACGACGGCCACCAGCCCCGAGCGGTGCTTCAACAGAATGCGGGGAAGAAAATTGGGGCTGTAGCCAAGTTTCTTGGCGGCCTCAAAAACCTTTCGGCTGGTTTCCTCCGAGATGCTTTTTCCCTCGGAAAACGCCCGTGATACCGCCGATTGCGAAACGCCGGCAAGGCGCGCCACGTCAGTCGAAGAATGATATCGGCGGTTTTGCTTCATGATCAAAAGTATGGGCGCATTGTTATATGGTTTTCAGCATTCCGCCATCGACAAAATAGGTTGAGCCGACGGAGTAGCTGGCCCTTGCCGAACACAGGAACACAAAAAAATCCGCAACCTCCTCAGGCGAGGCAAAGCGTGCAATGGGGGCGTTTTCTTTGGCGAGATCGTCAATATAACCCTGCCAGTTACCGCCCTTGTTGGCCGTCAGCTGTTTGGCAGTCTTGATCCAGTCGGGAGTGAGGACAAATCCGGGATTGATGGCGTTCACCCGGATCCCGTCCTTGATGAATTCATTGGCCATGTTTTTTGAGAGCATCACCAGCGCCGCCTTGGTAACATTATATATGGGTTCATACCACAGGGGCTGGGCGGCACAGATCGATGCATTGTTAAGGATGACACCGCCGCCGCGCCGCCGCATTGACGGCACAAGCCCACGGGCAAGCCGCATCGCGGCCATAACGTGAAGCTCCCAATAGTACTGCCACTTGTCGTCGGGTGCATCCATGATCGTTTCATTGCTGCCGGTGCCTGCATTGTTGAGCAGTATATCGGCACCGCCAAACTCCCGCTCTACAGCAGCGACGACAGTGGCCACGCCCTCCGCTGTCGCCAAGTCGCATGCCACGGTCATGACGCGGATGGCACCGGCGCGAGCGATCTCCACCCGCGCTGCCTCCAGCCGTTCAGCGTTGCGCGCGGTAATGGCAACATGCGCCCCTTCCGTGGCGAAACCCTTGGCAACAGCAAGCCCGATGCCAACGCTGCCGCCGGTAATCACCGCCACCTTGTTCTTCAAACCCAAATCCATGGTTGCTTGCCCCTAATTCATTTGACGATCGGAATCTTCGACCGGTCGATGGTAATTGCCACCGCCGCGATGAGCACGGCGCCAAAGACAATATTTTGCGCGAAAATATTGACGCCGAGAAACGTCATTCCGATGCGTACGACAGAAATGATCAGCGCTCCAACAAGCGTGCGCCAGATGCTGCCCACCCCACCGGTGATCGCGGTGCCACCGACGACCACGGCAGCAATCGACGGCAGAAGTAGTTCGGCAGCCAGGGTTGGTGAGCCGCTGGCAAGGCGGCCCGCAAGAATGACGCCGGCAAGCGCGGCGAAGGTGGCCGAAAGGACGTAAGCAAACACCTTCTGGCGATCGACCTTGACGCCTGAAGCGTACGCGGCGGGCTCCCCTGCCCCAATGGCAGCACTGTAGCGTCCAAACCGCGTATGGGCTTGCAGCGTGTGGGCAATCGCCAACACAATCAAACCAATGATGATCACATTTGGCACGCCAAAAACCGTTCCGGTAACCCAGGTCTGATAGTTGCGGTCGACATCGCCGAGGGTAATTGAGCGCTCCTTTGAACTGACAAGCGCCGTACTGAACAGCACGCCACCCATGGCGAGCGTGGCAATGAAGGAAGGAACCTTCAGCCGCACATGCGCCAAGCCGGAAAGTAATCCGGCCAGGGCGCCGACAGCGACCGCAAGGACAAATGCCCCGTAACCATAACGGGCTACGGTAAGCGCCACAATGACGCTGGCAAGGGAAGCCATTGACTGAATCGAAAGATCAATGCCGCCCAACATGATTACAAAGGTAACCCCGGTGGCAAGAATGAAGAGCACGGCAGTGTCGCTGGCTAACTGCAAGAGTGTTGAAAGCTCCAGGAAAACCGGCTGCATGACACCCACGACGGCAACAAGAATAACAAGCGTGGCGAGCGGCAGCCACTGCCTCAGTTTGTCGGGACCCAGTCTGGCAAAAATGTTTTGCATTGCGGCTCCTACACCATGTGTCCGATAAGGTCGATTTGGCTTGGCTTGTGGCCGGGGTTTGCCTCAGCACGATAGGTGATTTCGCCATCGCGCATCACCAACAGCGAGTGGCTGAGGCCGATGGTTTCCTCGAGAGTGTCAGAGGTGAGAATGACCGCCACGCCTTCGGTGGTGACGGCGCGCACCAATTCATACACCTCTTCTTTTGCGCCAACGTCGAGTCCCCGGGTCGGGTGATCCAGAATAAGGATCCTGGCCTTGGCATTCAGCCATTTGGCTAGAACAACTTTCTGCTGGTTACCGCCGGAAAGATTGAGGCAAAGCGTGTTGATGCTGGGGGTGCGTATTTTGAGGCGGTCGACCCAGCTCGTTGCCAGCCGGCGTTCCTCGCGGGCATCGATCAGGCCATGACGAGTGAGATTTTCAAGATCCGCCAAGGTGATATTGGCAGCAACCGGCAGAAAGAGCACCAGGCCTTCGACCCGCCGCTCGCGTGGTATGTAACCAATGCCAATATCCACCGCTTCGGCGGGCGATACAAGATGCACCTCCCGGTTGGCAACGCGCAGCTTGCCGCTGCTATGGGGGGCGAATCCGGCCAGCGTGCGGGCCAGTTCCTCCCGACCCGATCCGATCACCCCGGCAATACCCAGAATTTCCCCGGCATGAAGTTTGAAACTGATGTTTTTGTAGGCGTTGCCAAGGGAAAGTTCGTCTACCTCAAGCACAATCTCTTCCCGAAACGCTTTCTGCAGCGGTTCGCGGTAATATTCGGCCTGCAGGCTCCGGCCCACCATGAGATGATGCAAGGTCGTGATGTTGGCATCCGCCGCCACAAGATCGGCGACCACGGCGCCATCTTTCATGACATAGATCCGGTCGGAAAGCTCGAGGACTTCATCAAGCCGGTGCGAAACAAAAATGAACGATGCCCGCGATTTGAGGGCGCGGACGCGCGCAAAAAGCACGTCAATTTCCGCCCGCTCCAAAACCGATGTCGGCTCGTCAAGCAGGATGACCAGATGGTCGCTCGCATGCTCTTCAAGGGTAAGCGCTTTTGCCAGCTCCACCATCTGGCGCGCAGCGAAATCCAGGTCATCGGCGCGCATGCGCGGATCGACATCGACCTGAACCTTGGAAAGCTGGCGCGAAGCGGCGGCGTAAAGCGCCTTCCAATTAACGATACCGTAACGGGTAAACTGGGCCTCGTTGCCAAGATAGATGTTTTCACCGACCGTGAGGTTGGTCAGGAGCGATTGCTCCTGGAACACCATGCCAATGCCCTTTCGGTTGGCATCAGCGGCATTCTCAAATCGGGTCGGCTGGCCGGCAATCTCAATTTTGCCAGAGTCAGGCTGGTAGACGCCACTCAGGATCTTCATGAGCGTCGATTTTCCGGCCCCGTTCTCGCCCACCAGACCAATCACTTCGCCGCGCCGGACTTCAATCGACACGTCCTTAAGCGCGTGAACACCAGGAAAGCGCTTGTCGACGTGGACAAGCGAGAGGGCCGACGCGACGGGGAGCCCGTTCATTTCACAATCCGCATCAGTTTGCGGTCCATGGAGAGCGCCACCGCGGCAATAATCATGAGGCCCTGCACACCGATCTGCACACTTGGCGGCACGCCCATCAGAACCATGCCATTTGAAAGCACCACGACGATGAGAACACCCACAAGGGTTTGCAGCACACTGCCTTGCCCGCCGGAAAGGGATGTGCCGCCGACAACCACGGCCGTGATCGTTGTGAATAGCCTTCCATTGCCGATCTGCGCATTGCCAAGTCCCAGTTGGGCGGCGGCAAGAATTCCACCCACCGCATAGAAGATGCCAGCCAGCGTGAAGGTGGTAATCCGCACGCGGGCCGTTGAGATGCCGGAAAGGGCTGCAAGCTCCTCACCGCCGCCAAGGGCATAAATGTAACGGCCAAGCCGCGTGTAGTTCTGAATCACCAGCGCCACCGCTAGACAAAAAAGAGCAAGCCACACGCCCCACGGAAAGCCAAGAAAGCGCTGGACCGCCAAGCCACGGATCCAGGGATCATTGATCCGCGTTGCCATGCCACCGAGCAGCGCATTGGCAATGCCCACCCCTATGAACCAGGTGCCAAGCGTTGCCATGAAGGACGGCACCTTGAGACGGACATGGATCACGCCATTGATGAAACCGACGGCAGCACCGGTGAGCAGAACAATAAAAACCCCGACAATGCCATAATCATTGGCATTAGCCCCGTTGAGAACGAGCATCGACAGCATGACCGCTCCCAGGGTGAGCACCCCTTCCACGGAAAGATCGATGGAGCCCATGAGGATGATGAAGGTGGCGCCAATGCCGAGGACAAGCGGGATCATGGCCGATTGGCTGATCCGCACCAGATTGCCGAACGTCATAAAATTGGGATTGATGAAGGTAATGATAATGCAGAGGAGAACAAGCACCATGACAGGCGCCCAGGACGCCACGCGCCAGCGCCGGGCGCGCCGGGGTTGCGGACTGGCGAGTTCTTCTGGCGTTGCCGTCATGCTCAACGTGCTCTCACAATTCTATTCACGGGAAAGGGAGCCGCTGACTTCAGCGGCACTTCGTATGCCGAAAAAACCAGAGCGCGCGCCGGATTTAAGCGCGCGCCCCTTTTTCTGAGTTTAGCTGTACTGGATTTGCCCGCTGGCACGGCCCCAGATGTCATTCCAGTCGAGTGTTGGCTCGGCCTTGATGTTGGAGTCGTAAAACGCCTGGGCATTCTCGGAGGTGATGGTGACACCTGTGCCGTAGAACTCCCGGTGCTCCTTGGGCTCCTTTGCGGGATCGAACTTGCCGGTCTTGGCATTATAGCCAATGGCCAAGCCCATGCCGCCCTGCCAGAACGGATCCCAAGCAACGGTGCCTGCCATCTCGCCCTTGAGAACGGCTTCGACGGCGAGCTGAATGCCGTCAATGCCGGTCACCGGAACCTTGCTGGCGCGGCCATCGGCTCGCAAGGCTTCGACGGCGGCAAGCGCCATGTCATCATTGGCGGCCCAGATGCCGCCAATCTTGTCGCCGAACTGCGTGAGCCAGGCATTTGTCTTCTCAAGCGCTTCCGTGGCCGACCAATTGGCCACCTGCATATCGAGAAGTTCAACTCCAGGATTATCTTTAAGTGCCTGCATCAGGCCGGCCTTACGTTCGATGGCAGGCACGTTTGATTCGATGCCTCCCAACGCCACGATGCCACCTTTGCCACCCATCGCCTTGATCAGCGCCTCTGCCATGGCTTTGCCGTACGGCACACCGCTGAAGGAAATGTGGGCAACGTAGTTCGGATCATGGTCCCACGGATGCAAGTCGTTGGGCTTGTTCCATTGGGTCACCACATAGGCACCGGCAGCCTTGCAAGCTTCCACAATGGGGCGCGCATCGGGGCTGTCGTTGGGGTCTACGTTAATAACGCAGTTGCCGCCGGTTTTGGCGAGAATCGCCTTGATGTCGGCAATGCCTTTCTCGCTGTTGCCTTCGGTCACGAGCGTTACATATTCAGCACCCACCGCCTTGGCGAAAGCAGCGCCGCCCTTGTTCCAGGTTGCATGATAGGGATTTGACAGGGAGCGGATTGAATTGACGACGGTTGGCGCATCGGCGGCATAGGCGCGGCGCGTGATGATGGCTGGAAACGCACCGGCAACGCCAAACGCCGCGGCACCTCTCAGAAAGCTCCGGCGCGCAATCGGCCGGTTAAGTCCACGCGTGATTATTTTCTTGATCATTTGAAAGAGTCCTCCCGAACTGAGATGGCGGGGCCGCCGGCATCCATTGATTTGATTTTTGTATTGTGCGGCGCAGCAACATACTCACAAAGAATTTCGCACGTTGACGAGCCGCTTCGGCCTATGCATAGCTATGCATAGAACAGCTTGAACTGTCAATATGATTGGCGAGGAAATGCGATGAGGCTTCAAGGAAAAATTGCAGTCATAACTGGCGGCGCGCGCGGGATCGGCCGCGCTATCGCGGAAAGTTACGCGAAAGAAGGTGCGCGCGTCGTCGTTGCCGACCTGCATCTCGATGAAGCAAAGGAGACGGCCAAGGCCATAGGCCTTGACGCCGTAGCGGTGGCGGTCGATGTGAGCAAACGCAGCTCGATCGAAGACATGGCCCGCGTCATCGCCGAAAAAGTGGGTTCGGCAAACATCCTTGTGAATGGCGCCGCCATTTTCAACATGGCTCCCCTTTCGGAAATTTCTGAAGAGCACTTCGACGAACAGTTTGACGTCAACGTCAGGGGCTTGCTGTTCACCACCCAAGCCATCGCCGCGCAAATGGTGGCTGCCGGAAAGGGCGGAAAGATCATCAACTTCTCCAGCCAGGCGGGACGGCGCGGCGAGGCGCGCGTTGCGGTCTATTGCGCTACAAAGGCGGCGGTCATCAGCCTGACGCAGAGCATGGCCCACGAACTGATCAGGCAACGAATCAATGTCAATGCAATCGCTCCAGGAGTGATCGACACGCCCATGTGGGACCAGGTCGACGCTCTGTTTGCCAAATATGAGAACCGCCCGCCCGGCGAGAAGAAGCGGTTGGTCGGCGAAGCAGTCCCATTCGGCCGCATGGGCGTGCCGCAGGATATCGTGGGGGCTGCTGTTTTCCTTGCGAGCACCGACAGCGACTACATTGTGGGCCAGACACTCAATGTTGATGGCGGAAACTGGATGAGTTGAAATGAATTAACAGTTTTAAGGCTTATCCAATGCTGTACGATGGCCGCTCAGGGTCAAACTGAGAAGTCAGCCGACGCCAGCGCCATTTCCGTTGTGCCTCGGATAGCGGACGTCAGCGCCATGAGCTTCCTCGGCAGGCGGAAGGCTGCTGTGGCTGGTTAGGGTGTGATTAACGCCAAGGCTGACAGGTTTTCAATGTTGACATGCGTATTCTCGCATCAGGGGCAACTTCAGCCTAATGATAAACCTTGGGAGAACTGTAGTCTGCAAAGTGCAGGAATTGGTCAAACAAGGCCGTTTTTCTTATGCGCCTCTGTTCAATGGGCGTCCGGTGCGGCGCATCTGCTTCCTCCATTAACCCAAGCCACCTGAGCGGGCGCACAATGTTAAACTTCAGTAACAGGCAGGCGTCAAACTCAGGCCTTCCAGTAGGACCGGCAATCAAGGGAATAGGAAAGCACCAGTGTGCGAAATTACCCAACGTGGTCCACTCGCCAACACGGTTGGCTATGACCCCCAGGATATGCCGATAGTCCTGATGTTCAATGTAGTTGGGAAGCCGAACAGCATTGGCTGAGAACAACCGGCATGACAGCCGTGTCCACTGGATCGCGCCTTTGCCCTCCTTGATCCACTGCTCGCAAGTGCCGCGCATGTTGTAGAAGGCGACAATGTTCTCAGGCGGTCTGGACAGGTTGGTGACGATGAAGCCGACGCGGGGATAAAGTTCAATGCGCCAAGAGACCCTTGCGATCCTCAATCACTGCCGCGATTTCTGCTCATGGCCCGTTGGAGAAGTCGTCAAGTGATTGCAATTTGTCCGCTCATCATCGCAAAGCTGACATTCAGCCCGCGACGTCCGTTAATTGGTACGCATCCGATGAGGGCCGCGGGAGTCCTTTGAACAATCAGGCGATGGCGCCTGCCTAGTTTTTCTTGGCCAGCCGGAGCTTGGCAGAATTTCGACGGTTTGCGATGCGGGAGAGCGCGTATTTGATCGGCAGTTCGTCGATGGCGTCAGGGTCGTAGTCATCGGCCCACACGATGACGTCTGCGTGATTTGGATGGCCGGGCTCGGCGAGCGCTTCCAGCATTTCATAGAAACCCGGAATGCCGCCGCAGCCTTCGGGCGGGGCGTTTCGTTCGCCGCCGATATAGCGCGGATAGGAGGTGCCAGGGCTTCCGGCGCGGACACCGGTGACAGTCAGCCGATGCTCCCAGCTGTCGCCAAAGTCGTAGAGGTAGTCGATCGTGGTTTTGCGCGGATTCAGGACGTCGCGCAGTCGCACCTTGCTCGCCTCCTCGCGTGGCGCCGTTCCCCAGTCCTCATCCATCGGCAGGCCGTATCTCTCCTTTCCGATGGTGAACTCCCAGAGATGGTAATCGAACCAGCCCATGACGGACTGGATGATGTCATGCAGCACTTTCAACGTGATCGAGGTCGGCACCTCGACCTCGCGCCAGATCAAGGGATCAGTGCCCCGCAATTCGATACGGACTGTTGCGATCTCATTGACGCTGTCGGCTGCGGCAATCCTTCGGGACGGGCTCATGCCGCCAGTCTTGCAGATTGCGCCTTCCAGTTCCAGGGAAGCAATTCGTGAATGTGGGTGTTGCGGTGATCGGCAATGCGGGCGAGGACGTCGGCGAGCCAAGCTTGCGGATCGATGCCATTGAGCTTTGCGGTGACGATCAGCGAGTACATGACGGCGGCACGTTCTCCGCCACGGTCGGAGCCGGCTGTCCGTCGTCAGATAAATATGGACTTTATGCTGCCTGATTGAATGGAGGATCTGGCGCATCTTGGGTTTCATTTTAAGCGGCTTGCTTGCTGTGATGCAAGCGTCTGGTTTTGAATGTCTGGTGTTTGATCCTTTCACGTTGTTGTAAAATGCTTTGTCCTCGCCCGAAGTAAACATC
>VFJY01000061.1 GCA_009885825.1 Rhodobiaceae bacterium | reverse complement strand
GATGCGAGCACCGCAGTTCCGAGTAACATGGATTCCACCAAGGGCAAACCGAAGCCCTCGTAGAGCGAGGGAAACAAGGTGGCCTTAGCTCCGCGAATCACGGTCACCAACATCGAAAGAGGAAGATACTCAATCTGTATGACCCGATTCCTGCAAGGAAATGTCTTGAGCATTTCGAGCAAACGAAGTTCCTCTTTGGAGTCCCATCCCGGCGCGCCGACGATAACTAAAGGTGTAGCTACTGCGCTCCCCAAGTATGCCTCAATCAATCGGGAAAGGTTTTTCTTAGGTTCCACCGCACCGTAAAATAAGAAGTACCCCTTATTATCGAGATTAAACATACCCAAAAGCTCCTTTCTCACGATGGATTCCGGCTTGCTCAGAAGGCTGTCCGGAAAAGCCACCGACTGGTAGGTGTTTGTTACTTTAGCGGGATCTGCGCCCAAAAGACTGATGATATCCTTCCGGGAATTCTCCGAGACAGTGACGATATGATCTGCCTTATCAACCAGGCGCTTGCAGAGATTAAAATAGTCACGCTTGTTATCCAATGTGGTTTGCGGCAATCTCAGAGGCACGAGGTCATGCAAGGTATAAATATTTTGTGCGCCTTGGGCGTAAATAGGCAGCGGATAGGTCCAATGCGCGATATCAACTCCCCGAATCCTTACTCGACCAAAATTGCCGAACCGTCGGAACGAGCGGTGGCAACGACGAAATACGTCTGAGCTATTCCATACCGTATCAACCTCGGGCAATCGGTTCTTGAGAGATTCAAATATGACACTTCCGGAGATCGGAACTTGGTCAACGTCACATCCAAACGGTGCAGTCATGCTGTCCCGCAGAATTTTCGCCCATGTGAAAACGTGGCGCTTCGGCTTCTCTTGCGAGTCGATAAAGGCGATTTCACTAAGCAACTGGGTGTCACCCCGCGCAGACTTGCGACCGTAGAGGACTCCGACCTCTCCCCCGAGGGACTTGATCACCCGACACAAATTGCGCCCGTACGTGGCGACTCCAGTGCCGTGATCAAGACCGAGGTTGTAACCGTCAATCAGGATGGACATCCTGCCCGGTGCTTCATTCTTTTGGACGCCACTCACAGGCAAGTCCGCAGAGTCTATTCGTGAGGAAATCGGAGGGAACTTCTCGAAACCCGCGTTACTATTTGAGCTAGACATTAAGAAAGGCGGATCAGCGTTCAGATACCATTCATTCGTGGAAAAAATCCGTCTGCCAGCCCCCATCGAGGTGCCGTCGGGACTGGCCATCTGGCAATCGGGAAGCAGTATTTGGATTTCCGAAACATCTTCACTAGGCTTCACATCTGTAAACCTGTCGGCAAGATCTTTTCAGGACGATTTGCAAATGCAGCATAATGAGAATCTTTCTGCAGTGCTTGGAATTCTTAAGCACGATCCTTCGCGCAAGCGAGTTTTCCGGCGGGGCAACCTGTATGTGCGCCATTCAACGGTCGGCTGTACCCGTGTGTTCTAGTCAAGTTTCGGCGGTATCACTGAGGTCCCCGAATATGGTTTGCCCTGCTTCTACGGCAGAAGTTCCAAATCCCTCAGCGCATGCACCTCCGCCTAGCAGTCTGTTGAAAAACCCTAAGAGACAAGTGCGGGGTCGATCTTTCTGCGCATGTTCGAACGACGAGAACGCAGTGAGAAACAAGACGAGTTCTGGGTGGCAGCCGATAAGTTGCCGGCGGCGGCGCCGTCGGCATTCTACCGCAAGCTCAACGCCACGCTGGAGAAGATGGACTTTGCCCGGCAGGTCTGGGCGATCTGCGAACCGGCTTATGCCGACCCTTCGCGGGGCGGGCGGCCCGGCATCGACCCGGTGGTGTATCTAAAGATGCTGATGATCGGATTCTTTGAGAACCTGCCCGGGCAGCGTGCGATTGCCGCGCGGTGCGAGGATAGCCTGAGCGCGCGAGGCTTTCTGGGTTACTCGCTGGGGGAGGCGACGCCCGACCAGAGCAGCTTCACGGTGATCCGGGACCGGCTGGATGTGGGGCAACTGGAGGCCATCCACATGGTGTTGCTGGCGGCGCTGCACGCGCACGGGCTGCTGCGGGGGCGCAAGCTGGGCATCGACAGCAGCGTGATGGAGGCCAATGCGAGCCTGCGGGCGCTGGAGCATCGCAACACCGAGGAGAGTTACTGGGACTATGTGCGGCGGCTGGCGGCGGAGGCGGGCATCGACCCGGCGGACACCAAGGCGGTGCGGCGCTTTGACAAGAAGCGCGAGGGCCGCAAGACGAGCAACCAGGACTGGCAGAACCCGCACGACCCGGAGGCGAAGGTGGGGCGGACCAAGGACGGAGCCACGGACATGACTTACAAGCCTGAGCACGTCACGGATCTGGAAAGCGGCGCCATTGTGCGGGTGGAAGTGCGCCCCGGCGACGCGGCGGACAACGATGAAAGCCTGTGCGAACGGGTCAAGGAAGCGGTGGTCATGCTGGGCGAGGCCTTGCCCGGGGAGCCCGTCGAGAAGCTTGGCAGCGAACTGTGCGCGGACGAAGGGTACTTTGCCATCGAACAAGTCAGCCAATTACAAGCTTGCGGCGTGCGCACGGTGATTGGCGACCCGCAAGCCGGGAGGCGCAAACCTGAGAATGCAAGCAAGGAGCAACGGGCGGCATTGACCTATGCGAAGCGGTCGGTACGGAGCGCGAGCGGCAAGGCGCTACTAAGAAAGCGGGGCGAACACCTGGAACGCGGCTTCTGCCACATGCTCGACCAGGGCGGGCTGAGGCGGGCGACGTTGCGCGGCTGCGAAAAGCTGACCAAGCGGCACATGGTCGCGGCGATGACCTATAACTTGAGCCTGCTGATGCGCTCGCTCTTCGGGATAGGAACGCCCAAACAGGCGATGGCGGCCTCGCAGGCACGCCTGATGGCGGCCTGCCGCTGGCTTTCCTGCCTTGCAAGACATCTCTTCAGCCGGCTCGTCGCTTTTTACGGAGTTATCCGAACATTTCTTGGATCGATCCCCGCGATCTGTCCCGGTCAGCGATTTTCATGTTTTTCAACAGGCTGCTAGGCGGCTGACGATTGCTTCCTGATGTGATCGCTTCTCCTCCTAGGAACTCTTCTTCTCCTATAGCGTTTTTTTGATCCCCTTTAGTG
>VFJY01000091.1 GCA_009885825.1 Rhodobiaceae bacterium | reverse complement strand
CGCAGCCGGGTCATCTTCGTGGTTGTGCCGGTTTCATCAATGAAGATCAGCCGGTGGCGCTCGCGGCGCATGATGGGCTGGCGGCTTTCTCTCCATTCGGCCCGGGCCTTGGCCAGTTCAGGCCGGTCTTGTTCGCTGGCCCGAAGTGTTTTTTTTGAAGCTGAAGCCCTTCTTGATCAGCCAGCGCGACAACGATTGCGGGGTGGCCTTGAGGCCCTTCTCCGCAAGCAGCGCAGCGGCAAGCTCAGGCATGCTCACGTCAGGCGCGCACGCGACAAAAGCCAGCAGGAACGCCTCGGCCGGGTCAAGCTTGCCATGCCTCTTGCCGCCAACCGGACGCGGCTCAACCGAACCCGTTTCGCGCAACAGCGCCATCAGGTTCACGGCAAAGGACACCGACGTGTCAAAGTGCCGGGCGGCCTCATTGCGAGAATTTCCGGCCTCGACAAACGCAACAACACGCTCACGCAGGTCGTTCGACAAAGGGTGCGGCATGGCAAATCACCTCCGCAAACCTTGAATCACATTTCAACTGATTCGCGAATCCCATTTCGATTCAAACAGACAGCGCGACGCTCTAGAATTCGAGCGGCACGCCGATGCTGTTAGACGGATCCTAGCGATCTAACTATCATCGAACTATCAGGCTACGCGATTTGTCCGTTTACTGTCGAAGCGCAAACGAAGACAACGCTTGTCTGTTTCGTCGTCAATACGGTAAATCAGTCCAAAATTACGGGAAGGCCGAATACATCTTCTGACTTCTGAACGTGGCAATGCCGACGATGCGCGAAGAACGATGCAATAGATGAGCCTATTTCGATGCTGGCACGGGCTTAAGAACCAACCGATGACGCCGGTGCCGACATGAGAGCTGCAGGTGTCTCGAGACACGTCTTCACTGATTTAATGAATGCTGCGGCATCATACCCATCGACTATACGGTGATCATACGATGAAGACAAGTTCATCATCTTTCGAATGACGATGGCGCCGTCGCGCACGACTGGCCGATGTTCAATTTTGTTGACCCCGATGACGGCCACTTCCGGCGGATTGATGATCGGTGTTGCAAAAATACCGCCGAGTGCCCCGAGGCTGGTTACTGTGATTGTCGAGCCAACTAAGTCTTCGCGAAGGGCTTTGCCGGACCGTGATGCTTCGCTGAGCCGACTGATTTCAGCCGCTAACTGCCAAATGTCCTTCCTTTCGGCATGGCGGATCACTGGCACGAGCAGGCCACGCTCTGTCTGGGTGGCGATACCAGCATGAACAGATTTGAACCGGCGAATGACACCCTGTTCGTCGTCGAAATGGGCGTTGACACCTGGATGGTCTTCGATGCTTTTGACCAGCGCGCGGATCACGAATGGCAACAGCGTAACACGGCCGCGACTGTCCTGCGCGGCGTTGAGGTCGCGACGCAGATCCTCGAGTTCCGTCACGTCGACTTCCTCGACATAGGCAAAATGCGGGATCCTCCGCTTGGCGTCCTGCATGCGCTCGGCAATGCGCCTTCGCAGGCCAAAAATTTTAACATCTTCGATTCCGTCTTCGGCTGTGCCCATTACAGGCTTCACTGGCGCAGGAGCTGAAGCCTGCCGCAAAAGCAGAATTGCGTCGAGGTCGGCGTGCTGGATGCGGCCGCCGGGACCAGTTGCCGCGACAGTGGCAAGATCAATTCCAAGTGACCTGGCGCGGGCGCGTACAGCAGGCGAGGCCAGGGCTTTGCCTGGCGCTTCACTTTTTATGGAAAGGCTTGCCGGCTCAGCCTTGGGTGCATCTTGCCGTGGCGCAGTTTCACCACCCGCAACCTCAAACACAACAAGCTCGGAGCCCACGGCGACCTTAGCACCCACGTCTCCATTGCGCGACAAGATGCGGCCCGACACGGGAGAGGCAACCTCGACCGTGGCCTTGTCCGTCATGATATCAACCAGCGGTTGCTCTTCGTGAATCTCTTCACCGATTGCCACATGCCATTTGACGATTTCGGCTTCAGCGGTGCCTTCGCCCACATCAGGCAACTTGAACACAAAGCGACCCATGACTTCTCAACCTGCCATGATCTTGCTGATTGCTTCCGCCACCCTGAGTGGTCCTGGGAAATATTCCCACTCGAACTCACGCGGATAGGGCGTGTCCCATCCCGTCACGCGCAGGATAGGGGCTTCCAGGTGATAGAAGCAGCGTTCCTGCACGAGAGCAGAAAGCTCAGCGCCATAACCGCTGGTCCGCGTTGCCTCATGCACAATCAGGCACCGCCCGGTTTTCTCAACTGACATCGTAATAGCCTCGATATCGATCGGCATCAGCGTTCGCAGGTCGAGAATTTCTGCATCGACACCCGTTGCCACTGTGGCTGCAAGCGCCACATGCACCATGGTGCCATAGGCCAGAATAGTCAGCGCCTCGCCTGCGCGCACCACTGCCGCCTTGCCAAGTGGAATTGAATAGTGCCCGATCGGAACTTCACCGGCTGCGTGTTTGGCCCACGTCTCGACCGGCTTTTCGTAATGACCGTCAAATGGCCCTGCATAAAGCCGCTTTGGTTCGAAGAACAGCACCGGATCGTCATCCTCGATCGCGCTGATCAGCAACCCCTTGGCATCGTAGGGATTCGAGGGAATTACGGTTTTGAGGCCGCAAACATGGGTAAACAGGCCTTCCGGGCTTTGGCTATGGGTCTGCCCGCCGAAGATGCCGCCGCCATAGGGCGCCCGCACGGTAATCGGCGCATTGAACTCTCCCGCAGAGCGATAGCGCAGGCGCGCCGCTTCTGAAACAAGCTGATCAAAGGCGGGGTAGATGTAATCCGCGAACTGGCACTCCACCACGGGGCGCAATCCATAAGCGCCCATGCCGATCGCCACGGCGATCTGCCCCCCTTCTGCAATCGGCGCATCGAACACGCGCTGTTCGCCGTAGCGCCGCTGCAATCCGTCAGTGACGCGAAAAACTCCCCCGAAGAAGCCGACGTCCTCGCCAAAAATCAACACATTGGAATCACGATCGAGCATCACATCCATTGCCGAATTGAGCGCTTGCACCATGTTCATTGCGGTCATGGCTTTGCCTTTCCTGCCGTGAAGCGCTTTAGCTCGGCCTGTTGTTCGCGCAGATGCCATGGCATGTCCTTGTAGACATCCTCGAACATGGTGCTGGAATCGTGATAAGGTCCGCCGCCATGGACACCGAGCTGCTGGGCCTTTCTATTGGCCGCATCGACGTGCGCTTCAATTTCCGCCGTTAGTGCAATGTGGCGCTTCTCGTCCCATTCGCCGATGTGCTCGAGATGGGCTTTGAGCCGCAGGATTGGGTCACCAAGTGGCCAGTACTTGTGTTCGTCGCCGGGTCGGTAACGGCCCGGATCGTCGCTGGTTGAATGGGGGGCTGCGCGGTAAGTGAAATGCTCAATGAGGGTGGGACCGCGATTTGTCCGCGCCCGCTCGGCGGCCCAGCTCGTCACGGCGTGAACGGCCAGAAAATCATTGCCGTCGACGCGGATGCCGGGAATGCCAAAACCGATGGCACGAGAGGCAAATGTTGTTTCCTCCCCACCGGCAACATCCTGGCTTGACGAGATGGCCCACTGGTTGTTGACCAGATTGAGAATGACCGGCGCATGATAGACGGCGGCGAAAGTCAGCGCGTGATGAAAATCGCCCTCTGCCGACGCTCCCTCGCCGATCCATGCGGCGGCGATTTTGGTGTCGCGTTTGTAGGCGGACGCCATGGCCCAGCCCACGGCCTGCGGAAATTGCGTTCCGAGATTGCCTGAGAGCGAGAAGAAGCCCGCTTCACGCACCGAATAAAGAACTGGCAGCTGTCGCCCTTTCAAGCGGTCATCCGAATTCGAATATATCTGGCACATGAGATCGAAGATTGGCCAATCGCGCGCAATGAGCAGACCCTGCTGACGGTAGGACGCAAAACACATGTCATCGCGATTGAGCACCAGCCCTTGCGCCACCGCCACCGCCTCTTCGCCTGTGCATTTCATGTAAAACGGCGTCTTCCCTTGGCGCTGTGCCTTGAACATGCGGTCATCGAAAATCCGCGTCAGCAACATCACGCGCAATCCCCGGCGCAGTGTTTCGGCATCAAGCTTCGGATCCCACGCGCCAACCGCTGCACCTTGATCATCAATCACGCGCACCAGACCGTAAGCAAGATCATGGGTGGCTGCAGCCATAACGCCAGGGTCCGGGCGCTTTGCGTCACCCGCCTTCGGCAATTGCAGATATCCAAAATCCGGCACGTCGCTTGGCCTGAAGCGCGATTCGGGAATATGCAGATGAAGTGCAGGACCTCGTTTCATCGGACTGATTTGCTCGCTGCTGTCAAGGCCATGCTACTACGGATTTGTCTAATATGCCAAACAGCGTATGATCAGTTATAGTTCCGGTTCGCCAAGGAGAAGCCGATGTACGAAGGCGGTCTGAATTTTGCGCTGGGTCAGGATATCGAAAACTTGCGTGACTCCGTGCGCCGCTTTGCCAACGAGCGCGTGGCGCCCCTCGCAGCCGATATTGACAAAAGCAATCAATTTCCGTCGCATCTCTGGAGGGAAATGGGAGACCTTGGCCTGCTTGGCATTACTGCCAGTGATGCATATGGTGGGCTTGGTTTGGGCTATCTCGCGCACTGCGTGGCAGTTGAGGAATTGAGCCGGGCTTCTGCGTCTGTCGGCCTATCCTATGCAGCCCACTCAAATCTCTGCGTCAACCAGATTAGCCGCAACGGGACTCCGGAACAGAAGCAACGCTATTTGCCGAAGCTCATAACAGGCGAGCACGTGGGTGCGCTCGCCATGTCGGAACCGGAGTCGGGCTCCGATGTTGTTTCCATGAAACTGCGGGCAGAAAGACGCGGAGACCGCTACCTGCTCGATGGCCGCAAGATGTGGATCACCAATGGACCTGATGCCGATACGCTGGTCGTTTATGCCAAGACCGACCCGTGTGCGGGAGCCAAGGGTATCACCGCTTTTATCGTTGAAGGCAATGCGCCGGGATTTTCCCGTTCGGCGAAATTGAACAAGCTTGGCATGCGTGGCTCCAATACCTGTGAACTGGGCTTTTCCAATTGCGAAGTACCGCTCGAAAACCGTTTGTGCGAAGAAGGTGAAGGAGTCCGCGTCCTAATGTCGGGCCTTGATTTCGAAAGGGCAGTGCTCGCTGCGGGACCTCTCGGCATCATGGCAGCCTGTCTCGATGTTGTCGTGCCCTATGTTCATCAACGCAAGCAGTTCGGCAAGGCAATCGGCGAATTCCAGCTTATGCAGGGAAAGCTTGCTGACATGTATGTAAGCATGAGCGCCACCCGCGCCTATGTCTATGCAGTGGCCAGCGCCTGTGACCGGGGCGAGACCACGCGAAAGGATGCGGCGGGTTGCATTCTCTATGCCGCAGAACAAGCGACCGGCATGGCGCTTGAGGCGGTTCAGGCGCTGGGCGGCAACGGCTATATGGAAGACTATCCAGCGGCCCGTCTGCTCCGCGATGCCAAGCTCTACGAAATCGGCGCCGGAACATCCGAAATCCGCCGCATGTTGGTTGGCCGTGAAATACATGATGAAACGGCCTGATCAGTCAGGTTTTTGCCAGCCCCCATCAAGGAACTTGATGATGGCTGAGAAGTCTTTGGGCGCACCACCAAGATTTGCGAAATTCTGATAGAGACTTTCGGCCAACGCGCCCATCGGAACACTTGTTTCCGCAGCTTGCGCGGCAGCCATTGCAAGTTTTAAGTCTTTGAGCATGAGTGCGGTCATGAAGCCGCCATCATAGTTGCGGTTTGATGGAGCCGAAGGCACCGGACCCGGCACCGGGCAATAACTCGTCATCGACCAGCATTGACCTGAAGCCTTCGAGCTGATGTCGAAGAACACCTGCGGATCAAGGCCCAGTTTGATCGCCAGATTGAAAGTCT
The DNA here is from genome assembly GCA_009885825.1 of Rhodobiaceae bacterium. GTDB lineage: Bacteria > Pseudomonadota > Alphaproteobacteria > Rhizobiales > Aestuariivirgaceae > Aestuariivirga. Next base: position 19,810 of record VFJY01000091.1, on the reverse strand, counting down.
CGGCGGTGGCAATCATTGACGCCCCCAGCAGCATGTTGTTGCATATTTTTGCGGCCTGGCCAGACCCCGCCGGCCCCGCATGAATGACCGTCTTTCCCATATTGGCCAAAATGGGTTGGGCTTTGACATAGCTTTGAGCTGTTCCTCCCACCATGAAAGTCAGCGTCGCCGCAATCGCACCCGCGACACCCCCCGACACCGGCGCATCAACCATGTCGATGCCACGTGCGGCAGCTGCTTCTCCTACAACGCGGGCAGTCGCCACATCAATGGTTGAACAGTCGATCAAAATGCAAGAGTGCTGCACAGCACCGAAAACTTCGCCTTCATAAACAGATCGCACTTGTTCTCCTGTCTGCAACATGGAAATTACGGCATCCACCTGCGAGACGGCTGCAGTCACCGAGGCAGCACGGGTTGCGCCCATTTCCGCTGCCCGTGAAAGTGCGGCATCTGCCACATCAAAGGCCTGAACAGCATGTCCGGCCTTGATGAGGTTGGTCGCCATGCCTGTTCCCATGTTGCCAAGTCCGATGAAACCGATTGTTGCCATGATAATTTCATTTCCCGGTAAACACTGGTTTGCGCTTCTCGATGAACGCTGTCATGCCTTCCCTGCGATCTTCCAACGCGAAGAGACTGTGAAACAGCCGCCGCTCGAACAGGATGCCCTGGGCGAGCGGCATTTCCATTGCGGCATTGACCATTTCCTTATTTGCAAGAACGGCGAGCGGCGCCATCCCGGCAATTTTCTGCGCCGCTGCCAGCGCTTCCTCGACGAGTGCTGCGAGCGGCACGATGCGGCTGACGATCCCGGCCCTTTCAGCTTCAACGACATCCATCATCCGTCCGGTCAACACCATGTCCATGGCTTTCGACTTGCCAACGAGTTTCGTGAGCCGTTGCGACCCGCCCATGCCCGGTGATACGCCAAGCGTGATTTCCGGCTGGCCGAATTTGGCATTCTCTGCTGCTATCACAATATCGCACATCATGGCGAGCTCACAGCCGCCACCCAGCGCAAAACCAGCGACAGCCGCGATGACAGGTTTTCTGATGCGTGACATCAGATCGAACTCGGCAAAGTAGTTTTCCGCCAGCATATCCGCCGTGGTCTTGCCCACCATGTCCTTGACATCGGCGCCAGCGGCGAAAACCTTCTCGGATCCGGTTATGACGGCACAACGCAACTTCGGATCAGTCTCAAATGCAGCCAACGTGCCAAGCAATTCCTTGCCCAGTTGTGCATTGATGGCATTCAGCGCGGCTGGCCGGTTAAGGCGTATCAGCAATACGGCCCCATGGGTTTCAACGAGAAGTGTTTCTGTCATCAGTCTCTCCCCAGTGATGTCCATTCTTCGTGCTCGGGCAACGGCGCAAATATTGCTTCAATTTCGTCGTTTGTCACTTCATCGAAATGCTGCGGCATCCAGTGTGGACAGTTATCTTTGTCAATCACAAAGGCCCGCACACCCTCAATGAAGTCCGGTTTGCGGATGAGGCGTGACACGATGCGGTATTCCATCATCATATTGTCGGAAAAGCGCGTGTAGCCATGGCCCCTGGCCAGCTGTTGCAACGCCACCTTGCAGGAGATTGGCGCCTTCTTCGCAATTTCCCCCAACTGTTCCGCAGCCCAGAGCGAAGTGTCAGCTTCCAGCGCGGCAACAATGTCTTCGATCCGGTCTGCCGCAAACAGCCTGTCGATTTTTTCGCGCAGCTGCGCGATGACCGAGGGCGGCGGTTCATCTTTTGCAGCCCGTAAAATGTTTTCAAGTGCTTCTGGGTGCTTGCCGATGTGCATCTTCACATCCGACAGGGCTTCGCGCGGCAGATAATGGGTGGCCAAGTCGAGTGCAAGGCAGTCAGCGCCATTTAACCTCGCCCCGGTGAGGGCCAACCACTGGCCAATACGGCCCGGCAGGCGCGACAGGAACCAGCCACCGCCCACGTCGGGAAAGAGACCAATACCCGTTTCCGGCATGGCAAATGCCGTTGACTCCGTGGCAACCCGGTGGCGGCATGGCATGGCGAGCCCCGCACCTCCGCCCATGACGATTCCATCCATAAAACAAACTGACGGCTTCCTTAATGTGAACAGCAAATGATTCATGCGATATTCAGCGTGAAAAAAATCCAGAGCTGCCCCGTCCTCATTCTGGAGACTTTCAAACAACAGGCGAATATCGCCGCCCGCGCAGAAGCCCCGGCCTTCGCTATGGTCGATGGTTATTGCGGCAATCGCCGGATCGACCTCCCACGTGTGAACAGCCGCAATGATCATGTCGCACATGTCGCGTGTCAGGGCATGAAGCGCCTTTGGCCGGTTGAGTGTAATGCGCCCCAAGCCTCCTTCGCTGGCAATGATGACGTCATTTTCCGTCATTGCCTCAACATCTCGCGTGCGATGATCATTCGCATGATCTCGTTTGTGCCTTCAAGAATGGAATGCACGCGAAGATCACGGTAGATGCGTTCAACGGGAAAGTCTCTGAGGTAGCCATATCCGCCATGGAGCTGCAGGGCGCGGTCAGCCGCATGCATAGAGGTATCAGTTACAAAGCGCTTGGCCATGGCCGAAAAGCGTGTTGCGTCGGGGGCGCCCACTGCAACCTTATCAGCGGCGAGATAAAGCAGCGCGCGACCTGCCTGCAATCCGGTTTCCATGTCGGCAAGCGTGAACTGGGTGGCTTGGAACCCGGCGATCGCCTGGCCGAATTGATGGCGCGCCCGGGTATATGCCACCGCTTCATCCAGGCAGCGCTGAGCGCCGCCGAGGGAGCAGGCAGCGATGTTAATTCGCCCGCCATCAAGGGCCTGCATGGCGATGCTGAATCCCTGACCTTCCGCACCGAGCAGATTTTCGACCGGCACGCGCACGTTAGCAAAATTGACTTGCGCCGTGGGCTGCGAATGCCAACCGAGCTTGCGTTCCTGTGCTCCGAAGGAAACACCTTCCATACCCTTTTCGATGACCAGGCATGAAATCCCCTTCGCACCATCCTGGCCCGTGCGGACCATAACGAGGTAAATTTCATTCTCCCCACCGCCGGAAATGAACGCCTTGGAACCCGTGACGACATAGGACGAGCCCTCTTTCACCGCCCGCGTCTTCAAGGCTGCGGCATCCGAACCTGATCCCGGCTCAGTCAGGCAATAGCTCGCGAGCTTTTCGCAAGCGACGAGTGATGGCAGGTATTTGGCCTTCAGCGACGCACTGCCAAAGCGGTCGATCATCCAGCCCGCCATGTTGTGAATTGAGATAAAAGCTGAGGTCGAGGGGCAGCCATGGGCCATGGCTTCCATGATAAGCGCTGCTTCCAGCCGCCCGAGACCCGAGCCACCCTGATCTGCTGAAACGCATATGGCGCCGAAACCCAACTCTGCCGCGGCCCTGACCGTGGCGCGCGGAAAGAAGCATTTCTCATCCCACATGGCAGCATGGGGCGTGATGGCTTCCGAGGTAAAACGGCGGGCGGTTTCCTGAATCGCGCGTTGCTCATCTGTCAAATCGAATTGCATGAACAATACCTCTGGCAACATTATCGGCTTTTTACCGCGCAATGGAAAGGCCCGAGGCTGCCCCTCGACAGTGTGAACGTAATACAATAGGCTGAACACCATGATGGTGCATTGAGCAATTCCGGCAATGAGTGTCATCCAATCCGCAATCTCGCCGAAATCGCCGGCGTTCCTCGACAACAGGGCGCGGATGCGGGCCCTTGTGGACGAAATTTCAAAAATAGCCGCAATCACCAAGCAAGGAGGCAGTGACGCCGCCCGCACGCGCCATTCCGCGCGTGGCAAGCTCCTGCCGCGTGACCGCATAGCGGCGCTCCTCGATCCTGGTTCTCCATTTCTTGAAATCGGACTGTTTGCGGCACGCCGCGTCTACGAAGATGACCTTCCCGCCGCCGGATTGATCACAGGGATTGGCCGTGTCTCAGGACGCGAATGCATGATCGTTTGCAACGATGCGACTGTGAAAGGCGGCACCTATTATCCATTGACGGTAAAGAAACACCTCCGCGCCCAGGAGATTGCCTTCGAGAATGCACTGCCCTGTATCTATCTGGTGGACTCGGGTGGTGCAAATCTGCCTAGCCAGTCGGATGTTTTCCCCGACCGCGACCATTTTGGCCGCATTTTTTTCAATCAGGCGCAAATGTCGTCCAGGGGCATTGCCCAGATAGCGGTTGTCATGGGGTCCTGCACGGCAGGTGGCGCCTATGTTCCCGCCATGTCCGATGAAGCAATTATCGTTCAGGGCCAAGGCACCATATTTCTCGGCGGTCCACCGTTGGTAAAAGCGGCAACTGGAGAAATTGTCACGGCAGAAGAACTGGGTGGAGGCAACCTTCATACCCGCCAATCCGGCGTTGCCGATCATAGCGCCGTGGATGACCGTCACGCGCTGCAACTCGCGCGGGCGGCAGTTGCCAATCTTGGCCTTAAGCGGGTTTCAACCCCGATAGCGCAATCATTTGAACCACCACGCTGCGATCCCGCGGAAATTGCTGGGATTGTCCCCCCGGATTTCCGCACATCCTATGACGTGCGCGAAGTGATTGCCCGCATTGTCGATGGGTCGCGCTTTGACGAGTTCAAGAGGCTCTATGGCCCCACACTTGTAACCGGCTTTTCCCATATTCACGGGATGCCCGTTGGAATAATCGCCAACGCAGGTGTGCTGTTTTCCGAATCGGCCCTCAAGGGCAGCCATTTCATTCAGCTTTGCTGTCAGCGCGGCATTCCTCTGGTATTTCTGCAGAATATCACCGGCTTCATGATCGGCCGCAAGTATGAAGCGGGCGGCATCGCCAAAGACGGCGCGAAAATGGTAAGTGCCGTTGCAACGGCTGCTGTTGCAAAAATCACCATGATAATTGGCGCCTCTTTTGGAGCCGGCAATTACGGCATGTGCGGGCGGGCCTATAACCCGCGTTTTCTCTGGACATGGCCCAATGCGCGTATCGCGGTGATGGGAGCGGAGCAAGCCGCAGGCGTACTTGCAACCGTCAAAAGAGAAAGCATCGAGGCGCGCGGTGGCAAATTCACAGAAGAGGATGAGGCCGCAGTCAAAGCGCCGATACTCTCCCAATTCGAAGCCCAAAGCCATCCGCTCTATGCTTCAGCGCATTTGTGGGATGACGGCATCGTTGATCCGGCGCGCAGCCGCGACGTACTGGCACTCAGCCTCGCAGCCACAGTCAATGCGCCCGTCGAATCCACGCGCTTTGGCGTGTTCCGGATGTGAGGCCCATGTTTGGCAAAATCCTGATCGCCAACCGGGGAGAGATCGCGGTGCGGATCGCTCGAACCGCTCAAAGGATGGGGATCAAGACCGTCACCATCTATTCCGACGCGGACGCACAAGCCTTGCATGTCCGGACGGCTGAAGAAGCCTTCAGAATTGGCCCGCCACCTGCCAGGGAAAGCTATCTCGATATAGATGCAATCATCGCCGCCGCAAGGCGCAGCGGCGCCGAAGCCATACACCCCGGTTATGGCTTTCTGTCTGAGAATCCCGATTTCGTCGAAACTGTGGAGCGTGCGAAACTGGTCTTCATCGGTCCCCCTGCCGCAGCAATCCGCGCCATGGGCCTCAAGGATCAGGCACGGATTCTGATGCAGAAGGCTGGCGTTCCAGTGCTGCCCGGCTACAACGGAGAAAATCAGGACACGGAACATCTTGCCCGCGAGGCGGCTCGCATGGGTTTTCCCATTCTCATCAAGCCAGTGGCGGGCGGCGGCGGCAAGGGCATGCACCGCGTGGACAAGCCGGACAATTTTGCAATTAGTCTGGAGAGCGCCCGTCGCGAGGCAGCCGCCGCATTTGGCAACGACCGCGTGCTCCTTGAAAAATTTCTGGGCAAGGCGCGGCATATCGAAATTCAGGTTTTCGCAGACGGCCACGGAAACACACTTCATCTCTTCGAACGTGACTGCTCGCTGCAACGGCGTCATCAGAAGGTGGTTGAGGAAGCTCCAGCTCCAGGCATGACAGCAAATTTACGCGCCGCCATGGGCAAAGCGGCCATCGCTGCTGCGCGGGCCGTGGGTTATGTTGGTGCCGGAACCGTGGAGTTCATTGTAGATGTTTCAAAGGGCCTCTCGCCCAATGCCTTTTTTTTCATGGAAATGAACACACGGCTTCAGGTGGAGCATCCCGTAACTGAAATGATCACCGGCCTTGATATGGTTGAATGGCAATTGCGCATTGCCTGTGGCGGGCCACTGCCGAAGCAACAGGGCGATGTTGCAATTTCCGGCCACGCCATTGAAGCACGGCTTTATGCCGAGGATCCTGCCAGAAACTTTCTGCCCCAGTCCGGCAAATTGGAGCATCTGCAATTTGTGCAGCGTGACGGCCAACGCATCGACACCGGTTTCAACCAAGGTGATACACTCACGACCCATTATGATCCCATGATCGCCAAGTTGATCGCCCATGGTCCGACCCGCGCAGTTGCCCAGCGCAAGCTGGCTGAAGCGCTTTCTGAAACACAGGTCGGCGGATTCCGCACCAATCGCGTCTTCCTCAGCCGGCTTGTTCAGGATTCCGACTTCATGACCGGCGAAATTGATACGGGCTTCATAGAGCGCAACATTGATAGGCTGGTGAAAGGCGGCGAGACCCCAATTGAAGCAATCGCCGCCGCCTTGTTGCATGTCGGCGGCCATTTGTCCGTGCCAGCAGGTTCGTCACCCTTCGACACGCTCACCAACTTTCGGCTTTGGCACGGCGAATCGCAAAGCTTTGAATTTCTCGTTGATGGCGCCTCCCTAAAAGCCAACCTCGCCGACCTTGGAGACATGAATTTCACTGTGACCAGCGCGGGTATATCGACATCATTCATTTTGCTGGATTTTGGCAACGGCAGCGTTCGCCTCGTGTTTGGCGGTCGCATTGTGCGGCTGGCGTTTTTTGATGATGGCGCTTTGGTGACGATTGGTTTCGGCGGTGCAATTCACGAATTTGCAATTGCAGAATCCGTTGCCAGTCATGGCAGTGAGGAAGACAATGACGGCATGGTTATCACGCCGATGCCTGGACTGGTCAGCATTGTCAACGTGAAGCCCGGCGACCGTGTGGCCAAAGGCGACATCATTGCAGTGACTGAAGCAATGAAAATGGAATTCGCGCTGCGCGCACCGCGCAGCGGGATGATTGCCATGGTCAAGGTCGCGGCTGGCGAACAGGTTGAGGAAGGTGCGATCATCGCCACCATTGGGGACGATGATGCCTGACCATCCCCACGTCAGGATCTGCGAAGTAGGCCCGCGCGACGGATTGCAGAACGAGGCCCAATTTGTTTCGACCAAAGACAAGGTGCAACTGATCAATCTCCTGTCGGCGACAGGCCTCAGCTACATTGAAGCAGCAAGCTTCGTATCGCCCAAATGGGTGCCGCAGATGGCCGACGGCATCGACGTTTTCGCCCGCATCACACGTGAGAGAGGTGTCGTCTACGCGGCGCTGACGCCAAATTTAATGGGATACCAGGACGCTTTGAAGGCTGGCGCCGACGAAGTCGCAATATTTGCCTCCGCCTCGGAGACGTTCAGCCGCAAAAACATCAACCGATCAATTGCCGAAAGCCTCACTCTTTATGAGCAAGTATGCAAGCGCGCTCATGTCAGCGGCATTCCTGTGCGCGGCTATGTGTCATGCGCTATTGCATGTCCCTATGAGGGCCCGGTCGCACCGGATGCAGTGCGCCTCGTGGCCGTATCGCTCCTCCGCCTGGGTTGCCGCGAAATCTCCCTTGGCGACACCATCGGGGCTGCGACGCCGGGTGATGTCACCGCGTTGCTCGATGTCATTCTCGCTGAAATCCCAGCCGCAAGAGTTGCCGGACACTTCCACGACACCAGCGGCCGGGCGCTCGAATGCATCGAAGCGGGTTTAGACCGGGGTTTAAGAATTTTTGACGCTTCCGTTGGTGGCGCAGGTGGCTGTCCTTTTGCGCCCGGCACAAAAGGCAACGTGGCGACGCATGAAGTCGCGCAGATGCTGGAGGCCAAAGGTTTTGCCACCGGAATTGACAGGCGAGCATTGCAGGATGCCACCAATTTCATGGCGCAGATTCTGGGACGGCAAACATGATCCAGACCTATGAAACCATCCATCTTGAAACCGATGCGCGCGGCATCGCCCGCCTCGTGCTCAACAGGCCTGACAAGCATAATGCGCTCAATGCCGCCATGATCCGTGAAATCACCGACGCCGCGACGCGGCTGGCGAACGATAATAGCGTCAGGGCCGTTGTGCTGTCCGCCAACGGCAGGAGTTTTTGCGCTGGCGGCGATCTCGTATGGATGAGGCAACAGTTTGACGCCGACCACACAACGCGCGTTCTTGAAGCTTCCCATCTTGCCGCCATGCTGCGCTGCCTCGACGAATTGCCGAAACTCCTCATCGCTGTCATCGAAGGTTCTGCCTTTGGCGGCGGTGTGGGCCTTGCAGCGGTTTGCGACATCGTGCTGGCAGCACCTGACGCGAAGTTTGCGCTCACAGAAACGAAATTGGGCCTTATCCCCGCCACCATTGCTCCCGTTCTCTTGCGCCGTATCGGCCTTGCCAATATTCGCCGCTTTGCTCTCAACGCCTGTCCTTTCGGGGCCGTGGAGGCGCGATCCATTGGACTCATTTCTGAGATTCACGAACGGCAGGAGCTTGGCGCATCGATGGAAAGGCAGATTGACTTGGCGCTCGCTTGCGCGCCGGGCGCAATTGCCGATGCCAAGCAGCTATTCCGGCGTGTTGCCGCGGGTGCCATATCACAGTCGGCAACAGCGGAGGCACTGGCTGCCCGTTGGGAAGCTGACGAAACCCGCCAAGGTGTAGAAGCATTTTTCTTGCACAGGAGACCACCTTGGGCGACGTGACGACAACCAGAGATCCCATCGTTATCATGGCGGCAAAGCGCACACCGATTGGCAGCTTTCAGGGGGAACTATCCGGGTTGTCAGCCCCAAGGCTTGGATCAATCGCTATTTCCGCTGCGTTGCGCGAGTGCCGTCTGGAAGCCGTGGACGAGGTTTTCATGGGCAATGTGTTGCCAGCAGGTGTAGGACAGAACCCAGCACGGCAAGCAGCGCTTGGAGCGGGCCTTGCGCAAAGTGTTCCGGCCACGACCGTGTCGAAAGTCTGTGGTTCCGGCATGAAGGCATTGATTTTGGGCCATGAAAGCATCGCCGCTGGCACCAACGCCCGCGTTATCGTGGGTGGCATGGAATCCATGACCAACGCGCCTTACTTGCTGCCAAAGGCACGGGGTGGTTTCAGGCTCGGTCACGGCGAGGTCAGGGACCATATGTTCACCGATGGGCTGGAGGACGCTTACTCCGGCCGTCTCATGGGAACTTACGCTGAAGATACAGCCGAAGCTTATCAGTTCTCCCGTGCTGGCCAGGACGCCTATGCAATTTGCTCGCTTGAGCGTGCAACTGCCGCACACGGTTCAGGCGCATTCAAAAATGAAATCGTGCCCGTCGATGAACCATCGGGCCGAACCCGAATTTCTCTTGACCACGACGAGCAACCGGGCAAAGCCAATGTGAACCGCATCCCGCAACTGCGCCCTGCCTTTCGTGACGGCGGCACAGTGACAGCGGCGAACTCCTCTTCGATTTCCGATGGCGCGGCCGCACTCGTCCTCATGCGCGCATCGGAGGCCGAGAAAATTGGCATTGCTCCGCTCGCAATAATCACCGGACACGCCGGGCATGCGCGCGAACCGGCACAGTTCACCACAGCCCCAATCGGTGCGGTCAACACGCTTTTGGGGAAACTCGGATGGAAATCGTCGGAAGTCGAGCTTTATGAGATCAATGAGGCCTTCGCGGTTGTGGCCATGGCGGCGATCCGCGATCTTGCCCTCGACGCCAGCATCGTCAATGTCAACGGCGGTGCCTGCGCCTTGGGCCACCCAATTGGCGCATCAGGTGCGCGCATCGTTGTGACGCTGCTCCACGCGATGATTGCTCGCGGCGCTCAAAAAGGCATCGCATCACTCTGCATCGGGGGCGGTGAAGCAACTGCCGTTGGCCTGGAACTGTTCCATTGAAATATCCGTCGGGACACACGCAAGATGAGTGACCTTAGCGCGATGGGTTGGGCAATCCGAGTTGTGATCCAAGCACTTCCCTTGCGCAGATCTCCTATGGATGACGCGTTTGTAGGTGCTGAATCCTTGGAAGCCTGCAGCGATCACTTGGCCAATTCAAACCGGGCTTTGAGTGTCGCCATAACCGGCGGTGCCAGGATCAGCAGCTTTCACCAAAATGCCTAATCAAGCCGCCCCAGATAGCAACGGGAGCGCCATCATGAATACCAGTTTCATCACCATAAGCGGCCAGCATAAGAACCGCGCCCGTTCTCGTAAAAATAGATTGTTGAGCCGCAATCTTTTTTCATGGCCTGCGGCTCAACAATAGCACCTTGGGTCCGTAAAGTACAATAATAGGATTAAATTCCCCGTTTCTCAGACGTCAACGCCCGGAATTTCCACGACTGCGCAACCGGCTATGCGCCAGGCGCCAGTGGGTTGTTTTTCCATGGTGTAGATGGCGGTGTAGGTTTTTCCGTCGGGGCCGATGATGGTCACATTTTGGGTGGGGCGGCCTGTGGGGTCGAGCAGGGTTTCAGCGAAATTGTAGGATTGCGGGCGGTAGACCTGCGGGTAGCCCTGCTTCACCATCTGCATAAAGATTTCAGGGGACGGAAAGAAGTTTTTTATGACGGGGGCTGCGAAGTCATATGCGGCGGGGCCGTCATCGGCCCTAAACGCGGTGATTTGACCCGTAATGATTCGCTGGAATTCGGTTTTGTCATTGGGGCTAATGGTTTCAGCTGCGGCACCCATGGAAACACAGGCCAGGAATAGCAGGGCGAACACTGGACGAAAGAACATCATAGCTTCCATACCTCACAACATGCTTGACCACCGGGCCAAACTCATATGAGAATGGTTCATAACAAGAAATAGACCCGGGAGGAATTCACAATGTCGGCAATTTCCATGAAAGTTAATGGCAAGGCGGTGTGTGGCGAGGTGGAGAGCCGGACGCTGCTCGTTGATTTTATCCGAACCAATCTGGGCCTGACGGGAACCCATGTGGGTTGCGACACCAGCCAGTGCGGCGCTTGCGTGGTTCACATTGGTGGCAAGGCCGTCAAATCCTGCACAACCCTTGCGGTGGCTTGCGAGGGCGCGGATGTCACCACCATTGAAGGCATTTCCAAGAACGGCGCGCTGCATCCGATGCAGCAGGCGTTCCATGAGCAGCATGGTCTGCAGTGCGGCTTCTGCACACCGGGCATGATCATGGCATCGATCGATATCGTCAAGCGCAATGGCAAGAAGGTGAGCGAAGAGGTTATCCGCCGCGAGCTTTCGGGAAACATCTGCCGCTGCACGGGTTACCATAACATTGTCGTGGCTGTTCAGTCCGCCGCAGAAAAAATGTAAGGGAGGCTATTAACATGACCGATACAGGAATTGGCGCTCGTGTGCTGCGCAAGGAAGACAAAAGGTTCATCACCGGCAAGGGCCAATACACCGACGACATCAATCTGCCGCACCAGACCTATGCTTATTTCGTGCGCAGCCCCCATGCCCATGCAACGATCAAATCCATCAACACGGCGAAGGCCAAAAAAATGCCGGGCGTGGTTGATGTGTTCACATCGAAGGAAGTTGAAGAAGACAAAATCGGCGGCCTGATTTGCGGCTGGCTGATCCATTCGAAGGATGGCTCGCCCATGAAGGCCGGCCCGCACCCCATTCTGGCCAGCGGCAAAGTTCGCTTTGTGGGCGATCAGGTGGCGGTGGTTATTGCGGAAACCCGGGCGCAGGCCAGGGCCGCTGCAGAGGCTGTGAGTGTTTCATACGGCGTGCTGCCGCACAATGTGGATGCAGCGCAGGCCATGAAAACCAAGGCGCAGGTTCATGATGTCGCCGCCGACAATCGGGTTTACAACTGGTCGATCGGTGACCAGGCGGCAACGGATGCGGCCTTCAAGACGGCGGTTCATGTTACCAAGATGGACCTCATCAACAATCGCCTCATTCCAAACGCAATGGAAACGCGGGCGGCGATTGGCTCATATGATACGGGCTCTGATCACTACACGCTTTATACCACGAGCCAGAACCCCCATGTGGCGCGGCTTGTCATTTCAGCATTTCATGGGTTGGCGCCAGAGCACAAGCTGCGGGTTATCGCACCTGATGTTGGCGGTGGATTTGGTTCCAAGATCTTTATCTATGGCGAAGAAGTCACTTGCGTTTGGGCTTCCAAGCGGATTGGCGGCAGGCCGGTGAAATGGACGGCGGATCGCTCGGAAGCTTTTCTGAGTGATGCTCATGGCCGTGACCATGTGAGCCATGCGGAATTGGCAATGGACGCTGCGGGCAAGATCATTGGCCTCAAGGTTCACACCATTGCCTCGATGGGCGCTTATCTCTCGACGTTCTCGTCGTGCGTTCCAACCTATCTCTATGCTACTCTGCTGTCGGGCCAGTACAACATTCCAAATATCTATGCGGAAGTTGATGCGGTATATACCAACACGGCGCCAGTTGATGCCTATCGTGGTGCGGGTCGCCCTGAGGCCACGTATTTGCTGGAGCGCATTGTTGAGACGGCGGCAAGGGAATTGAAAATGGATCCGGTTGAATTCCGCCGGAAAAATTTCATTACGAGCTTCCCGCATCAGACTCCGGTGATCTTCTGCTACGACGCTGGCGATTATGGCGCCGCACTCGACAAGGCGCTTGAGTTGTCGGACTACAAGAACTTTGCCTCGCGAAAAGCTGCCTCCGCCAGGAACGGCAAGCTTCGCGGCGTTGGCTTCTCGGCTTACATTGAAGCATGCGGCATCGCACCATCGGCGGCCGTCGGTTCGCTGGGTGCGGGCGTTGGACTATGGGAATCCGCCGAGGTTCGCGTGAACGCGGTTGGAACTGTTGAAGTTCTCACCGGCTCACACAGCCATGGCCAGGGCCACGAAACAACTTTCGCGCAATTGGTTTCGGAAAAGCTCGGCGTTGACATCAACAATGTGGCGATTGTCCATGGCGACACTGACAAGGTGCAAATGGGCATGGGCACATATGGCTCGCGCTCAGGCGCCGTTGGCATGACGGCCATTTCGAAAGCCTTGGACAAGATTGAAGCCAAGGCCAAGCGCGTTGCCGCTGCGGTGATGGAAGCTTCGGTTGACGACGTTGATTTCAAGGATGGCACCTTCACGGTGAAGGGAACCGACAAGAAGATGGCGTTTGGCGAAGTGGCTCTTGCTTCCTATGTTGGCCACAAGTTCAACTCTTCGGAAATTGAAATTGGTTTGAAGGAGACTTCATTCCATGATCCATCGAATTTCGTGTTCCCGGCTGGTGTTCACATCTGCGAAGTGGAAGTTGATGCTGATACGGGGCTCACCAAGATTGCCAGCTACACGGCTGTTGATGATTTTGGCACCATCATCAATCCCATGATCGTTGAGGGCCAGGTGCAGGGCGGCGTTGCCCAGGGCATCGGCCAGGCGCTGATCGAAGGCGCCCACTATGACCGTGAATCTGGCCAGCTGTCGACGGGCTCGTACATGGATTACAACATGCCGCGCGCTGCCAACATGCCGCATATCGAAAACTTCAAGCTTGGCTTCACGGTCACCAAATGCCCGTCAAATCCGCTTGGCATGAAGGGCTGTGGCGAGGCGGGCGCAATTGCGGCGCCACCTGCGGTGATCAACGCCATTACAGATGCGATTGGGGTGCGCGACATTGCGATGCCGGCAACACCGCTCACCGTGTGGCAGGCCATGCAACCCATGAAACGCGCAGCTGAATAAGTTTAAGGAAGATAGAAAATGGAAAACTTCAATTATCATCGTCCGGCAACGGTCAATGCAGCGGCAGCGCTTCTGAAAAAATCCAAGGACGGCAGCTACATGGCGGGCGGTCACACGCTGCTGCCCACCATGAAGCAGGGCCTGGCGAAACCCACCGACATCATTGACTTGTCGGCAATCAAGGGTTTCTCCGGAATTGCGGTCAGCAAGTCGGCTGTCGTTATCAAAGCCGGCACAACCCACATGGAAGTGGCCACCTCCGCTGCCGTCAAAAAAGCCATTCCCGCACTTTGGGAAATGGCTGGAAAAATCGGCGGCGTTCATGTGCGCAACCGGGGAACCATTGGCGGCTCGATTGCCAATAGTGACCCAGCGGCGGATTACCCTTCGGCCTGTGTCGGCCTTGGCGCCACTATCATTACCGACAAGCGGAAAATTGCTGCTGATGCTTTCTTTACGGGCATGTTCCAGACAGCTTTGAAAGCTGGTGAAATCATCACTGCGGTGAGTTTCCCGATCCCGAAGAAATCTTCACACATGAAGTTTCCAAATCCAGCTTCGCGCTATGCCTTGACCGGAGTTTTCGTGTCGCAGGACAGTGCTGGAAAAGTGCGGGTTGCAGTAACGGGGGCCGGTCCGAAAGTGTTCCGCATTGCTGATATGGAAGCAGCGCTTTCCAAAGACTTTGCAGCTTCCGCCCTGAATGGAATTCAGGTGAAGGCGAAGGGCCTGAATAGTGACATGCACGCAACCGCAGAATATCGCGCGCATCTCATCGGTGTTCTGGCCCGGCGCGCGGTTGCGGCGGCGAAGTAAAGCAAGCAAAGTACCCACCCGCTTCGTCATTCCGGCGAAATCCGGAATCTGGTTGTCATTGCGCCTGCAATCAGATTCCGGTTTTCGCCGGAATGACGGGCAAGGGGGAACGAGGACCTATGACCAAGCCGCCCCAATCCATCGATGATACTCTCACTCTCCTGCAAGGCAGCGGTTACGTTGCTGGGCGTGACCTGGCGACTGTGGTGTTTCTGGCGCTCAAGATGGGGCGGCCGCTTTTTCTTGAGGGCGAGGCTGGCGTCGGCAAGACGGAGATTGCCAAGGTTCTGGCGGAGGGGTTGGGGCGGAAGCTCATCCGGCTGCAATGCTATGAGGGCCTCGACATAAATTCAGCTGTGTATGAATGGAACTACGCGGCGCAGATGATTGAAATCCGGTTGGCCGAAGCGTCCGGCGAGCTTGACCGCACGCGCATGGGGCAGGATATTTTTGCGGAAAAGTTTCTGATCAAACGGGCACTGCTGCAAGCGCTGGAGCCAACGGGCGGGCAGGCGCCGGTGTTGCTGATTGATGAACTTGACCGCACTGATGCGGCCTTTGAAGCCTACTTGCTGGAAATCTTGTCGGACTTCCAGATCACCATTCCGGAACTGGGCACGATCAAGGCGGCGGAACCTCCAATTGTCATCATAACATCAAACCGCACCCGCGAAGTTCATGATGCGCTGAAGCGGCGCTGCCTCTATCATTGGGTTGGTTATCCCAGTGCCGTGCGCGAGCTTGAAATTGTAAAGTTGAAACGGCCAGATGCTTCGGCGGCACTGGCGCTTGAAGTGGTATCGTTTGTGCAGGCCTTGCGGCAAGGCGATCTGTTCAAGTCTCCGGGGGTGGCGGAAACGCTGGATTGGGTTTCGGCATTGCATGAGCTTGATACGGTGACACTTGATCCGCAGACGGTGAATGACACCCTGGGCGTTTTGCTCAAGTATCAGGATGACATTGTGCGGATGGAAGGTTCGGAAGCCAAACGCATTCTGAGCCAGATCAAGGACGAGATCAGGACCATGGCCCATGGGTGAGGCGCATGCCTTGCCCTCAGGCAAGCTCGCCCGGAATATCATGTATTTTGGCCGGGTGCTGCGCGAGGCCGGATTGCCCGTGGGGCCTGCTTCGGTTCTGGATGCAATTGATGCCGCCTTAAGCGGCTCGCTTCGAACCCGGGAAGATTTCTATTGGACGCTGCATGCAATTCTGGTGAAGCGGCGCGAGCACAAGGATCTGTTTGACCAGGCTTTCCATGTATTCTGGAAAAAGCCGAAAATGCTGGAACAGCTCATGAAGCTCATGTTCCAGCAAATCACACGGGCTGCGGCAGATAAGCACAGGGATCCTGGCTTTCGAAGGCTGGCGGAAGCCATTTTTGACAAGGTAGAGGCCAAGAACGAGCGGCAGGAAAAGCCGGGTGCCATCGAGGTTGATGCGACCTTCACCGCCTCGGCCGATGATATACTGCGCGCCAAGGATTTTGAGCAGATGACGCTTGCGGAACAGACGCTGGCCAAAAAAGCGATTGCATTGCTGCGTTTAAAGCGGCGTGAAATTCGCACGAGGCGGTTTCAGCCGTTTGCTGCGGGTGAGCGGATTGATATGCACCAGACCTTGCAGAATTCGATGCGGGCAGGTGGCCATATGATTGCATTGTCGAGGCGGGAGCGGCAATGGAAGGAACCGCCGCTAGTGGTATTGTGCGATATTTCCGGCTCGTGCTCAAACTACAGCCGCATGTTCCTGCATTTCCTGCATGGGCTGGCGAACGATCGGCTTGGCGTTACGGTTTTTCTGTTTGGCACACGGCTTACCAATGTAACGCGTGAACTTAAGCGGCGCGATGTCGACGAGGCCATTTCCAAGGTTTCGGGGGTTGTCAAGGATTGGTCCGGGGGCACGCGGATAGGGATAACGCTCAAGGAGTTCAATTACAGATGGGCGCGCCGCGTGCTGGCTGGCAATGCCGATGTGCTGCTGATGACGGATGGGCTGGAGCGCGATGACGTCACCCAACTCACCCATGAAATGCAACGGCTGCGCCTGATGGCCAAGCACATTGTTTGGTTGAACCCGCTTTTGCGCTATGATGGGTTTGAGGCCAAGGCCGCTGGCATCCGTGCCATGATGCCTTATGTTGATGAGTTTCGCCCCGTGCACAGTCTCAACTCGCTGGTGGATTTGGCGAAGGGATTGGCCGGGCGAAGTGGAGTTTAGGATGATACTGGATCAGGCTTCGGAATGGTTGAACGAAGGGCGGAAGGTTGCCCTGGCTACCGTGATTGAAACATGGGGATCGGCGCCGCAGCCGGTTGGCAGCCAATTGGTGATCGATGGAGAGGGGAATTTCATTGGTTCTGTCTCTGGCGGCTGCGTTGAAGGTGCGGTGGTGACGGAAGCACTTGATGCCATCGCATCGGGCAAGCCGAAAGTTCTGGCCTTTGGAGTGGCTGATGAGACAGCCTGGAAAGTTGGACTGGCCTGCGGTGGAAAAATTCGGGTTTATGTGGAGCCGCTCGGACAGTGAAGCGCGATTTGTTTGATGCCCTTCAGAATGCCCGGGCCGAGCGCCGGGCGGTTGCCGTCATTACTGGAATAGACAACGGCGAGCAGCGGATGATTTCCAGAACCGGAGCGGGAAATGATCTGTTGGCGGGTGTTCTGGATGTGGCTTTCCGGTTTGACCAGTCGGGTGTTCATGGCGATCAATTCGTGCATGTCTATAATCCGCCGCTTCGGCTGGTGATTATCGGAGCCGTTCACATCGCGCAGGGTGTTATTCCAATGGCGCTGCAGGCTGGCTATGACATCAGCGTGATTGATCCCCGCGGAGCCTTTGCCACGGGTGCGCGGTTTCCCGATGTTGCGCTCCATGTGGAATGGCCCGATGAGATTTTACCCAAGCTCGGCCTCGATGGCCGGACGGCGTTCTTGGCGCTGACCCATGATCCCAAGATTGATGACCCGGCCCTTGCATTGGCGCTGAAATCGGAGGCTTTCTATATTGGCGCATTGGGTTCAAAGAAAACCCAGGGCTCCCGTGTTGACCGGTTGAGGGCACAAGGATTCGATGACGCCCAATTGGCACGCATTCACGGGCCAATTGGATTGGCAATCGGCGCCAAGGGTGCTGCGGAAATCGCCATATCGATCATGGCTGAAATGACCAAAACGTTGCGGCTGGGTGACTGAGATGGAATTTGGCGAGATGCCGGTTGCCAGCGCTCAGGGTGCGGTGTTGGCCCACTCGGTTGGCCTCAGCGGCGGGGTGTTCAAAAAGGGTCGCGTGTTGAGTGCTGCTGATGTGGCGCTTCTGGCAGCGTCAGGCGTCACCAAGGTTTTTGCGGCGAGGCTTGGGCCCGATGATGTTCCGGAAGATGAATCGGCGCGGGCCTTGGCGGCCAGGATTTGTGGCGCTGGCGTAAGCGCGCAGGAGCCCTTTACAGGCCGCGCAAATCTTTATTCCCAAGTGCATGGTTTGGTTGTGGTCGATAGCGCCCGCGTGAACACGCTCAACCGCATTCATGAAAGCATAACTTTTGCGACGGTTGCCTGCTTCAGCCTGGTTGAACAGCGCCAGATGATTGCCACAGTCAAAATTATTCCCTTTGCGGTTTCGCGGAAGGTGCTGGATGCGGCATTGGCGGTCGTCGCTGGTGAACCACTGGTGCAGGTTGACGCTTTGAAAGCCAAACGTGTTGGCCTTGTCATTACCAGGCTGCCCCGCAGCAAGACTTCGCTTTTGGAAAAGTCCGAACATGCCATGCGCCAGCGCGTCAGCGCGTTGGGCAGCGATCTGGCCGAAGTGATGATTTGTGATCATTCAATCGGGGCTGTGAAGAACGCGGCGGCGAAATTGAAAGCGGCGGGTTGCGATCCAATTTTGCTGTTTGGCGCTTCTGCCATCGTGGATCGTGGCGATGTCATTCCGATGGGGCTTGTCGCTGCTGGTGGCGAAGTCATTCATCTCGGCATGCCGGTTGACCCTGGGAATTTGATGATGCTGGGTTCACTGCAGGATATCCCCGTCATCGGTGTTCCAAGTTGCGCGCGTTCGCCCAAGGTAAATGGGTTTGACTGGGCATTGCAGCGGGTGTTGGCCGGAATGCTGGTTTCATCCCATGACATTATGGATATGGGGGCAGGGGGGCTATTGGCTGAAATATCGAGCCGGCCGGCGCCGCGTGAAGGACAGGTTTTGCCGCAGCGCGCGCCGAAAATTGCTGCTGTTGTTCTGGCTGCCGGCAAGTCATCGCGCATGGGCAGCAACAAACTACTGGCCGATTTTGATGGCAAACCCTTGTTGTGGCATGGCGTGGAAAACATCAAGAAATCCGATGCGCAGCATGTTGTGGTGGTGACAGGCAATGAGGCGGAGCAGGTGAAGGCCGCGCTGCAGCCTCTCGCTGTCAATTTTGTTCACAATGAAAACTTTGCCAACGGACTTTCGACCTCGTTGAAATGCGGACTTGCGGCGCTCCCCCCTGATGTGGATGCCGTGCTGATTTGCCTGGGCGATATGCCGCTGATTAATTCGCAAACGATCAACCGGCTCATTTCATCATTCAATGTGGGTGAGCATCGCACCATCTGTGTGCCGGTGCATGATGGCAAGCGCGGCAACCCGGTGCTGTGGGGGCGGCAACATTTCCCGGGATTGCAGGCAATCGAGGGCGATCAGGGTGGCAGGCTTTTGATGGACGCCTTGTCTGATGAAGTGGTGGAGGTTGACTTTAAGACCGGCGGCGTGTTGGTGGATGTTGATACACCGCAGGCGCTTGCCGAGATCAGATCAGTTTTGAACCCTTGAAGCTCGTATGGCCGGTACGACCGACGATAATGTGATCGTGGACTTCGATCCCCAGCTTGGCGGCGGCGTCGATGATCTTGCGCGTCATGTCGATATCGGCAATTGACGGGGCGGGGTCGCCAGACGGTTGGTTGTGAACCAGGACGATGGCTGAGGCTGAAAGCTCAAGGGCGCGCTTCACCACTTCACGGGTGTAGACAGGCGTGTGATCCACGGTGCCTTCCTGCTGCACCTCATCGGCCACCAACTGGTTTTTTCTGTCAAGAAAGAGAATGCGAAATTGCTCCTTGTCTTGAAATGCCATGGCGGCGCGG
>VFJY01000119.1 GCA_009885825.1 Rhodobiaceae bacterium | reverse complement strand
TGCCTTGGGGCAGTGTGAACGTCGGCTATGTGCCGATAATCTGACAAGTCGCGAGCTTGCCATGAGGTCTCAAACGGGTCAACATGAGGCCAAGTGCAGTTGTCAAACCATGTCAGCTGTGCCTCTGCATGCAGACCAGTTTTCTAAAATAGCGTAAATTGTAGATTGAATGTCAGCTCTGCCACGATGAGCGGACTGGCTGCAGCAGGGGCACGAAGTCTCCAGCGGGCCAGATACGGACGTCGTCGGATGGCGAACAACTTCAGTGTATCGCGGCCCAATAGCCCCGACTTATTCGTCGCCTCGGCCCGTATGATCTGAGGTTGGCAACACTACTTAGGGCGCACACAGCTATCACTTTTGTGATAGTTGCAGTTCTGGATCAAGTCCGTCGACTGGGTCGTTATCGACTGGGTTGTTATCGACTGGGTTGTTAACAAGAGGTTCATTGCAATCGCTCTATCTCGCTTCCGGCATCATACCACAAACGGTAGAATTTAAGTTACAAGGTGGCCGACAGGCCGGATGAGGGCCCTTTGCCAAACATATGCTGCCAAGACGCGGCCCTATATCACCGCCAGATCGGCGAGGGTTCCCTGGGCCACGGCGAGGCGGGCGATGTCGAAGGGCTTGCTGGCCAGGATCGTTTCGATCGTTGCCGTCACATTGGCGAGGCGTTCGTCATTCCGGCTGCGCCAACCGGAGAGGCCCCCCTCGCCTGCGACGATGCGGGTGACGACGGCGCGGTGGGTGGCAAAGAGCTGGGCCATCAGCCGGTTGATCGCCTGGCGCTCGAGGACATCACGCGCCTTGAGGCGCAGTCCCTCCTCGACCAGCCTCTCGATGCCAAGTTCGAAAGCTGAACCGTAGAGTGCCGCTGCAACCGCTGGAATAGTAGCCCCGCTCTGGCTTGCGATCTTCACCACGTCGGGGGCGCGCGCCAGGAAGCGCTGGCGGGCGATCCGCGCCGCCGTCTGCTCCGGCACGCCGGCTTTCACAAGGTCGCTGCTGTGGGCCGCCATGCCGGCAAGGTCAGCCTCCGGCACGCTATCCGGCAGTGCTGCCTCGACGGCGTCGAGTCCCTTGCGATAGCGCGAGATCAGATCCTCAAGGCCGTCGGCCAGCTTTTCATGGCGCAGGAACCAGATGGTCGCTCCCCGCAGCAGGCGCTGCAGGTCGGCATAAAGGCCGTTCTGCACGCTGCCAGGAATGCGCGTATCGAGCGCGTCAATCTCTCCGGCCATGTCGAGAAAACCGAAACTGTCGCGGGCAACCGCAAAGGCTGCGGCGATGTCGGCGGATTTTGCCGCCGTCTCGCCTGCTATCAGTGCGACGAAGCTTGGACCGCCGCGATTGATCATGCCGTTGGCCAGCATGGTGGCGATGATCTCGCGGCGCAGGCGGTGATTATCGATATCTTCGCCGAAGCGCTCCTGCATGGCCTTGGGGAAATAGCGCCGGAGCTCGCGCGAGAGATAGGGATCATCGGGAACGTCGCTCGCCACGATCTCGCTCCTGAGCGCAATCTTGGCATAGGCGAGCAGCACTGCGAGCTCAGGCCGCGTCAGTCCGCCGCCGCGCATGTCACGCTCGAGGATGACGCTATCGGCCGGCAGAGCTTCGAGTTTCCGGTCGAGCAGTCCGGCGCGCTCAAGCCGGGTCATAAGCTGGATGGCGTAGCTGATCTCTGACGTTCCCTGTTCGGGCACAACCGAGAGGCACAGGGTCTGCAGATAGTTGTTGCGCAGCACGAGGCCCGCCACTTCATCGGTCATCGCGGCCAGGAAGACATCGCGCTCTGCGCGCGTGAGACGTCCTGCGGCTTCCGCGCGCGACAGGCCGATCTTGATATTGACCTCGATGTCGGATGAGTTGACGCCTGCCGAATTGTCGATGGCGTCGGTATTGATGCGCCCGCCCTTCAGGGCGAACTCGATGCGGGCCTTCTGGGTGAGGCCGAGATTGGCGCCTTCGCCGATGACCTTGACGCGCAGCTCGGAAGCGTCAACGCGGAGCCCATCATTGGCCCGGTCGCCCGCCTCGGCATTCTGCTCGGCCGTCGCTTTGACATAGGTGCCGATGCCGCCGAACCACAGGAGATCGGCGGGCGCCAGCAAAAGCGCATGCATCAGTTCCTGCGGCGTTGCGGTCTTGGCCG
>VFJY01000176.1 GCA_009885825.1 Rhodobiaceae bacterium | reverse complement strand
GTGTGTGCTTTGTAGTGTGCCGTAGCCACCAACGTCCGTAGCCAAATTTGCTGCGCTGCATCACAACTGTCCGGCTAACTATCAAACAGATTCAACTGGTTGTCAGCCTCGCCCTGTTCGGTTGCGGGCTGGACCTGCGAAAGGGCCTGTAGAATGGGGATTTTCTCGAACAGGGTGAGCGAGAGGATCTGTAGCAAAGTGTAGAGGGAGGCGTCGAGGTCGAGGCGCTTCTTGACGATGGCGACGAGGACGTAGACCGAGACGGCGATCCAGATCTGGGTCTTCACGGCGTTCTCGGACGTTCCCAGGAACTTCTTGATGCGCAGATGCTGCTTGATCCATTTGAAGAACAACTCGACTTGCCAGCGGCTCTTGTAGAGGGCGCAGATGGTGGCTGCCGGGAGCGTGCGCTGGTTGGTCAGGAACACCAGCGTCTTGCCCGTCTCGGGATCCTTGAATCGGATGCGCCGCAGATGTTCGCGATAGTGCTGGCTGGTCTGAATGCCAGCGAGCGCGATGGTCTGGTCGCAAATGATGCCGCTGCCGCGGTCGGACGGCGCGGAGTAGATCCGCCGCGCATCCATGTTGGACTTGGCCCGCGTGACGAAGAAGGCACCGGCCTGATGCAGAACATTGAGCCGTGCGAAGTCGACATAACCGCGATCCATGACGTAGATCGCGCCGGGCTCGGGCAGCAGCAGATCGAGGGCGTGCACGTCATGCAGCTTGCCGTCCGAGATATGGATGAAGCTGGGAATATTGCCCCGCAAGTCGAGCAGGGTGTGCATCTTCACCGCTGCCTTGGTCGTGCGGAAATGTGCCCAGGGGAAGACCGACAGGCACAGGTCGATGGTCGTGGAATCCAGCGCATAGACGGTGTTCTTCAGGTCCAGGCCCAGGTCTTCCTCGGCATACAGCCGTCGCGCCTGGGCGATCAGCCGGTGGGCGAACTCGGCGTAGATGCGCCAATCTCTGAGTTCGTTGGCGTCGGCAAGCGTCGAACGCCGAACGGGCTCGCGAAAGCCCATGCGGTAGAGTTTGGCGGTCTGCGCAGACAGGCAGGTCTCGATGTCGCGCAGGCTCTCTCGATAGGTCAGCTGGGCGAAAGCCATGGCCCGATACTGCTCCGCGCAGTTGAGCGAGCGAACCCGAAGATCGCCATCGTAGCGCACGACGAGCCGTGCGAACGTACTCCACGGTAGGAAGTCCATCAGCTGCGCAAACAGCGTCCTGCCAGTGTCCATGGCCGCCTCCCGGGGAAAATCCAGGAGACAGTGCGCGCGGGAAGTCGAAATCGACACCACGCTTCAAGGCGCAAAAAGCCTTATGAACCGCAGACTTCCGAGCAGCCGACCGTCAGTTAACCGGACAGCAGTGACTTGCAATATCTCATGAACCGCACTCCGCTCTTGCCGATTGCCGAAACTCACACGTACCGCTCGACGGCGACGGCCGTCGCCTCGCCGCCACCGATGCACAGCGACGCG
>VFJY01000206.1 GCA_009885825.1 Rhodobiaceae bacterium | reverse complement strand
GGAGAGTGTCACTGCAATAACCGAAAGAATCATAAGCCAGCGCCCGGTCCCCAAGGAAAACGCCGGGAATGCGGAAAAGCCGTTGCCGCCAGCAGTTTTTGTGGCGCCCTCGCAGCTTTATGGCCTGCCCGGCGCCGATCCCAATACAATCCAGAAGATATTGCCCTTTGTGAGCCTCTACAGCACGGACGGGCGAATAAACCCCATGGCGGCTCCAGAGTTGATCTTGCAATCCATCCCCGGCTTGACACCTGAAGAAAGCGCGGCCCTTGCTGATGCGCGCCAGCGCAGGCAATGGAAAACCCCGGCGGTGCAGGATATCCTGCAACGCTACACGCTGTTTTTGGGTGTCAATGAAGCCAGAATTTTCATTATAGAAGTCAAGCTTGTGTCAGGTGATGGCCTGATTTCCGGCAGTCGTGTGAAGGCGGTCGCAGCCATTAACGACTCTGGCGATGTTCCATTCCAAATTCTCGCATGGTCATGGTAGACTGGCCGAATTATCAGGAATAATGGATGAATCAGTATAGCAATTCAGCAACCCGGCAGCTGCTAAATCATGCGGGCGACTTGACGGGCTGGATAAGGACTTGCGTTGCGGCCTTCGTGGAGGATCTGGCGAGCGCTTCCGAAGACATTTCCACCAACCGCCCCATGGTATTTGCCGCCGGAAATCATGTCGGAATTTATCGCGGCCAGAACAGCGGGCCAGCAGCGCAGCTCGACGGTTCCCTAAACGAATTGCCTGCCCAAATAGCCCGCATCCTCAGGGGAAGCCTGCGCAAGGGTGTTCGCTTGCGCATTGGCAGCGACCGGGCAGTCGTGAAACTCATTCAACTTCCAGAGGGTGCCCATGAGGTTGCCCACGCCGTTATCCGCAACAAGGTGGAAAGCCTGGCGCCCTGGCCATTGCATGAAGTTCTGTGGGGTTACCGTGAATTGCCAGCGCCGCTGAACGGCCAGATTGGCTTTGAAGTCGGCATCATAAGCCGCAAGACGGTCGATGGGCTGCTGGCCCCGTTCCGTGCCGCTGGCATCCACATCACGCATCTCGACGTCAGCGAATATCCTGATGAGCCCAAAGGCATCAACATCGACTTCCAGGGCCCTGCCCGCGCCAGGGCTGCCCGCCGCAATGTCGCGGCCATCATGTCAGTCGCGGCGGTTGTGGCTTTGGCTACGGCGGCCTTGGGTTCCTATCTCGCCATCACCACGCATCTTGAGCAGTCCTCAACGGAACTGCGAACCGCAGAGCTGCGGCAGGCCTTGACAGGCGGTTCTGGAGACTCTGCGGCAAATTCCAAACTCGCAGAAGCAAACAGGCTCTATGAGCAAAAGAAAGACAATGTTCCAGTTGTCAGCATGGTCAACGAACTCACGAAGCGCGTGCCGGATGGAACATGGCTGAACAGCATCGACTTTGGCGGCGGCAAGGTGGTTATCGCGGGCCGCGGGGCAGAGACAGCCACGGTTATTGAAAGCCTCGAGAGTTCCGATGTGTTCGCAGATGTCAACTTTGCCTCCGCAACCCAGCGCGACACCAATCTGGATATTGATATCTTTTCCATATCAGCGGCCATTCAAGCGCAAGACCCGGTGCGATGAACAGAGCCAGCGGCAAAACAGGGCTATCATCCAGGGGTGTGTGGGGGCTGACCATTCTGATTGGCGCCGCCGTGATCATGGCCGTGATTGCGGCGCTGCCCTTCTATTGGCATGGCGCAAACTCCGCAGCACTTGCCGAGGCCCAGACCGAGCTTCGCTTCATTGAGGCAAAGCTGAAATCCGCAAATGGCAATCGGCGGGCCGGCTTGACCATTGCCGACAACATTGACCAGCTCTTTATTCAGGCAACCACGTCCGGCCTTGGCCAGGCCAGCCTGCAGCAAATCCTGGGAAGGATTGCTGAAGAAAATCACATGGT
>VFJY01000099.1 GCA_009885825.1 Rhodobiaceae bacterium | reverse complement strand
GTTGACGAAGGCCCGGGTTGACGCGGCGGGGGACAGCGCGCATCTGAAGTGGGTCAGACGGCTGGGCGATCGCTGGTGGTGCGGGTTATGCCGTGTTGCTGGAGGAAAGTCCGGGCTCCACGGAAATACGGTGCCGGGTAACACCCGGCGGGGGCGACCCTAGGGAAAGTGCCACAGAAACAAACCGCTAACGGACTCGTCCGCAGCAAGGGTGAAACGGTGCGGTAAGAGCGCACCGCATGGTCGGCAACGATTGTGGCCAGGCAAACCCCACCGGGAGCAAGATCGAATAGGGGTGGTATGGGCGAAAGCCCAGGGCTGTTTTCGGCTCACTGCCCGGGTAGGTCGCGCGAAGCATTCAGCAATGAATGTTCCAGATGAATGGCCATCCAAGGCGGGAAACCGCCGGGACAGAACCCGGCTTATAGGCCGACTGACACTTCTGCCGCCAAAAGCGTCGAATTTGAAACTATTTGTTAATGTTCCCGGGGGCAATGTCGGCGAAATGTTAACGACTTGTTCACCGTGATATTCAGCTTCAATGAACTCAGAAATTGGTCAGTCCCCGGCGTCTCATGTTCCCGTCATGCTTGGCGAGGTTTTGCGGGCGCTTGCGCCCAAGGCCGGTGGCATCTATGTGGATGGAACGTTTGGGGCGGGCGGGTACACGCGTGCAATTTTGGAAGCCGCAAATTGCCGCGTCGTAGCAATTGACCGTGATCCTTCCGCTGTAGCCGCCGGGCAGGGGATGACGGCCAAATTTAGCGGAAAGCTGGATATAATTGAAGGCCGCTTCAGCGCCATGGGCGAACATCTTGCAAGCCTTGGCTTAAGCAAGGTCCAGGGTGTTGTTTTGGATGTCGGTGTTTCGTCCATGCAACTTGATCAAGGCGCTCGCGGGTTTTCATTCATGCGCGACGGGCCGTTGGATATGCGCATGTCCCAGGCCGGGCAATCGGCTGCCGATGTGGTCAATCAGTCGGCGCCGGAGTTGCTGGCGAAAGTTATTTTCCTGTTTGGCGAGGAACCGCGCTCGCGGGCCATAGCCAAGGCCATTGTTGGGCAGCGGGCTTTGGCGCCAATTTTGACAACGCTTGACTTGGTGAAAGCCATTGAGAAAGCTACCGGGCCGCAGCGCGCAAGGGATCGCACGCATCCGGCTACGCGCACGTTTCAAGCGCTGCGCATCTACATCAACGCGGAATTGGACGAACTGGTTGATGCGCTGCAAGAGGCGGAACAGATTTTGGACGCGGGCGGCAGACTCGTTGTGGTGAGTTTTCACTCACTGGAGGACCGCATCGTGAAGCGGTTTCTGACCATGCGGTGTGGAAAGATTCCGGAAGTTTCGCGCCATATGCCGGGAACCCTTGAGCAGAAGCCGCCGAGCTTTGAGTTGCTGTTCAAGGGACATCTGGAAGCCAATGAGGAGGAGTCCAATCTCAACCCAAGATCGCGCAGCGCCAAGCTTCGGGCGGGGGTTCGCACCGGAGCGCCAGCGTGGCCAGATTCACGCTATGATCTCGGAATTCCTGGAATAGAGGAGAGCCACCGCTGATGCATAAGATTTTCAATGCCTGTTTGGTCATTGCCGTGCTCATCTCAGGTTTCGTTCTGTATTCGCTGGAGCATTCGACACGAGGCCTTGAACGACGGATTGCGAAAACAGAACTGAGCATTCGGGAGGAGCGCGAGATGATCAAAGTGCTGAGCGCTGAATGGGCAAGCCTCGCGCGGCCAGCCCGGCTGCAGAAACTTGCGGAGGAAAACCTGCAGCTTAAAACCGTTTCGGCCATGCAGTTTGTGACGGAGAGCGAGCTTGCCTCCCGTGTGCCAGCGGAACCCGTCATCATGCTCAATGAGCAAGGCAAAGATCCAATCGGTGAAATTCTCAATGGCAACTGAAGGATTGGAAAATCGATTTAAGGAGCCGGCGAAGCTGGCAGGGCAAAATCGCATTCGTCTTGTGGTCATCGGCTTTTGCTTTGCCTTTTTCGCAATCGCCGTGCAATTGGCAAATCTCACCATTCTCAAGACTGCTAAAACCGCTGAGGATGCGCTAGCGGAGCATCAAACACGAATTCCACGGCCAGATATCATCGATCGGAATGGCGTGGTGATCGCCACGGATATTGCCGTTGCATCGCTTTACGCGGACCCGCGAAAGATTCTGGATGTGGAGGAGGCGGTTGAAAGCATTACGGCCATCATTCCAGAGCTTGGAGCGAAGGTATTGCGAGCAAAACTGACGCAGCCGAATCGCGCATTCGTCTGGCTCAAGCGGCAGGCCAGCCCGGAGGAGCGCGACGCGGTCTATAATTTGGGAATTCCAGGTATTGGGTTCGTGAATGAACGACGACGGGTTTACCCACTGGCCAGACTGGCGGCCCACACGGTGGGCTACGTGGACCTCGACAGCGTCGGCACGGCGGGCATTGAGAAATATCTTGATGACCAGGGCGCTCTTTACACGGCATCGCTGACTGACCCGGCCACCCAAACGGCAAGCCCGGCTCAGATTTCGACCGATACGCGGGTGCAGTTTGCGTTGACCGACGAGATCGAGAAAGCGGTCAAGAAATTCAGCGCCGTCGCTGGTGGCGGCATTGTAATTGATGTCACAACGGGTGAAATCGTGGCTTTGGTTTCGCTGCCGGATTTCAACCCCAATCAGGAAGACAAGAAATTCACCAAGCAGCAAGCCAATATGATGACGAGCGGTGTTTTTGAGCTTGGCTCGGTCATCAAGGCGGTGACATTTGCCATGGCCTTCGATTATGGCGTCACCGATCTCAACGGCAGCTATGATGCCACCCACCCGCTGGTGATCGGCAATGCGTCGATCAGTGATTACCATGCGCAGAAGCGGGTCTTGACGGTGCCTGAGGTTTTCACCAATTCATCCAATATTGGAACGGCCAAAATGGCGTTGGAAGTGGGCCTGGAGGGGCATCAGGAATTTTTGCGCCGGGTTGGCCTGTTTGACCGGCTCACGACGGAGGTTCCCGAGAGCGCCAAGCCGCTTCTGCCGAAACGGTGGAGCAGGCTTGCCACGGCTACGGCGGCATTCGGCCATGGTTTTGCCGTACAGCCTCTGCAAGGAATCTCAGTGATTGGTGGGTTGCTCAATGATGGCGTCATGACCGCGCCCACATTTCTCAAGCGGGATGTGGCGGAAGCGCAGGTGTTGGCCAAGCGCATTGTCAAGCCTGAGACAAGCGAAAAAATGCGTTATCTATTCCGCCTCAATGTGACGGCTGGAACCGCGTCAAAAGCCGATGTGGTTGGCTACCGCGTTGGCGGCAAGACCGGCACGGCAGAAAAGGTGGTTAACGGGCGCTATGTCCCAGACAAATTGTTAAACTCTTTCATCGGGGCGTTTCCGATGGATGCGCCGCGTTACGCCATTATCGTGATGCTGGATGAACCCAAGGCCACGCCAGAGACATTTGGTTTTGCAACAGCGGGCTGGAATGCGGTTCCAACGGCTGGAAAAATCATCGAGCGGATTGCACCATTGCTGAGTGTTGCGCCGAAATTCACGACGGAAGAACTTGAGAAGTTGGCCAAGAAATGACTACGACTCTGGCCAGACTGGTGGGACCCGATGTGGCGCTGGCCAGCGGGGTTGGGTCTTTGGTGGTTTCAGGATTGACCGCAGACAGCCGCGAAGTTCAGCCTGGATATTTGTTTGCGGCGTTGCCGGGCACACATGTCGATGGTGCTAAATTCATTACTCAGGCCTTCGAGCGCGGAGCTTGCGCCGCAATTGCTGGCACGGGAACTTACACGGGTTCTGGCATTGTCATCGAAACCGCAAATCCGCGCCAGCTTTTTGCCAAGGCAGCGGCACGGTTTTTTGGAAAACAGCCTGACCTGACAGTGGCCGTCACTGGCACCAATGGCAAAACTTCGGTTGCTTCCTTTGTGCGCGAGATTTGGCAGGCAATGGGGTTTCGCGCAGCGAGCCTTGGCACTGTTGGCCTTGTTGCTCCTGATGCGCATAGATATCTCGCTCACACGACGCCGGACCCGGTTCAACTCCACAGCATCTTGGCTGAGCTTTCTGAAAATCATGTTGAACATCTGGCATTGGAGGCTTCAAGCCATGGGCTTGCGCAGTACCGGCTTGATGGGGTTCGATTTTCGGCGGCGGCTTTCACCAATCTGACGCGCGATCATCTGGATTACCACAAATCGGTTGATGACTATTTTGACGCGAAGATGCGGCTGTTTGAGGAGCTGTTGCCGACTGGCGCGCCCGCTGTGATCAACGCAGATACAAGCCGTGGCATGGAGGCGATCAGGCGGGCTGAGGCACGTGATTTGAAAGTATTCAGCGTGGGAAAATCGGGAACTGGCCTCAAGCTTGTGAGTTCCACGCGCGACGGATTTGGCCAGCAACTGGTCATCCAGGCACCCCGCAAACGCCATTCAGTTTACCTGCCGCTGGTTGGGGAATTTCAAATGTCCAATGCTTTGGTTGCTGCTGGTTTGGTGATTGCAACGGGTGGTGAAGAGACGCTGGTGCTGCACTCATTGGAGTCACTTCATGGCGCCAAGGGACGGCTGGAACTTGTCGGCAAGAGCAAATCCGGCGCCCCGATTTTCGTGGACTATGCCCACACACCTGATGCTTTGGAAAATGCCATTGTGGCGCTTCGCCCCTATACGGATGGAAAACTGGTTGTGGTCTTTGGCGCTGGAGGAGACCGCGACAAGGGCAAGCGGCCATTGATGGGTGCCGCAGCTGCTAGGCACGCTGACATTAGAATAGTTACAGATGATAATCCGCGCACGGAGGATGCCGCAGCAATTCGGGCTGAGGTCATGGCAACCTGCCCAGACGCCAGGGATATTGGCGACCGGGCAAAGGCGATCTTGACAGCAGTTGACGGACTGGCCGCCGGGGATGTTTTGCTGGTGGCCGGCAAGGGTCATGAAGAAGGCCAAACTATCGGGAAGACGGTGATCCCGTTCAGTGATCATGACGCCGTGCGCGCGGCCATACGCGGGGAAGCCTATCATGGCTGATCTACCACTTTGGACTGCTGAAGACCTGGCCGCGGCAAGCGGCGGAAAAATTGTTGGCGATGTGAGGCTTCCGCTTAACGGGGTTTCCATTGACACGCGCACGATTTCTCAAGGCGACATCTTTGTTGCCATCAAAGGTGAAAATCACGACGCTCACGACTTTGTGCCGCGTGCCCTGGCGCAAGGCGCAGGGGTTGCAATTGTCTCGCGTGTGACGGATGTGATGAAAGCTGCTGGCCCTCTGCTGCGCGTCGCGGATGATCCGCTGGATGCTCTGGTGAGGATCGGCACCGCTTCGCGAGCGCGATCACATGCCCGGATTGTTGCTGTGACTGGAAGCGTCGGAAAGACCAGCAGCAAGGAAATGCTGAGGATGGCCCTTTTGGCGTCGGGCAAGACGCACGCATCGGTAGCCTCTTTCAACAATCATTGGGGCGTTCCGCTAACGCTTTCGCGAATGCCGCGCGACACCGCCTACGGCGTGTTTGAAATTGGCATGAACCATTCAGGCGAGATCACCCCGCTGGTTGGAATGGTCAGGCCGCATGTGGCGATCATCACCAATGTCGCGCCGGTCCATATCGCCAACTTCGATTCTATTGGGGGAATTGCCGACGCCAAGGCCGAAATTTTCAGCGGGGTTGAACCAGATGGCATTGCGATATTGAACCGCGACAATGCGTTTTTTGAGCGGTTGTCGGGCGCGGCAAAAGCGGCGGGCATAAGAAATATCCTTAGTTTTGGCATGCACGAAAAATCTGATGTGCGCGCGCAGGCAATAGCCTATCACGCCAATTGCAGTTGTGTGACTGCGGATGTGATGGGAGAAAAACTGGTCTATAAGCTGGGCATGCCCGGCGAGCATATGATGCTGAACAGTCTCGCGGTGCTTGCGGCTGCGAAGCTATTGGGAGCCGACTTGGCCCGCGCGGCTTTGGCGCTTGCCGCAGCGGAAGCGCCAAAGGGCCGGGGTGTTCAGCATCGGCTCGAAATTGACGGTGGAGAATTCCTGCTTATTGATGAAAGCTACAATGCCAACCCCTTGTCCATGGTTGCAGCCTTGAGCTTGCTGGAGCGCGCCAAGCTTGGCAGGGGCGGACGGCGCATCGCTGTTCTGGGCGACATGCTGGAGCTTGGCGACCATGGCCCTGGCCTTCATGCGGGGCTTTCCAAGGCTGTAGACGCCCACAATGTCGATGTTCTATATGCGGCGGGGCCTCTCATGGTGAATCTCTGGGAAAATACCCCCGCCAACCGACGCGGGGCCTATGCCAATACTTCGGCGGAACTTCGGGACAATCTTCTTGGTGGTTTCAGGGCGGGCGATGTTGTGATGATCAAAGGTTCACTTGGCAGCCGCATGGGCCCCTTGGTTGAGGCAATCAGGGCGCGGTTTGCGCCGGTGGAGAGGGACATCTAGGGAATGCTTTATCTTATTCTGATCAGCCTCACGGACGATGTTTCTGCGCTCAATGTGTTCCGTTATCTAACCACGCGCACTGGCGGCGCGGTTCTCACGGCATTGTTTTTCATTTTTGTTTTTGGCCCCCGCATAATCGCTTTGCTCAAGGTGAAGCAGGGGCGCGGGCAGCCGATTCGCAGTGATGGGCCGCAACGCCACATTCTTGAAAAGCAGGGCACACCCACCATGGGCGGCCTCATGATTTTGTCCGGAGTATTTGTAGCCACTTTCCTGTGGGCCGACCTCAGCAACCTTTATGTGTGGGCGGTTTTGTTTGTGACGCTCGGTTTTGGGGCCATTGGTTTTTATGATGACTTCCTGAAAGTTACGCGTTCCACGACCAAAGGGTTCTCGGGCAAAGCGCGGTTGGTCGCCGAGTTCGTGATTGCGGGAATAGCAGTGGCCTGTTTTATGTGGATCGGTGAAAAACCGCTATCGAGTTCATTGGCGGTTCCGTTTTTCAAGGATGTGCTCATTCCGTTTGGTTCACTGTTTATCATTGTCGGTGTGCTGGTGATCGTAAGCGCTGGCAATGCTGTCAATATCACTGATGGCCTTGACGGTTTGGCGATTGTGCCGGTGATGATTGCGGCAGCAAGCTTTGGGTTGATAGTTTACCTTGTGGGCAATGCGGTTTTTTCTGAATACCTGCAATTGCACTTTGTGAAGGGGTCGGGTGAGCTTGCGGTTATCTGTGGTGCGCTGGTTGGCGCGGGCCTTGGTTTTCTGTGGTTCAATGCGCCACCCGCGATGATTTTCATGGGCGATACGGGTTCGCTGGCGCTGGGCGGCGCACTGGGCGCAATTGCGGTGGCGGTAAAGCATGAACTGGTTCTTGGCATCATTGGCGGGCTGTTTGTGCTCGAAACGGTTTCTGTCATCGTGCAGGTGGTTTCGTTCAAGATGACCGGCAAGCGGGTGTTCGCCATGGCGCCACTGCACCACCATTTTGAGCAGAAGGGCTGGAAGGAACCGACAATTGTCATCCGCTTCTGGATCATTGCCTTTGTGCTGGCCATCATTGGCCTGTCGACCTTGAAGCTCAGGTAGCCCCAATGTTTCCGGCAAAGACTTTCAAAGGCAAGCGGGTTGGACTGTTTGGCCTTGCGCGCTCTGGTACGGCATGTTGGGAGGCTCTACGCTTGGGTGGAGCCGAGGTACTTGCGTGGGATGATTCATCCGCTGCGGTGGGGTCTGCCAGTTTTCCCGCAACTGATTTGCGCGAAGTTGATTTCAAATCATTGAATTGTCTGGTTTTGAGCCCCGGCGTGCCGCTCACCCACCCGGAACCGCACTGGACAGTTGTGAAAGCGCGGGCGGCGGGAATTGAAATTATTGGAGACACCGAAGTGTTCCAGCGGGAGTTGGCGGACAGCGGCGCGCGCATGGTGGCGGTCACCGGCACGAATGGCAAATCGACGACAACGGCGCTGATCGGGCATATTTTTCAGGCTTGCGGGCGCGATGTGGATGTTGGCGGGAATATCGGCACGGCGGTCTTTCTCATGCGGACGCCCGTCAAAAACAGGATTTATGTTTTTGAACTCTCGTCTTTCCAGATTGATTTGATGCCGGGGTTGAGGCCTGACGTGGGTATTTTGACGAATTTGACCCCTGATCATCTGGACCGGCATGGCACGATGGAGAACTATGCGTCGGTCAAGGCCCGCATGTTTGCCAAACAGAGGATGGGCGATACGGCGATGATTGGTGTTGATGATGCCTGGAGCGCTGCGATTGCAGACGGCATCGACAATGATTCCGATGTGCGGAAAGTTTCGGTTGTTCACGCCCTGGATGATGGCGTGTTTGTCGCCCGCAGCATTCTGATTGATCGCCGGAATGGCAAGGAAGTGGCCCGCATTGATCTGCGTGGAATGCCCGCCCTGAAAGGCGTTCACAATGGTCAGAACGCCTGCATGGCCTATGGGGCTGCGCGGGCAATGGGTTTGGGTGTTGATGAAATTGCGCGGGCCATGCAAAGCTTTCCGGGGCTGGTGCACCGGATGCAGGAAATCGGCCGCCTCGGAAGCGTGTCATTCGTCAATGATTCAAAAGCCACCAATGCTGATGCAGCGGCAAAGGCTTTGGCATCATTTGAGAGAATTTACTGGATTGCGGGCGGTGTGCCCAAGAGCGGTGGCATCGAATCGCTGGCAGACTTTTTTCCACGTGTTGCCAAGGCCTATCTCATTGGCGAAGCGGCGGATGAATTTGCACGGACACTTTCTGGCAAAGTTGAATATGAAATGTGTGATACATTGGATCGGGCTGTAGCGGCTTCTGCCCGCGACGCCAAAAATGCCGTTGTGCTGCTGTCGCCGGCCTGCTCCTCATTTGACCACTACCGGAATTTTGAGGTTCGCGGTGATGCGTTTGTGAATCTGGTGTCGGCGTTGCCGGGCATAAAGATGACTATTGAAGGAGCGCATTGATGCTGGTTTCCCGAAGTGATCGTGGTCTCATCGCGAGGTGGTGGTTCACTGTCGACAGGCTTCTGCTATCCGCCGTTCTGATCCTGATGGCCATTGGTGTGCTGGTCAGCATGGCTGCAAGTCCGCCTGTCGCTGAACGGCTCGGTCTCAATTCGTTTCACTTCTTCAAATATCAGCTTGCATTCCTTGTGCCAGCGATTTTCATTTTGCTTGGTGTTTCATTTCTGGAACCCAAGCAAACGCGGCGCGCTGCTTTTCTCATGTTTGGCGCGTCGCTTGCCTTGATGTTCGCGGCCTTGATTTGGGGGCCGGAGATCAAGGGTGCCCATCGCTGGATCAATCTGGGGCCTATCGGTGTTCAACCGTCGGAAATTGCCAAACCGAGTTTTGTTGTGATGACGGCTTGGTTTCTGTCGGAACATACGAAACGGCCCGACATGCCAGGGAATTTTATCGCGTATTTGTTGTTTGCTGTGTTTGTGGGATTGTTGATCTTTCAGCCGGACTTTGGACAGACGGCGCTTGTTGTTCTGGCTTTCGCCGCGATGTTACTGATCTATGGTATACCCTGGGTTGTGGTTCTTGGATTGGCGGGGCTCTGCGCGGCGGGCGTCATGACAGTTTATGCTCTGGTACCGCATGTGGCTTCGCGCATTGACCGGTTCTTGTATCCGGACAAGGGAGATACTTTCCAAGTTGATACGGCGACGTCGGCGTTTGAGAA
This sequence comes from Rhodobiaceae bacterium, assembly GCA_009885825.1. GTDB lineage: Bacteria > Pseudomonadota > Alphaproteobacteria > Rhizobiales > Aestuariivirgaceae > Aestuariivirga. The sequence goes on along the minus strand of VFJY01000099.1, from coordinate 15,717 downwards.
TGGCGGGCTGATGGGAACTGGCCCCGGTGGCGGCGAGGCAAAGCAGATTCTGCCTGACGCCCACACGGACTTCACATTTGCCGTCGTGGGGGAAGAATTTGGCTTTATTGCCTGCATCGTGCTGATGCTGTTATTTGCGTTTGTCGTCATGCGGATTTTGCAACGCGCCAAGATCGAGCCGGACCCGTTTCCGGCGCTGGCGCTGAGTGGATTGGGGATAATTTTTGGATTGCAAGCGATAATCAATATGGGCGTGAATGTTTCGCTTTTACCGGCCAAGGGCATGACGCTGCCGCTGATTTCCTATGGCGGCTCTTCGCTTGTGGGTGTCGCCTTTTCCATGGGCATGGTGCTGGCGTTAAGCAGGCGGCAAGCTGACACGTCCGCCGTTCACCCGCCATGGCAGCCGGTCAACGCATGAAAAAGACTGTTGTTCTGGTCTCAGGAGGAACGGGCGGACATTTGTTTCCGGCGCAAGCCCTGGCTGAGGAACTTTTATCTCGCGGCTATGTCATTCACCTGATCACCGACGAGCGTGTGGCCGATTACGGCAAAGCGTTTCCAGCCAACGGGACCCATACTGTGCCATCAGCGACATTGTCACTGTCCAAGCCCTGGCTGTTGCCGTCAAAGCTTTTTCGGCTGCTCAGCGGTTTCATAAAAGCCAAGGCAATTCTGGGAAATCTGAGGCCGGTTGCTGTTGTCGGCTTTGGCGGTTATCCATCCTTTCCACCGGTTCTCGCCGCATCCTGGCTCAAAATTCCAACCTGTGTGCATGACCAGAATGCGGTCATGGGCAGGGCCAACCGTGTGCTGTCTTATTTTGTTGACGCGGTCGCTTCATCATTTCCAGCACTGGCGGGACTTCCCAAAAGGGCAGCCAGGAAAGTTGTTGTGACGGGTAACCCGGTGCGCCGTGTTGTGATGGAGCAGCTTGCCGCACCCTATCAAATTAGCAGCGCGGACAGGATATTCCATCTTTTGGTTTTTGGCGGAAGCCAGGGCGCCCGGTTTTTTGCCGAGTTCATGCCCAAAGTCATTGCTGAACTGCCGCGCGCAATTCTGAAAACACTGCGCCTCTCGCAACAGTGCCGCGCTGAAGATATGAAAGCATTGAAACTTGCTTATGAAGAACTGGACCTAAAATATGACCTGCAGCCGTTCTTTGCGGATATGCCGAAGCGGATTGCCGCAGCCCATCTGGTGATCAGTCGTTCGGGGGCTTCGACGATTGCGGAGCTTGGGGTTATCGGCCGACCGGCAATCATGGTTCCTTTGCCCCATGCCATTGACAATGACCAGTTGCGGAATGCGGAAAGTTTTACCAAAGCGGGCGGGGGCTGGATAAAGCCGCAAGCCGAACTGGAACCTATTGAGTTCGCCGCGTTTTTGACGCGATTGCGCTATCAGGAAGGTGAGCTGGCGGCGGCTGCGAAGGCCGCCCTTGGCCATGGCAAACCGGATGCGGCGCAGCGACTGGCTGACTTGGTGGAAAAACTGGCGCAACCGGAGGCTGAGACGATATGAAAATGCCACGCGATGTCGGACCCATCCACTTCATTGGAATTGGAGGCATTGGCATGAGTGGAATTGCCGAAGTCATGGCGACGCTCAACTACAAAGTCCAAGGTTCTGACCTCAGCGACAACTACAATGTGGAGCGCTTACGGAAAAATGGCATTGAGGTCTTCATTGGCCATCAGGCATCCAACATTGGTACCGCACAAGTTGTTGTGGTTTCGTCCGCAGTAAAGCCGGACAATCCTGAGCTTGTCGAAGCGCGGGCGCGCTATATTCCGATTGTGCGCCGGGCGGAAATGCTGGCTGAGCTCATGCGTTTCAAGTCATGCGTGGCCGTTGGCGGCACGCACGGAAAGACCACAACAACATCCATCGTTGCCGCCCTGCTTGATGCGGGTGGTTTTGATCCGACGGTCATCAACGGCGGCATTATCAATTCCTATGGAACCAATGCCAGACTGGGCAAGGGGGACTGGATGGTTGTCGAGTCGGATGAGTCCGACGGCACATTCGTGAAACTTCCGGCGGACGTGGTGATTGTGACCAATATTGATCCAGAGCATCTTGACCACTACGGCAGTTTTGAAAAAGCCAAGGAAGCCTACCTGGCGTTCGTTGAAAATATTCCATTCTACGGCTTTGCTGTCATGTGCATCGATCATCCCATTGTTCAGGAGTTGATCGGACAGGTGAAGGATCGCCGGGTGATTACCTACGGCCGCAGCCTGCAGGCTGACTACCGGTTGCATGATCTGACCTACGACAACACGTTGATGAAATTTTCAGTTCGCATCACAGATCGCTTGTCGGGTGCACATCAGGACATAGCGAATCTCGAACTGCAAATGCCGGGCGATCACAATGCGCTCAATGCCACGTCGGCGCTCGCGGTGGCCCACGAGCTGGGCCTGAGTGCTGACAGCATACTTAAGGGCATGAAGAGCTTCGCCGGTGTCAAGCGCCGCTTTACTCGCACGGGAGAGTACAATGGGGTTACCGTGTTTGATGACTATGGCCATCACCCGGTGGAGATTGCCGCCGTTCTGAGCGCCGCGCGCAAGGTTACGAAAGGCAAGGTTGTGGCCGTCATGCAACCCCATCGCTATACTCGATTGTCGAGTCTTTTCAATGAATTCTGCTCATGTTTTAATGACGCGGATTCGGTTGTGCTGGCTCCGGTTTATGCAGCGGGGGAAAGCCCGATCGATGGCGCCACACACCTGCATCTTGCTGAAGGTTTGCATGGACGGGGACATCGCTCGGTTTTCACAATTGACACGCCGGAGCAATTGGCGCCGATCGTGCGAGGGCAGGTTGATTCTGGCGACATTGTCGTTTGCCTTGGCGCTGGGTCTATCAGTCAGTGGGCCTATGCGCTGCCGGATCAATTGGCCTCGCTTGGGGGTAGGGCCTGATGCCACAGCTCGACGGAGAGGCTTTGCTCAAGAGGCTTCCAGCGGTTCGGGGGCGATTGGAAGCCAATGCGGTGTTGGCGGATTTTACCTGGTTTCGCGTTGGCGGCCCGGCTGAAGTTTTGTTCACGCCGCTGGATGAGGCAGACCTCGCGGATTTTCTGCGGGCGACGCAGGAAGATGTCGCAGTTTATGTCATTGGCGTCGGCTCCAATCTACTGGTGCGGGACGGCGGCGTTCCGGGTGTGGTGGTGCGGTTGGGACGGGGGTTTTCAGAAATGAAGGTTGAGCCCGACAACCGCATTCGCGTGGGGGCTGCTGTGCCGGACGTGCGCGTCGCGAAATTCGCCTACGACAATGTTATCGATGGATTAACCTTTCTGAGAGGAATACCCGGCACCATTGGCGGCGCGTTGCGCATGAATGGTGGCGCCTATGGCGGCGAAACCAGGGATGTTGTGGTGGAAGTCCGGGGTGTCGATAGAACGGGGAAATTGCACGTGCTGTCCAATGCTGACATGAAATATTCCTACCGGCATTGCGGCGCGGCGGAAGACCTTGTTTTTACTGAGGCGCTGTTGCAGGGACGGCCTGGAAATCAGGCGGATATTCTTGCCTCCATGGACAAGATCACAGACAGCCGTGAGGCCACCCAGCCGATCAAGTCGCGCACCGGCGGCTCCACCTTCAAAAATCCTCCCAACAACAAATCCTGGCAGTTGATCGACAAAGCTGGAATGCGCGGGTTTGCCGTTGGTCCCGCCAAAGTCTCGGAGTTGCATTGCAACTTTCTGATCAATGAAGGCAGTGCCACGGCGGCGCAGATTGAAGAGCTTGGAGAAACCGTGCGAGAACGGGTGAAAGCAAATTCAGGCATTGATCTCGAATGGGAAATCAGGCGGGTTGGCGTTTCCAATGAATAGGCTAGACCCCGGCGTCACGACCGTTGCAGTTCTCATGGGTGGCTGGTCTGCTGAGCGAGAGGTCAGTCTTTCGTCGGGCAAGAGCTGTGCGAAAGCACTTCGTAACGCGGGCTTCAAAGTTGTCGAAGTTGATGTGAAGCGCGACACAATTGTGGATGTGTTGCGGGACCTTCGGCCAGATGTTGCGTTTAACGCATTGCACGGGAAATGGGGAGAGAATGGCTGTGCTTCGGCGCTGCTGGAAACTATGCAAATTCCCTATACCCATTCGGGCGTGTTGGCCTCTTCGGTGGCCATGCACAAGGAAAAGTCAAAGACACTTTTTCGCGCTGCGCGAATTCCCGTTGCTGAAAGTATGGTCGTTGAAATCGAAAGAGCTGCAACCGAGCACCCGATGTCTTTTCCTTATGTGGTGAAGCCAGTCGATGAGGGTTCAAGTGTTGGCGTTCACATCGTGACCCACAAGTCCAATGGACCACCCGCGATCATTCTCACGCAGCGCGCGCTATTTGGCGACCATGTGATGGTGGAGCGATTTGTTCCGGGACGAGAGTTGACCTGCGCGGTGATGGGCGACGTAGCGCTTGGTGTTATTGATATCGTATCGGTCTCAGATTTTTATGACTACCACTCCAAATATGCGCAGGGCGGCTCAAAACACATATTGCCAGCGGACATTTCCCCTGAAATCTATGGGAAGTGCCAGAAATATTCACTACTCGCTCATCAGGCGCTCGGTTGCCGTGGGGTGAGTCGCTCTGATTTCAGGTATGATGACAAAGCCCAACCTGGCGAAGAACTGATTCTTTTGGAAATAAATACGCAACCTGGAATGACGGGCACATCGCTGGTGCCGGAAATTGCCGCGCATGCCGGGTTTTCATATGAGGAGTTGGTGACATGGATGGTCAACGACGCATCGCTGAACCGATGAAAAGGCAAAACACCACGTCGTCCCTGCGGCTTCGCATTGCGGCGCGGGTTGGCGCCGTGTTGTTTCTTGGCTTAACCGTTATGCACGGTGTTTCAGTTGGCGGGTATCTTGGCTATGAGGGCAGCCCTTGGCTTGAAATTCCCGGCAAACTGTCTGGCCTCGTCGGCATGGCCGCCGATGATATCAAGATTCAGGGTTTGGTTCACCAGGAACCGGAGAAGCTGCTTGCCGCACTGGGCATAAAGCCCGGTGCCAGCCTTGTGGGTTTTGATGCGGATAAGGCCAAGCAATTGCTGGAAAATCTGGATTGGGTTGCGGCAGCAACAGTGCAGCGGCACTTTCCCAATCAGCTTGAAATCTCCGTTACGGAGCGTGTCCCATTTGCGATCTGGCAACGCGGCGGTTCGTATTACGTGATTGACCAATCAGGCTCCGCTATGAGCAACGTGACGCCGGGCCAATTGGATGGGTTGCTGCTGGTGACCGGTGAGGGCGCACAGTTTTCAGTGCAAGAACTTGTTAACCAACTGGAAGTTACACCTAACCTATTATTGCGGGTTAAGGCCGCAGCTCGGGTAGGGCAGCGGAGATGGAATCTCTATCTTGACAGCGGGATTACCATTCGATTGCCGGAGAGGGATGTTGAAACGGCTTTGGCGCGACTGGATGCGCTGGATACAAGCCAACAACTGCTCTCAAAAGGCATTCGGAATGTCGATCTGCGGATGTCGGGGCGCGTGATTGTTGGGGTTGCTGAGGTTGCCGCTGACCAGTCTGTGGTGAAAATGAGCCAGTCTGACTAGGTCATGGGTTGGGGAATGATTGAGCTATGTCGCTGGTACATTTGCATGGAAAATCGTCAGGGCGAATTACGGCTTCCGACAGGCGGAACGTAATTGCCGCGCTGGATATTGGGTCGTCAAAAATTTCCTGCCTCATTGCCGAAGTGCTGCAATCCAAGCATCAGTTGCCAAATGGCAATGAACACAAGGCCCTGAGAATTCTGGGATTGGGCCATCAGGCGTCGCGTGGTGTTCGTGGCGGGGCCATTGTCGACGTTGATGAGGTTGAACGAGCCATTCGGTTGAGCGTCGATGCGGCTGAGCGCATGTCCCAAAAAACAATTTCTGAAGTCTATGTGAATGTGTCCGGCGGTCGCCCCCAGTCAAATTGTTATCGCGGCCAATGTGCGGTGCAAGGCAATGTTGTGGCTCCGCGCGATGTTGACGCGGTGATTGCCTCGGCTGCTGCCCACATCAGTCCGGGACGCAGAACTGTACTGCACATGGCACCCATCCAATATCAACTCGACGATGCAAACGGAATTTCGGCGCCACTTGGCATGCATGGTGAAACCTTGCGTGTTGACCTTGGCGTGGTCACTGTTGAGTCTTCGCAATTGCAAAATCTCGGCTTGGCCATTGAGCGCGCGCATTTGTCGGTTGCTGACTATGTCATCGCACCCCATGCGGCTGGCAAGGCGGTGCTGGTCGAAGATGAAACTGTGCTTGGCGCCATACTCATTGAAATGGGTGGCGCCACAACCGGAATTTCGATTTTTCATGAAGGAAACCTGGTGTTTGCCGACAGCATTCCAGTTGGCGGTGTTCATGTGACCAGCGACATTGCAAGGGGCCTGCAAACCTCCATTGCCCATGCTGAGCGCATGAAAACGCTATGGGGCAGCGCGCTTGGTTCGGTCGCCGATGATATGGAAATGCTCGCGGTGCCGTTGTTGGGAGAACGCGGCATCGATACTGTCAAGAAGGTTCCGAGGGCCACTCTCATGGGTATTATTCGTCCACGCGTTGACGAGATATTTGAAATGGTATGCGACAGGCTGGAACGCTGCCCTGTGGCGCATCTCGGCGGCCAGCGATTTGTTCTTTCTGGCGGCGCCAGCCAGTTGACAGGCATTCGGGAAGTGGCTTCCCTGTGGTTTGGCCGTCAGGTTCGCTTGGGCAATCCCGTGCCGACTGCGGGAATGCCGGAAGCAGCGCGCAACCCAGGATTTTCTGTAGCGCTCGGGTTGCTAACCTATGGTTTAGATCCGAACCGGCACCGCGTTGTGCCATCACAGGTTGCATTAAATGCTAGTCACACTCGACAGAGCTATGTGAAGCGGGTTGGGCGCTGGATTGCCGATAGCCTCTAAAATGGCCAGGAAATGTCGTCGTGGCGCCCTCTTTGCCGGAATTTGGCAGTATTTTGGCCGCTCTCGCCCATTTCCCCAGCATTTAAATAAATATTGATGAACTTGGTTAGCGGGCGTTAACCATTTGTTATTGTTTGAGTAAGAAAGATGGCTTCATGGGCAAACATTTGCGGAAGTCGCCATGACAATCAATTTGAACATTCCAAATCTCTCGGAGCTGAAACCACGCATCACGGTTTTTGGTGTGGGTGGGGCCGGTGGCAACGCTGTAAACAATATGATTGAAAGCCGCCTTGAGGGCGTTGAGTTTGTCGTTGCCAACACCGATGCCCAGGCGCTGCTGCAAAATTCCGCTACGCGGCGGGTTCAGATGGGAACAGCCCTTACGCAAGGATTAGGCGCGGGCTCGCAACCGCAAATTGGTGCTGCCGCAGCCGAAGAAGCGCTGCCTGAAATACTGGATTATCTCGCCGGCGCACACATGGCCTTCATAACGGCAGGCATGGGTGGGGGCACGGGCACTGGCGCCGCGCCAGTGATCGCGCGCGCTGCGAAAGAGCAGGGCATTCTGACCGTTGGTGTCGTTACCAAGCCATTTCACTTCGAAGGCATTCGCCGTCAGCAAACTGCAGAACGCGGTATTGAGCAACTTGCCCAATATGTTGACACGCTGATCGTTATTCCAAACCAAAATCTGTTTCGCGTTGCCAATGAGAAAACAACATTCGCCGCCGCATTCGCAATGGCGGATCAAGTGCTTTATTCCGGCGTTGCCTCGATTACTGAGTTGATGACCAAGGAAGGCCTGATCAATCTTGATTTTGCCGACGTGCGCGCCATCATGAGCGAGATGGGTCGAGCAATGATGGGCACCGGCGAAGCCACGGGCGAACGGCGTGCTATTGAAGCTGCTGAAGCCGCCATCTCCAACCCATTGCTTGATGATGTTTCAATGCGCGGCGCGCGTGGCCTGTTGATTTCAATTTCGGGTGGACCTGACCTGACACTTTATGAAGTTGACGAAGCCGCGACCCGTATCCGTGAAGAAGTTGATCCTGAGGCGAACATCATTCTGGGCGCCACATTTGATGACTCGCTTGAGGGCACGATGCGGGTTTCTGTTGTTGCAACCGGTCTTGCGCAGGAAGCCCTCAGCGGCAATTCCTTGGGCTCAATGGAGGAGCACGAGCATGCAGCAAATCCCTCCCAGCATGGCTACACGGGCAAGGCGCAGACCACATTGCCAAAGCCCATTACACCGGCTCCAATGGTGCCGCGCGTTCAGCCAGCCGCAGTCAAGATTCACAAGCCATTGCCAGTTGAGCCTGTCCAGCAACACCATGAAGAGGCTTACGAAGAGCCTGCTGCAAGACAAGCGCCACGCGGCCAGCGCATTCCGCCAATTGAAGATTTTCCGCCGATTGCCCAGAAGCAAATCGCAGCCCAGCAAAATCGCATTGAGCATATTGCTGAACATGCCGCGCGCAAGAAGAAAGGCCTGTTTGAGCGTCTTGCAAATGTTGGTCTTGGCCGCCGGGATGACCCACCACCCGTTCAGAAGGAGCCGATGATGGCATCAAGGACCGAGACTCCAGCACCGCGCGCCAAGCAAACGCGACCTGCTGAGCCTGAGCCGCAGGCCTATATTGATCCCAATCTGGATGATGATCAACTGACTATTCCGGCCTTCCTGCGCAGGCAGGCCAACTAGGCGATTTAGGCCGGTAAATTCGAAACCCGGTGGTCACACTTCTGCCGGGTTTGGTGCTTCTAACGCTATGCGCTTCAAGTTTTAGCCGGGATGGGCTAGAAGACCGCGATGTGTGGGAAGCGAGAGTAACTTAAGTATGAATTTGGCCATCAGGAATATCATTGGGCTGGCGCTCTTGGCTGTACCGCTGGCCGCCTGTTCCACGCCCAGTGTGGTCAAGGATATATTTGGCGATAGCTCAACCTCCACCAATGCGGCTTCAAGTGGTGGCGCGTTAAGTCCCGACCTGACAGGGGCAGGTGCGAGCGATCCGGTTGCGGGACTTTATAATGCCGGCTTGGACCAGCTTAACTCGGGCTCTTACAAATCAGCGGCCAAGAGCTTTGCCGAAGTTGAGCGCCAGCATCCTTATTCGAAGTGGGCCACAAAGGCGCTGCTGATGCAAGCCTTCGCCAACTATCAGCGAAACTCCTATGAGGATGCCATCAACGCTGCCAACCGCTTTATCACCCTTCATCCGGGCCACAAGGATTCACCCTACGCCTACTATCTGGCGGCGATTTCGCAGTATGAGCAGATCAGCGATGTGCGCCGGGATCAGTCGGCCACAAAGAAGGCATTGGAAGCCTTGGATGAAGTCGGCAAGAGGTTTCCCGAGTCACCTTATGCGGCAGATGCCGCCAAGAAGAGCATCAAGGCCAAGGACCACTTGGCAGCCAAGGAAATGGAAGTTGGACGCTATTATTTGAAGAAGGGTTCCTATCTTGCCGGCATCAACCGGTTCAAGACGGTGGTGACGGACTACCAAATGACAACACAGGTTCCAGAGGCTTTGTACCGCCTCGCCGAGGGTTACATGGCATTGGGCGTTGTTTCAGAGGCGCAAACCGCTGCGGCGGTTTTGGGGCATAATTATCCTGACAGCCAGTGGTATAGAGACGCTTACGCCCTTGTTTCTTCCGATGGAACGCAGCCGGTGGAAAATCAAGGGTCGTGGCTTAGCCGCGTTTTCAAGGGGGCTTGAGCCCATCTGATTTTAACCTCTCGCAAAGGGATTAGAGACTCAGCTATAGTTGTGTGATGCTGACCGCGCTTTCCATCCGCGATATTGTTCTCATTGAGAAACTCGACATTTCGCTTGAGTCCGGCCTCACGGTTTTGACTGGCGAAACGGGCGCTGGAAAATCCATTTTGCTGGATGCCCTGGGCCTGGCGCTTGGCGGGCGCGGTGATTCATCTCTGGTGCGCCATGGGGCGCAGAAGGGTGTGGTGACGGCGGCGTTCTCCTTGGCCAAGTCCCACGGGGTTTTTGCCATTCTGGCGGATCAGGGCATTGAGGCGGATGGCGAGCTGGTGATCCGCCGCATTCAAACGGTCGAAGGCCCCAGCCGCGCCACGATCAATGAGCAGCCTGTGAGCCTGAATTTGCTGCGCCAGATTGCCGGGAGCCTGGCGGAAATACATGGCCAGCATGCGGATCGCGCGCTGGTTGATGTGGCTGCCCATCGACGCTTGATTGACGCCTTCGGCGGACTGGAAAATCAGGCCGGCAAGGTTGCGGCACTATGGCAGGCTGTCAGTGAAGTTGCCGCGGAATTGGCCGAGCACCGCGCTTCGATGGCGCGCGCCGAAGCCGAGCGCGATTATATCGAGCATGCGGCGGAGGAATTGCGGGTGCTTGATCCACAGGTGGATGAAGAAACCAAGCTGGCTGATGCCCGCCAATTAATGATGCATGCCGAACAATATTCGGCGGCGCTCACCGAAGCTGACAATGTGCTTTTCGGTGACAGTGTTGAAGCGCGGTTGAATGCGGCGCTTCGCAAGCTTGAACGGCGGCGTGAAACGGCTGGCGGCAGGCTTGATCATGTGTGCGCTGCCCTGGACCGGGTTCTGGTTGAGATGAATGAGGCAAGCCGGGCGCTGAATGATGCGCAGAAGTCATTCTCTTTCAATCCATCGGATCTGGAAAAATCCGAGGAGCGTTTGTTTGCGCTTCGTGCAGCAGCCCGCAAGCACAAATGCACGGTGGATGGCCTGGCTGTCATACGGGCGCGGTTTGAAAATGATCTTTTGGCCCTGACCGATGGCGGACAACGCCTGAAAAAACTGGAGGACCGGCACGGAGCGGCGCAAAAGTCCTATGACGCGGCGGCTGATGATTTGAGCGCCGCGCGGAAAGCTGTGGCCAAGAAGCTGGACAAGGCGGTGAAGGCGGAATTGCCGCCGCTTAAGCTCGAGAAGGCGCGATTTGAAACCCAAATCATCAGTGACGCGGCCAAGCCCGGGCCGCAAGGCATCGACCGGGTCGAATTTGTGGTGGCGGCCAATCCCGGCACACCCCTATCGCCGTTGATGAAGGTTGCTTCGGGTGGTGAGCTGGCGCGCTTTATGCTGGCGCTGAAAGTCATTCTCGCCACCAAGGGATCAGCGCCGACGCTGATATTCGATGAAATTGACACAGGCGTTGGCGGCGCGGTGGCGGATGCCATTGGCGGGCGCCTGGCGCGGCTGGCGGAAGGCTTGCAGGTGTTGGCGGTGACCCACTCTCCGCAAGTCGCCTCCCGGGCGGCTGAGCACATGCTGATTTCAAAAATGGAGGAAGTGGGCAGCCACCGCATGGTGACGCGTGTGCAAACGCTTTCCGAAAAGAGCAGGCGCGAAGAAGTGGCGCGTATGCTTTCTGGCGCGCAGGTGACGGATGAGGCCCGCGCCCAGGCGGACCGCCTGCTGTCCGGCCGAGGCTAGGCGTGGCCGAGAAAAAACCTGACCAGCTAAGTTTGGCTGAGGCGGCGGCTGAGTTGAAACGGCTGGCCGATGAAATCGCCGAGCACGATGAGCGCTACCATGCACAGGATGCGCCCATTGTTTCCGATGCGGAATATGATCACTTGAGGCTGCGCAACGCGGCTATTGAGGAGCGCTTTCCTGAATTGGTTCTGGCGTCTTCGCCTTCCAAACGGGTGGGCGCGGCGGCGCAGGAAAAATTTGGCAAGGTACGGCACCGGGTTCCGATGCTGTCTCTTGCCAATGCCTTTGCCGAGGAAGATGTGACGGATTTTCTAAGTCGGGTTCGGCGGTTTTTGAATTTGCCTGAAACCACTGAAATCGAGGTGACGGCTGAACCCAAGATCGACGGTCTCTCCATTTCACTGCGCTATGAAAGGGGCAAGCTTGCGCAGGCTGCCACGCGGGGCGATGGGGCAGAGGGTGAAAATGTAACAGCCAATGCCCTGACCATCGCAGATATTCCTGCCAAACTGGCGGGCGCAGCGCCGAATGTTCTCGAAATCCGCGGCGAGATATACATGTCGCACAAGGACTTCGCGACTCTTAATGAAAAGCAACTTCAGGCAGGTGACAAGACCTTCGCCAACCCCCGGAATGCGGCGGCGGGAAGTCTGCGCCAGCTCGATTCATCAATTACGGCTTCCCGGCCTCTGCGTTTTTTCGCCTATGCCTGGGGCGAGGCACCTGAGCTTCCCGGCGAGACCCAGTTTGATGCGGTGATGGCGTTCAGGAAACTTGGGCTTCCGGTTAATTCGTTGATGAAAATATGCCGTTCACCGGCGGAGCTTCTTGCGCAATATCGCGATATCGAAGAGCGCAGGGCTGATCTGGGCTATGACATTGACGGTGTGGTTTACAAGGTGAACCGCCTGGACTGGCAGGAACGGCTGGGTTTTGTTTCGCGCTCACCCCGCTGGGCCATTGCGCATAAATTTGCGGCGGAGCAGGCCACAACCGTGTTGGAAGGCATCGATGTTCAGGTGGGCCGCACCGGGGCCTTGACCCCGGTGGCCAGGCTTCGGCCCGTGACGGTTGGCGGTGTGGTAGTGTCAAATGCCACACTGCATAATGAAGACGAAATTGCCCGTAAGGACTTGCGCATCGGCGACACGGTGATTGTGCAGCGGGCGGGCGATGTCATTCCGCAGATCACATCAGTTGTTCTGGACAAGCGGCAAGCATCTTTCAAACCCTATGTCTTTCCCGATCACTGCCCGGCTTGCGGCAGCGCTGCCACGCGAGAAGATGACGTCGTGCGGCGCTGTTCAGGCGGATTGATTTGCCCCGCGCAAAGGGTTGAACGATTGAAGCATTTCGCGTCTCGCAATGCCTTTGACATCGAGGGGATGGGCGACAAGATCATAGAAGAATTCTACCACGATGGGTTGATCCAGTCTCCGCAGGACATCTTTACCTTGGCCGAACGCGATGATCGCTCGCTGAAAAAGTTGAAGGACCGGGAAGGTTGGGGCGAGGCCAGTGTCAAGAAGCTGTTTGATGCCATTGACCAGCGGCGTGGGGTGGCGCTTGACCGGTTTATCTTTGCGCTTGGCATCCGGCATGTCGGTGAAACGACGGCCCGGGTTTTGGCGCGGGCTTATGCTTCGGCGGCGGTGCTCAGGGACCAGATGATCGCGGCTGTGCCGGAGTCCGAGGCATTCAACGAGTTGAATGCGCTGGACGGCATTGGCGCTGTCGTCGCCCATTCTATCACTGAGTTCTTTGCGGAACCCCATAATGTCGAAGTGGTAAATGAGCTGCTCAGGCATGTGACGCCAGCAGCGCTCGCCGCCGTGCAATCATCTTCAGTGGTTGCGGGAAAGACGGTGGTTTTTACCGGTGCTCTGGAAATGATGACGCGAGAAGAAGCCAAGTCCATGGCCGAGCGGCTAGGGGCCAAGGTGGCGGGCTCGGTTTCCAAGAAAACCGATTTACTCGTTGCTGGGCCGGGAGCCGGATCGAAGCTAAAAGAAGCCGAAAAACATGGGGTCGAGGTGATCGATGAAGCGGAGTGGTTCCGGCGGGTGGGGGGTTAAGAGAAGGGCGCGCAGGCTTTTTGCAGCCACGTCAATTCGTCGCCTGAAAGGTGATCGCCGACTTCCTTGAGTACCCGGGCGTGATAGGTGTCCAGCCAATGCAACTCATCTCTGGTGAGCAATTTTGTCTCAATCAGGCGGCGCTCAATGGGACAGAGGGTCAGGGTTTCAAATCCCAGCATTGGGCGTTCGCCGCCGTCGATGGCCTTCGCTTCGTGAATGAGCAGCAGGTTTTCAATGCGAATGCCGAATTCGTTTTGCTTATAGAAACCAGGCTCATTGGAAAGGATCATGCCGGGCTCCAAGGGTGTCCGGTCTGACTTGTTGATGCGGGCGGGGCCTTCGTGAACCGAAAGATAGGAGCCAACGCCGTGGCCCGTGCCATGATCATAATCAAGTCCTGCGACCCAAAGGTGTTGCCTGGCGAGAACATCCATCTGCGATCCACAGGTGCCCTTGGGAAAGCGCAGGCGCGATATGCCAATCATGCCTTTCAGCACACGGGTGAATCGGTCTTTCATTTCTGCTGTTGGAACGCCCACGATGACGGTGCGGGTGATGTCCGTTGTGCCGTCCTGATATTGGCCGCCGGAATCAATGAGGAAGATTTCGTTCAGCTTGAGGGGCAGGCAGTCGTCAGGGTTCACGTGGTAGTGCGGGATGGCGGCATTGGGGCCAGCACCTGCGATGGTGTCAAATGAAAGATCGAGCAGCATGCCGGTCTCCTTTCGGAAGCCTGCCAGCTTTTCAGCAACGGACCATTCGGTGAGATCGCCCTGGGGAGCGGCGGATTCCAACCAGCACAGAAAGCGCGACATGGCCACCCCATCACGCCTGTGGGCAGCGCGTGCACCTTCCTGTTCGGCTGCATTTTTTTTTGCCTTTGGCAATCGGCAAATGTCGTTTGCATCCATAAGTTTGGCACCGGACTTCTCCAGCACGGATTTGATGCGGGCGGGTGTCCAGGCAGAGTCAATCTGGACAGTTGATTTGGATTTCCCCAGCGCCTTCAATGCCACTTCCAACTCAGCGGGCTTTTTGATGGTAACGGATTTTTTGAGGTGGGCCTGCACATCTTCGGGCAGACTGGTCTTGTCGATGAAGAGATCCGCCTTGCCCTTCTTTTTCAGAATGGCATAAGCCAATACAATGGGTGTGTAAGGCACGTCATGGCCCCTGATGTTGAAGGCCCAGGCCACGGAGTCCGGCATTGTCAAAACCGTTGCATCGGCCTTGCCCAGCGCCTTGGACACCATTGCCAGCTTGTCGGCCAGGCTCTGCCCCGCAAATTGCAGTGGTTGAACAGAAAGCTGCGCGGTCGGCCGTGACGGCTGATCAATCCAGATTGCATCAATTGGGTTGCTTGATGCGGCTTGAAGTTTGGCGCCAACTTTGGCGCAGGCGGTTGAAAATTTATCTGCTTGATCTGCCGCCATTAACCAGGGGTCATAACCCAGCACGTCGCCTTTTTTGAGATTGTCCGCGATCCATTTTGTTGGTGGCTCGTCGACGAGATGATGGGGCGTAAACACTTTGGTGTCCACCTGCTGGCGCACCTGAATGGTGTAGCGGCCATCGACAAAAATCGCACCCTTGGTTAGCGTCAGGATTGCCATTCCCCAGGAACCCGCAAATCCGGTCAGCCACTTCAACCGCTCCGCATACGGAGCAACATACTCGCCCAGGAATTCATCATTGCGCGGGACAATGAACCCGGTTAATTTTTGTTTCTTGAGATGAATCCTGAGCGACGAAACGCGCGATTTGCTAGTCATTTGTCAAGTTCTGTCTTTCTGCGTCTGATTCTGTCCAAAGGAAATACTTGCATACTGCGGCAAGATGTTCCATATGGTCGAGATCGAAACCTTGGGCCGGACGATTGGCCGCTTCATGTCCCCATAGGGATGTGCGCACGCAAAGACTCCTCCAACTATCGACTACATGGGTCTTTGTGCGTTGCTTTGCAATTCATAGGGGCCTCACTATAACCCAACTGAAGGACGATCCCATGAATACGGGTACTGTAAAGTGGTTTAATGAGCAAAAGGGCTACGGCTTTGTTCAACCGGACAACGGAAGCAAGGACGTTTTCGTCCATATTTCCGCTGTAGAGCGCGCCGGTCTGCGCACTCTCAAGGAAGGCCAGAAGGTCTCCTTTGAAATCGAGACAGACAAGCGGACAGGCAAGAGCTCGGCTGGCAATCTGACTGCTGCTTAATCGCTTCTCTTGCTTCG
>VFJY01000135.1 GCA_009885825.1 Rhodobiaceae bacterium | reverse complement strand
GGAGGACCTGTGGGCCGCCGGCAAGGCGCCCTGGAAGGTCTGGTGAGGCGGCCCGCGCGGACGGGCGGACACGCTCAGTCCACGAGTAAGGCGCTGCGGCGCGCGGGTACGTTTGGCGCGCGCGGTGGGGCGATGAGGCCGGCGATTTCGAGCAGCAGGCGGTTGTAGGCGTGCTCGGCCGCCTCGATCTGGGTGGCCGCCGACTCGTGACTTATTGCGATGGCGCCCAATTTCTCGCGCCCGCGCTCGACGACGCCGACGAGGCGCCGGAAGTGGCTGGCGGCGATAGCCTTGCGGTCGGCCGGCGGCGTGATGTCGACCGCGGCCGGCAGTATTTCAGGCCTGCGGCGCTGTGGAAGTGCCATTTCCGCCCCGGTTTACGGCAAATAAATCAGTCGTTGCACATGGAATACATGCGCAAATCTGATAAGATCGTATTCTATCAAGTAATTGTCATGATTTGCTGAATACAGCAATCGGGGAGGCTCTGTTCCACCATGATGTTGAAGCATGATCTCCGCATCTGATTTGAGCGGGACATGCAACCGTGATCGACGACTTCCAGAGATTGCTCGGATGCCTTCGCGACCTTTCGCGTTCTGAGTTGCTGACGCTGGACGCGACCGTGCGCGGCCTGCTCGCCTCGCCGCCTCCACCGGGTCCCACCGAGCCGCCGAGCGACATGCCGGGCCCCGGTCCAGCGCCCGCTTGCGAGCCGCCGCCCGAAGGCATCGCGGTGATCGAAGCCGCTTTTGCGGCAGTGCCAGAATGCCCGCATTGCCAATCGAAGCGGATCGGCAAATGGGGCTCGGCGAACCGGCTCAGGCGCTATCGCTGCAAAGGCTGCGGCGTCAGCTTCAACTGCCTGACCGGCACGCCGCTCGCGCAATTGCACAAGCGCGAACTGTGGGCCGGCCAAGCACAGGTGCTGGTCGATGGCATCAGCCTGCGCAAAGCCGCAGCCCGGCTCGATGTCGATCTGAAGACGGCCTTTCATTGGCGCCATCGTTTTCTGCGCGCACCCAAGGCCGTGAAAGCCTTGAAGGTTCAAGGCACCGTCGAAGCCGACGAGACCTTTTTCCGGCGCTCGTTCAAGGGTTGCCGCAAGCTGTTTCGCAAGCCCCACAAGCGCGGCGGCCACGATGCCAAACCGGGCCTGTCGGACGACCAAGTGCCCGTGTTGATCGCGCGGGATCGCACGGATGCAGCGGCGACCACGGATGCCATCCTGCCAGACCGTTCGGCCGAAGCAATCGAAGCGCACCTGGGACCTGTCATCGATCGCGGCTCGATCCTGGTCACCGATGCCGACGGCGCCTTCAGCGCGTTCGCCAACAAGCTGGAAATCGCGCACGTCTCGCTCAACGCAAGCAAGAACGAGCGCAGTTGGGACGGCTATCACATCCAGAACGTCAACGCGTATTGTAACGACCTCAAAGGCTGGATGCTCCGCTTCCGCGGCGTCGCGACCAAGTACCTCGGCAGCTATCTCGGCTGGAACCGCATGAACGACCGCGACGGCGACACGCAGACCGCGCGCACGATGCTGGCAGCAGCCTGGGGTTAAGTCAGGAAACGTGGCTCAACATAATTCTGGAACAGAGCCCCGAAAACTTGGCTGACTACTCTTCCGAATGCCTGGAACAGGGCTTCGAGGACAGCGGTCTCGTGCTGCAGGACGTTATCAATGAGACGGGCAGGCGGCTTGGCTCTGTTTTCGAATGATGTTGAACCCCGCGGCCTGACCTAACCCCAGGCTGCCGCCAGCACGGTGCGCGCGGTTTGCGTGCCGCCGTCGCGGTCGTTCATGCGGTGCCAGCCCAGATAGCTGTCCAGGTACCTCGTCGCGACGCCGCGGAAGCGGAACATCCAGCCCTTGAGCTCGTTGCAGTACGCGTTGACGTGCTGGATGTGATACCCCTCCCAGCTGCGCTCGTTCTTGCTCGCAATCAGCGAGACATGTGCGATTTCGAGTTTGTTGGCGACGGTGCTGAAGGCCATCTCCGCGTCGGTGACCAGGATCGCCGAGCGATCGAGGACCGGCTCCAGGCACGCGCCGATCGACTCAGCCGAACGATCGGGGAGGATGGCGTCCGTCGTCGCCGCAGCCGCCGTTCGGTCGCGAACGATCAGCACGGGCACTTGGTCGTCCGACAGGCCCGGCTTGGCGTCGTCACCACCGCGCTTGTGCGGTAAGCGCTGCAGCTTGCGTGCGCCTTTGAACGAGCGCCGGAAGAAGGTCTCGTCGGCCTCGACGGTGCCCTGAACCTTCAAGGCTTTCACGGCCTTGGGTGCTTTGAGGAAGCGATGGCGCCAGCGAAAGGCCGTGGTCAGATCGACGTCGAGGCGTTCGGCGACCTTGCGCAGGCTGATGCCGTCGACCAGCGCCTGGGAGTGCCCGGCCCACAGCTCCCGCTTGTGCAGTTGCGCGAGCGCCGTGCCGGTCAGGCAGTTGAAGCTGATCTCGCAGTCCTTGCAGCGATAGCGGCGGAGCCGGTTGGCTGAGCCCCATCGGCCGATCCGCTTCGACTGGCAATGGGGGCATTCAGGCGCACGTGCGAAGGTCGCTTCGATGGCCGCAATGCCTTCCGGCGGCGGCTCGCCCGACAGCGTCGGACCGGGGCCCGGCATGTCGCTCGGCTGCTCCGTCGGCACGGGCGGAGGCGGCGCGCTCAACAGGCCGCGCACAGCCGCGTCGAGCGTCAGCAACTCGGCGCGCGGCAGCGCCCGCACTTGGCCAAGCAGATTCTGGAAGTCGTCGCCCACAGTTGCGTCTCCCGCCTCAAATCAGGCGGGGCGACCATGCTTCAACATCAAGGCCGAACAGAGCCGGCGGCTTGGCTTCGAGGTTGAAGACGGAAGGTATCGCGGGAAGCAGGGCCTTGTCGGCTTTGACGGCGTATG
>VFJY01000185.1 GCA_009885825.1 Rhodobiaceae bacterium | reverse complement strand
CTCGTCAGCCTCGAACAGCTTCTGGAGTCAGGCAAAACCGTGGTCACGTTTCATCGTGGCCATTGGTGTCCGTATTGCCGGATCAGCGCCGATGCGCTTGCGAAGATTGAGCCCGAGGTGAATGCCGCTGGCGGGCAGCTCGTTGTCATTTCGCCAGAGGTTCAAAAGTTTTCGAAGAAACTCAAAGCCGAGGTGGATGCGAGCTTTCCAATCCTGACCGATCTCGATTGTGGATATGCGCTTGAATTGAAATTGGCAATCAAGATCAACGACGAAAAACGCAATGCAATGACGCAAGCGGGCTGGGATATTGCCCCGTTTCAAGACAATGACAACTGGATATTGCCCATCCCGGCCACTTTCGTGATTGGAGAGGACGGACTGGTCAAAGCGCGGTTTGTTGATCCTGACTATCGCAAGCGGATGGGCATTGATGACCTGCTCGCAGCCCTGGGCGATTGAAGCGAACGTTGCTAGGCGGGAGTAACCGTCCAGAAAACCGCGCTTGCACGGGACCGCCAAAGTCCGGTGCTGGCCCTTAGCGGAAATCTCGCGTTCTGCCATCCGCAGCCGCTAACACCCCAGAAGCCGACAATTGAAAATCGGCCAATCTCGCGGATTTCAACTGACGTGCTGGGTGTCGTCGGGGTGTCGGGACTTGTCTTGCTTAAATGGAATTGGATTCAACGGTTTGAAATAGTTTGATCGGTCTAATTATCCAAGATCAGCAAATTCAATGTACTGCCTCACAGAATGAGATAGTCTGAAAATGTTTGAATAGTTTCCTAGACGAACTGAAAATCCGCGTGTCGGTGGTTCAATTCCGCCCCTGGGCACCACTTCGGAGTTGGTATTTGCAAAAGCGGTTCGAATCCGCGTGGGAGCCTACGTTGGCTCTGGTTCTAAGTTTTGGCGATTGATCGACACCCAATTCTGGCTATCATTCGAATAATCTAATTCAGTCAATAAGATGGGCGGTTCTAAATGATGGCAATGGATTTCAAAGAAGTGGTATTTGGCAGTTCCGAATACAAAGAGCTATTAGACATTCGCAATGAAGTTCTTCGCAAACCTATTGGAATGGTATTGCGACCAAAAGATATTGCTTCTGATAAGCAGGAATATCATCTAGCCGCTTTTGATAATGGGAAGGCAATTGGATGCGTATTGTTGCGGCCATTGGATAATGGCTCAATCCAGCTTAGGCAGATGGCTATTCTTGATAACTATCGCGGGCAGAATATTGGCGCAAAGCTGGTGCAATTTGCAGAGCAGATAGCATTAAATAAAAAATTCAAAATCATCGAAACGAGGGCGCGTAAAACCGCAGAGGGATTTTACAAAAAGCTTGGCTATATCTCATACCCAAATGAGTTTGAGGATGAGCATACTTTAAAAATGGCCAAAGTTCTTTAAAGCTTCGATAAACTCCAAAATCCGGTTCGAACTTTCTCCGCGCTGGTGCACCATTCATTTTCAAACCATATCAGACGGTGAGCGAATATTTCGTTATGAATTAATTAGCGATTTTTTGATCCGGTGGCATTCTGGGTGCAGCAGACCAAAAAAGAATGTCTCCCAATCATCCCTGCGGTCGACGAACGCTGAATGTCTGCAACTGGCCCCGAGCAGACGAAGTGGAATCAAGCTGTAAGCTGTTGATTACCACTTAGATTTGACCCAGTAGGGGCATAAATTTCCATTGAGAAGTGACCCATGTTTCAACCTCCTCCGGCGGCAATGCTGGAGGGAACATGGAGTGATCGAGATGGCATTATTGAGTGTAATACGGCGTTGGCATTTTCGTGAGGGAATGTCGATCCGCGAGATTTCGAGGCGGACAGGCTTGTCGCGCAACACGGTGCGCAGATATCTACGGGACGATACGGTGGAACCGAAGTTCAGCGTTCCTGACCGGACGAGCAAGCTGGCAGACTTTGCGGATAAATTAGCCCTGTGGCTGCGAACCGATGCGAGCAAATCGCGTAAATACAAACGCACCGCCAAGCAGCTGCATGCAGAGTTGGTGGTTTTGGGATATCAAGGGTCTTATGGTCGGGTTGCGGCCTTTGTACGTGCATGGAAGGCAGACCGCTTACGCGAGCAGCAGATGAGCGGACGCGGCACTTATGTGCCTTTGGTGTTTCAGCCTGGAGAGGCTTTTCAGTTCGACTGGAGCGAAGACTGGGCGGTCATTGGTGGTGAGCGCACGAAGGTGCAGGCGGCACATACGAAGCTGGCACACAGCCGCGCTTTTATTGTTCGGGCCTATCCCTTGCAAACCCACGAGATGTTGTTTGATGCTCTGACCCAAGCCTTCCGCGTGCTGGGCGGCATCGCCGGGCGCGGGATATTTGATAACAT
Source organism: Rhodobiaceae bacterium (assembly GCA_009885825.1). Lineage (GTDB taxonomy): Bacteria > Pseudomonadota > Alphaproteobacteria > Rhizobiales > Aestuariivirgaceae > Aestuariivirga. Next base: position 685 of record VFJY01000185.1, on the reverse strand, counting down.
GAAGACGGCCGTTGACCGGATCGGCATCGGCAAAGCACGACAAGTCAATGCGCGATTTAGCGCCATGGCCAGCCATTATTTGTTTGATCCTGAGTTTTGCAATCCGGCTTCCGGCTGGGAGAAAGGCCAGATTGAGAAGAACGTGCAGGATAGCCGCCGTCGCTTCTGGCAAGTGATGCCTGCCTTTGCCACGATCGATGCCCTCAATGACTGGCTGGAGCAGCGCTGCACTGAAGAGTGGAGCCATATCCAGCATGCAGCACTACCTGGAACGATTGCCGAGGTATGGCAGGCGGAGAAGCCAAGTCTGATGCCGCTGGGCCGTCTGTTTGATGGCTTTGTCGAACAGGCCAAGCGCGTGTCGCCAACGTGTTTGATATCCTTTGAACGTAATCGTTACAGCGTTCCGGCCTCTTTTGCCAATCGCCCGGTCAGTGTCAGGGTCTATCCGAACAAGATCGCTATTGCGGCAGAAGGGCAAACCCTTTGCGAACATGTGCGGCGCATCAACCGGTCTCATCTTCCGGGACGCACCATCTATGACTGGCGGCATTATCTCGCCGTCCTTCAGCGTAAACCCGGTGCATTGCGCAATGGCGCGCCCTTTACCGAGATGCCCGATGCCTTCCGGCGCTTGCAGGGGCATCTGCTCAAGCGGCTAGGTGGCGACCGCGAGATGGTTGAT
>VFJY01000021.1 GCA_009885825.1 Rhodobiaceae bacterium | reverse complement strand
GGCATCTCCCGCGAGCCCTATCGTGATCCGGCAATCAGGGAGCGCCTGTCGGAAGGAATAGCCAAGGCCCTCTCGTTCTAGTGCTTGGCACGATTATCTGCGCCAAAAATCCCTTTAGACATGTGGTCCCCAATGTCGGGGTCTGGCCCATACCTGAAATGCCGAACAAAGGAATAGGCGTGCATTAACACCCCGGGAGCGGACAAATAAGTCATAAAATTCTGGCGATCATCCACTCCTCATGGTGTGGACTATTTTCAGAACCGGTCGCTGTTTAGGCTCAGGATCCATTAATTTCGACAATATCGAATGGCAGCTTGAAGCCCTTCTCAGACCTTCGCCCGAAACATCAGCATGCGCAGAAAGCAAACATATAAACATTTTTCTCCCACGCATTGATCAAGCCAGACTGCGTTCCATTCTGCCGTCAATCATCTTTTATCCGCCAATCACGTTGAATGATTCGCTCCCGTCAGTCAGACGACAAATATCTTGCAACGAAACCTTCTGTGAGACTAAACACCTAACTTCGCCTATTGGTTTCTCTACTTGCGGAATACCGGATCAAACAATTGAGGAGCCGATCAATGGCAATTCGCTGGCGTATATTGTTCCTTTTGTTTCTGTCCCGCATGGTTATGGCATTTCAGTTTGCCACAATCGGGGCGATTGCCCCCCGTTTAGGGTCTGAATTGCATCTGGACGCGGTAGCGATTGGCACTTTGATCGGGGTTTATTCTGCCCCTGGTATCATCGTGGCCATACCCGGCGGTGCCATTGCCAATTGGATTGGCGACAAAAAGGTGGTGCTGATCGGGTTAGCGCTGATGGCGGTGGGCAGTGCGCTCTTGGCGATAAGCACCAGTTGGGAGTTGCAGATCTCCGGGCGGTTGATTGCAGGCATTGGCGGCATCACGCTGAATGTGGTTATGTCAAAAATGGTTTTGGATTGGTTTGCCGGTAAAGAAATTGCGACTGCAATGGCGGTTTTCGTGAATTCTTGGCCCGCTGGTATCGCTGTGGCACTGGTCCTTCAACCGCTTGTCGTTGAAAGCAACGGGATAGCTTCGGCATTTGCTCTTGAAGCGACAATCGCCATTCTGGCATTTGTCGCTATGTTTGCATTTTACCGCGCTCCGGATCACGTAACCAGTGGCGCAACCAAACCCAAGCGGTTCCCATCTGGACTGGTATTATTCGCCACCTTGGCTGCAGGTATTGTCTGGGGGCTGTTTAACGGGGCCTTGGCCGTAGTGTTTAGCTTCATGCCCAGTCTTCTGGTCGAAGACGGCTGGTCTTTGGCGCTGGCAGGTGCCTCGACCAGTCTGGTCATGGTCGGCGTTATGCTAGCCGGGTTTGCCGGCGGGGTATTGTCAGATCGGACAGGTCGGCCAATGACAATTCTACTGGTGGCCACATTGGTTTTTGCAGCTCTTTTGTTTGTCATCCCGCGGTTTGGAGGCAATCTGGCGATGATCCTTGCGATCGGTGTTTCAGCTGGATTGACCGTCGGTCCGATCCTGACTTTACCCGCGGCGGTGCTTGATGCACCGTCACGCGCAACGGGTATGGGGGTGTTTTACATGATTTATTACATCTGCTTTTCGGCTGCGCCGTGGATTTCAGGCAAAGTGATCGAGGCCAGCAACGTAGCCCGGGTTTTTGATTTTGCTGTCGCAATGGCATTGCTGTCGCTTGCCTTTGCTTGGTTGTGCCGCATCATTACGGCCCGCCACAAGGTGACTCTTGGGTAAGCGTCCATCACCTACTATCTTTGAGCTTTTTATTCCATCTCGAAGCCTGAAATGCAGACCCAGCCAGCCTTTCGTGCAACGCCTAAAACTGATTCGTCCGCCGTGAACTATTGACAACCCATTGATTGAGTTTACTGACTTTGGCATCTCAAGGTTTCGATATTGCAAGAAAGGGCTGTGATGGGGCTGGTTTCCTTGCAAATTGATTTTGTGATTGAACGAACCCGCTGACGCGGGAGTTGGTGTCATGTTGTCGGATATGGCCTCCTGATGTGAAGGTTAGGGTGTTGAAGTTCAGCCCCTGATCAGGAGACCATCCATGACTGACGCCTTGAGAGCGGCAAGCCCGCTGCGCCGCCGTATGATTGACGACATGAGCCTTCGCAACCTGTCGCCAGCCACGCAACGATCTTATCTCCATGCGGTGACGAAGTTTAGCCGCTATTTTGGCCGGTCGCCGGATCGACTGGGGCTTGAGGATGTGCGCGCGTTTCAGGTTCATCTGGTATCGCAGGGCATTTCGTGGCCGGCACTGAACCAGACGGTATGCGCACTGCGTTTTTTCTATGGAGTGACACTGGATCGGGGCGAGATTCCCGAACGGATTGTTTATGCCCGTACGCCGCGCAAGCTGCCGGTGATCCTGAGCGCTGATGAGGTCGTGCGGTTTCTCGAAGCGGTGCCGTCGCTCAAAGCCCGTGCGGCGCTGACCACGGCCTATGCGGCGGGCTTGCGCGCCTCGGAAGCGGTGAGCCTGAAAGTCGCCAATATCGACAGCGCGCGGATGTTGATCCAGGTCCACCACGGCAAAGGTGCCAAGGACCGGACACTGATGCTGTCGCCGCAGTTGTTGACGATCCTGCGCACCTATTGGCGGCTGGCGCGACCGACGGATTGGCTGTTTCCCGGACGCAGCCCTGACAAGCCGATTGATGTGCAAGTGCTCCACGCGGCGTGCCGTTCCGCGACCAAGGCGGCGGGGCTGGTCAAGCATGTCAGCGTACATACGCTTCGCCATAGCTTTGCAACCCATCTACTCGAGAGCGGAGTGGATATCAGGATCATCCAGGTCTTGCTGGGTCACAACAACCTGTCAACGACGGCACGCTACACCCATGTGGCCACGACGACGATTGCTGCGACGCAAAGCCCGCTCGACCGTTTAAGCCTTGAGGTCGTGCCACCAATGTGAGTTGCGGGACATGCGCCCCGCACTCGAGGTGGCGGATGTCTTCCGCCGCCATGGCCCTGGCTATCGTGTCGCCCATGACGGTCATCTCGGACGCGTCGAACGCCGGGTGATGTCGGCCATTGCACTCTGCCGGACTGCTGCACTTGGCGGCCATGTCGAGACATGCGCAGACTGCGCGCACAGCCGCGTGGCTTATAACTCGTGCCGTAACCGGCATTGTCCCAAGTGCCAGGGCGGTGCGCGCGATGCGTGGCTTGCTGCCCGTCAGGCTGATCTGCTGCCACTGCCCTATTTCCATGTCGTGTTCACGCTGCCAGCCGAAGTGGCGGCGATGGCCTTCCAGAACAAGGCGCAGGTTTACGCCATCCTGTTCGACGCCGTGGCCGAGACGCTTAAAACCATTGGTGCCGACCCCAGGCATCTGGGCGGTGAGCTCGGCTTCATTGCCATACTTCATACATGGGGGCAGACACTCACCCACCATCCGCATATCCATTGCCTGGTTCCGGGCGGCGCGCTGTCGCCGGATAGGCAACGCTGGATATCCTCACGGAAGCACTTCTTTCTGCCCGTCCATGTGCTCTCCAGCCTGTTCCGGCGGCTGTTCCTCGTACGGCTCAAGGCGGCGTACGCAGATGGGCGGTTGCGCTTCTTCGGCGCTCTCAGCGCGCTGAATGAGGCCCACGCATTTACGGATGCGCTCAGACCGCTGCGGGTCAAGCGCTGGATCGTTTATGCCAAGCCGCCATTTGGTTCGCCCGAGCATGTCCTTGCCTATCTCGGCCGCTACACCCACCGCGTCGCCATCGCCAACAGCCGTCTGGTCAGCGCCGAGGCGACGACCGTGACCTTCCGCTGGCGCGACTATCGGCATGGCAACACGCCCAAGTTGATGTCGCTCGACGTGGGCGAGTTCATCCGACGCTTCCTTCTGCACAGCCTGCCCGACGGCTTCCACCGCATCCGCCACTATGGTTTCCTCGCCAATGGCTGCCGCAGGACCCGGCTCGCACGCATCCGGCAGTTGCTGGTCAAAGTCAAGCCCGCAGTGGCTGATGCCAGTCACCAGACCATTCAACCACTCCACCAGCGCCCACGCTTCGACCCAACCCTGTGTCCCTGTTGCGGTGGCAAGCTGCGTATCACCGCAATGCTGCCGCGCTGGCGAAGCGGCAACGTGTCACCATGTCCCGACACATCATGAGCAAACGCCATGACGCGAACATTGATCAAGGCTGCGTCACGACAACAAGGTCGCCATGCGCAAGGCGAGGTTCTGTGGCTCGTGTCGCGGTATCATATATCGAATGCGCACTGAACCCACCAATGGCATCTGGCATAGACAAAATCCCGTCAACCAACCCGATCAACGCCAACACATCCGAATGGTTCAGCTGCAAGTCGGCGTCTCGCGCCATCCCAAGACGCTCAAGCTGCCCAGGCATCACAACACAAATCCCATAGTCCGGCGCGCATCAGCGGGTTCGCTCAATCCGGCTTCAATGAGGTCGCGCTCAGCGCCAACCCTGCCGTCTACCCCGCGCGACCTCACAGAACCCTCCAGATTCACGAACACTTCCGGATGTGATTCAGTATGGCTGAGCCACTAGCCGGAGGGTCATGTGATGAAGCCACTCGAGCGCCATGAGACGGGGGAGCAGGACATGTTCCGCTCACGTCTGGATCAGATCATCAATCTGAAGCACGAGCTTGTGACGCTGTCGAAGACGGTGTCGTGGAGTTTTATCGAGGCCAGATGCGGCGAGGTTTACACGCAAGGCCCCGGCATGCCGCCCTTGCCGACCCGGCTGATGGCGGGGTTGGCAATCCTCAAATACACCTTCAATCTCTCCGACGAAGATTTGTGCGCACGCTGGGTGGAGAACCCCTACTTTCAATACTTCTGTGGCGAGGAGTTCTTTCTGCATGAGTTGCCTTTTGACCGTTCGTCACTGACCCGCTGGCGGCAGCGGATGGGCGAGGAACGCGTTGCGGCCCTTCTGCAGGAAAGCCTGTCTGTCGCAGTGAGGACCGGAGCGATGGCGCCACAGGATACGCGCCGGGTGGTTATCGACACCACGGTGCAGCCCAAGAACGTGATGTTCCCCACCGATGCGAAGCTTCTCCACCGGGCCCGCGAGAAGCTGGTGACACTGGCCAGAAAGACAGGCCTCGAGTTGCGCCAGTCCTATAAACGGGTGGGCAAGTTCGCGCTGATCGCGCATCAGAGATACGCCCATGCCAAACAGTTCAAGCGAGCGGGAAAGGCGCTTCGCAAGCTCAGGACTTATCTTGGCCGCACCATCCGCGACATCGGCAGGCAGATCGCAGGCGATGAACAGCTGCAGGATATCTTCCGGCAGCCCCTGCATCTGGCGGGCCGGGTGTTCGAACAGCGCAAAAGGCAGGTGGCGAAAAAAGTCTACAGCCTGCATGCCCCGGAAGTGGAATGCATTGGAAAGGGCAAGGCCCACGCGCTTTACGAGTTCGGCGTCAAGGTCTCGATTGCCACCACGTTGCACCGTTCAAAAGGTGGCCTGTTTGCGCTCCATGCCAAAGCCCTGCCGGGCAATCCATATGATGGCCATACGCTGGCAGAGATCATCCCAGATATGGAGAAGACCATTGGCAACGGGCTTGACCGCATTCTCGCTGATGCCGGCTATCGCGGACACAATGCGCCGCCCACCCATACATTCAAAATCTACACGACGGGCCAGAAGCGCCGAATGACACCCGCTATCAAACGCGAGATGAGACGCCGCGCGGCGGTCGAGCCACTCATCGGCCACATCAAAAAAGAACATCGCATGGACCGAAACTATCTGGCCCACACGCAAGGCGATGCCATCAACGCCGTTCTCGCCGCCGCCGGATACAACTTCCGTCTCCTCCTCACCTGGCTGAGGCTTCTTTTGCGTCTGTTACTGGCGATGCTATTCGGAGCCATCAGACCGCTTCATGCGTGAAAAATGAATTGTTCACAGGGGACTGATTACCCTACATTGATGACCCTGAGCAGACGCTCGAGAGATGAAAGCTTCGGAGTATTAAGAGCCTATCCGTAAATAGTATTTTAACCATAAACGATGAAGAAGGCATGGTTCGGAGGGATCATGGCAGAAACCAGGAAGCGTGTTCAATCGTGGGAAGTGACGGACGAGTTGTGGGCCATAGCCGCTCCGCTGGTT
>VFJY01000108.1 GCA_009885825.1 Rhodobiaceae bacterium | reverse complement strand
GACCCACTCTAAGGGAAATCAATGAATTAGAGAACGTCGGGTTCGGACAAAATAACGATTTTGGACTCAAGAAGCCCACAAAAATACTTTATCAACACTATCGGCCAGAAGCAGAAGTTGAGCTTCGTCACCAATGTCCGCGACATGGCTCACGAGGGAGGCGAACGTGAAGCTCTGGCTGAGGCCAACAAGGCAGTCATTTTGCCCCAGCCTCAATTAACACCTGCTTCATGGCTGCGTTATTCGCCGCGTAGGAAAGGGGCGTCCTCCCCAGCTTGTTCACCATATTGACGTCCGCTCCGTGGGAAATCAGCAGCCGCACAATTTTCAAGTGGTCAGTGTTTACTGCGATATGGAGTGCACTAAAGCCGAGGAGGTCCCTGTAATTGACGTCTACGTGAGCCACTATCAGCAATTCAGCCAGCTCAAGGTTCCCGGTGACTGCGGCGTGGTCGAGGGCTGCAAAGTTATCATCATCCTTTGCACTTTCGATTCCCGGATCGGCTCCGGCGGCCAGCAGCATCATGGCGATCTCAATGTCACTGCCGCCGGTGGCGGCGAAACTGAGGAGCGCCGTACGGCCCCTCTTCTCTTTGGCATCGACCTTCGCGCCCTTCTGGATCAGCAGCGCCACGATATCCTTGCCTCCGAAAATGACCGCGTTGTGCAGCGGATACAAGCCATCGCGCCCGGGCTGCTCAAGGCCCGCTCCCGCCTCAAGCAGAATGGTGACCATTTCGGCAGGTCCAATGGTCGCTGCAATATTGAGAGGATAATCGTCACGGACCTTTTCATTCGCATCGGCACCTGCTGCGAGAAGACTGCGGACCTTCGCAACGTCTCTCAACTTCAGGGCGTCAGTCAGGTCGCTCGCCGTTGACGGGGCGCTTGTCATCGTAGCGAAACACAACATAAGGAGTACAAGGAAAAGCACGCGTTTTGCAGGGACCATGGCATCACCTCCATGCGGCAGCAGGCTGGAATTGCCGACACCCGCCGGGTGTCCAGCCAGAAAAATCATTATAGGGCTAAACCGGCGCCGCCAGCAATGCCGGCTCTGGCGTTGACATCGACAATTCGCCAAGGCCGTGAAGTCCGCCCTAGGTCAAGCTGAGACATCGGAAGCCACATTTTG
>VFJY01000057.1 GCA_009885825.1 Rhodobiaceae bacterium | reverse complement strand
GTTCAGTTTGAGTTGTCTTGGTCATGGAATCTGCTCCTTTTATGTGCAGGTTCAGTCTTGACCGACGAACCTGCCAGCTTTGAGGCAGCAGCCAGTCCATCCCATTAGCAGAAGTCAGACTGGGTAGACTCTCAATACAAGTTTCGATACCGTCCTTTGCGTTGGGCCGTGCGAACCCGCCGAACCCAACATTTGTCTTGTATCGACAGAGGAACCTCGCCATGAGCGACATTTCTATTCTGGGGCTTGGACCGATGGGGTCGGCTCTGTGTCGAGCCCTCATCGAGCGTGGGCGCAAAGTAACAGTTTGGAACCGATCTCCCGCCAAGGCCGAGGCGCTCGTCAAGTTGGGCGCGGACAGCGCAGTGAGCGTTGCGGCGGCAGTCCGGTCGAGCCCGGTAACGCTCGTCTGTGTCGACAATTACCAGACAACGCGCGCCTTGGTTCAAGCTCACGATGTCGTGAGCCAACTGCCGGGCCATATTGTTGTCGAACTGAGCACAGGGACGCCCAAGGACGCCCGCGAAGCCGAGCCGTGGTTCGTTGGGCATGGCGCACGTTATCTGGATGGTGCCATCCTGTGTGGAATACCTGCAATTGGAACTGCCCGAGGCCTGTTACTTTATTCCGGCGATCGTAAGGCATTTGAGCGCTGCCGACCTTTGCTCGCCGCGCTTGGCGAGGGAACCCGCTTCGTGGGAGAAGACATAGCAACTGCGGCAACCCTCGACATGGCTTGGCTTTCGCGCATCGCTGCAGAATACACCGGCATCTACCACGGCGCTGTCATTTGCCAGTCGGAGGGCGTCAATCTCGATCTGTATTCGAGCGTGTTCCCCGAGAATGACGGTGCGCATTTCTGGCTCGAGCCGCTCAAGAAGAATGACTTTGGAAATGCTACCGCCGACGTAGTCGTCTGGAACAAGGCTGCCAAGCTCATGGCAAAGCAAGCAAGAGAAGTCGGCATCAGCAGCGAAGTTCCAGATCTCGTCGCGGACATTCTCACCAGAGCCGAAATGGCTGGCTATGGCCGGGAGCGTGTTGCTGCCATGGTCAAAATCTTACGCCAAGCACCGTAATGTCTTCCAAGCGTGAGCCGCTGGATTGCGAGGGTGAGTCATTTTGCAGCCCCGGAACGCGAAACTGAAAGCGATTTGACGCGTAGCGCCCTTCTTGCGTACACCAGACATAGACTTGAAGGCATAAAGCGAGGGGTATGCGACAGTGAACAAGGATCTGGAGGCGGAAGTCGACTATGTGGTGATAGGAGGCGGGTCGGCGGGCTGCACGCTCGCTGCGCGTTTGTCGGAAGACCCTTCGGTGACCGTGCTTCTCATCGAGGCTGGTGCCAAGCGGGGTAATTTACTGGACTACTGGAAGATCGAGATGCCCGCCGCATTCGATCGTGTTTGGCGCAACCCGAAATTCAATTGGATGTTTGAAGGCGAGCCGGAACCCACGATGCACAACCGCCGCATCTTCCAGCCACGCGGTAAAATTCTGGGTGGGTCATCTGCGATCAACGGTGTGTGCTTCATTCGTGGCCATGCACTCGATTTCGAACGATGGGTGCGGGAAGGTGCTGCCGGATGGTCATGGCGAGAGGTATTGCCCTACTTCAAACGAGCGGAAACCTGGGAAGGAGGCGAAAGCACCTATCGCGGCGGCTCTGGTCCAGTCCACGTGCGAAAGGGGAAATACCCGACCGAGCTTTATGACATTTTCATCCAGGCAGGGGTCCAAGCAGGCTACCCTCTGACTGATGACATCAATGGCGAGTTTCAGGAAGGGTTTGGAGCGTTTCAGATGAACGTCCACAATGGCGTTCGCGCATCGACGGCCGAGGCCTACATACGGCCAAATGCAGGGCGGCAGAACCTCTCGGTGGTCGACCACGCCATGGCGGAAAAGTTGATCATTGAGGGCAACCGCGTTGCAGGAGTTCAGTTCAGCAGGCTCGGCGCGAATGGCATGTTTGCCCGCGCACGCAAGGAGGTGATCCTCTCGGCTGGCGCTATCGGTTCGCCTCACCTCTTAATGCTCTCCGGTATTGGGCCTGCCGATCACCTGGCAGAAATGGGCATCAAGTGTACAGTGAACCTGCCCGGTGTCGGTCAAAACTTGCAGGACCACCCTCTGGTCTACATGAAATTTAAGATCGACAAACCGGTTTCGATGTCAAGATACATGAGCAAGGGCCTCATGCTATATACCGGTGCACGGTGGATGACGACGCATACCGGTCCCGGCGCAACAAACAACGTAGAAACCTGCGGACTGATGCGCACGGATCCATCGGTTCCGCATCCTGACATTGAACTACAGTATTTGCCGATCATCATGGACCATGATCTGGGTGTGAGCCCGGATGTACATGGCTTCACATATTGCGTTGGGCCGACCCGTGTTGAGGGCACTGGATGGGTGAAACTGCGTTCATCCAACCCCACCGACCCACCTCGCATTCTTTCAAACATGCTGTCCACCGATTACGACTTGGGGCAGATGCGTCATGCCGTCGAGATCGCTCGCAATATTGCGTCTCAGCCCGCACATAAAGGACTTGGTGTAAGCGAAGTCGAGCCCGGACCGAATGTGAAAATGCGAGAGGAGATAGACGACTATCTGCGTGGCAACACCTCGGGCGATTTCCACCTGACTTGCACCTGCAAAATGGGAATCGGCCGGATGGCTGTGGTTGACTCCCGGCTGCATGTCCACGGCATTGAAGGCTTGCGTGTCGCGGATGCCTCGGTGATGCCCTCAATCGTCAGCGCAAACACCAATGCGACAACGATCATGATCGCAGAAAAGGCCGCTGACATGATCCTTGGCCGTTCGGCGCCTCCTCCAGCGGATGTCGGACTCCCAGCCTGATATGATGACCAGCTGATTAACTCTCTCACTTCCGCATCTGGCCGATAGTGTTGATAAAGTATTTTTGTGGGCTTCTTGAGTCCAAAATCGTTATTTTGTCCGAACCCGACGTTCTCTAATTCATTGATTTCCCTTAGAGTGGGTC
>VFJY01000116.1 GCA_009885825.1 Rhodobiaceae bacterium | reverse complement strand
GAGGAATACAAGGACTTGGCCGAAGTCATCGCCACGGCCGCGAACTGAAACGAAACGCCCTCATCCCCGCAGTTTTTGCAAAACTGCGGGGATGAGGGCTCTTAATTAATTGGCAGCCGCCACCGCCTCGATTTCCACCAGAAAATCCGCACGCGCCAAGCCGCTCACAACCAGATAGGTGGCCGCCGCCATATGCCCCCCCATCCACTTGTCGCGGGTACGGCGATAAACGCCTAACGTCTCAGCGCCAGGTTCGGTCACAAACACCGTCAGCTTCACGATGTCAGTCTTCCCCATCCCGGCCGCCGCCAGCACTGTGCCGATGTTGGCAAACGTCTGCTCGAACTGCGCCTCAAGCCCCTGCGCGGCGGAACCATCAGGCGCCACCCCAATCTGCCCCGAAACATAAAGCCATCGCGCATTCGGCCCAACTTCAACCCCTTGCGCATAACGCGAGGCAGGTTGAACCATCTCTGGTGGATTGAATGTTTTCAGCATCCGTGTCACTCCTTATTTTAGGATGTACAATAGCATGCAAAGTTATTGTCTATGAACAGGTTGATTCACACAGCAATCATTGGCGGTGGGCAGGCTGGCCTCGCAATGAGCTTTCACCTGAAGCAACGGGGAATCGAACATATAGTTCTTGAAAGGTCGCGCGTCGCGGAAGGTTGGCGCACCGAACGCTGGGACTCCCTTGTATTTCAATTCCCAAATTGGTCGATCAAGCTTCCTGGCCATGCCTATACCACCGGCAATCCTGACGGCTTCGCGCCAAAGGACGAAATTGTGACATTCTTGGAAGGTTATGCGGACGCCATTCAGGCCCCGCTTCAATGTGGCGTCAATGCCCAAACCTTGCAGCATGATACGGCCACTGGACACTTCGTAATCGGAACTTCAATTGGTTACATCCGGGCGTTGAACATTGTGAGCGCCACGGGGTCATACCACCAACCTGTTGTGCCACCCTTTAGCCAAACGATCCCTAAAGGAATTCTGCAAATTCATTCCCGTGACTAACGCAACCCGGCGCAATTGCCGCCGGGAAATGTGCTGGTTGTGGGAAGCGGCGCATCCGGTGTCCAGATCGCCGAGGAACTCCATAACAGCGGCAAGCATGTCTATCTGTCAGTTGGACGTCATGACTGGGCGCCTCGCCGATACCGGCAAAGAGACATCTATTGGTGGCTCGACACCTTGGGAATATGGCGTCAACCCATAGAGACGCATCCTGAAATGAAGACGTGGCGTCCGCTCTACACCGGTGTTGGTGGTGGCCACGACATAAACCTTCGCCAATTTGCCAGGGATGGAATGACACTCGTCGGAAGGTTGCAAGGTGTGTCGGATTCCAAGTTGCACTTTGCCGCCGATCTCATGGAAAACCTGTTAAAATCAGAAATCTGGTTTGCGTCTTTCAAAACAAGGGTAGATACACATGCGCGCGAGCACGGCTTTGATCCGACACTTGACGAGGAACCTGATCTGCCGCAACTCACTGAGCTGGCTCAAGCCAGTGAACTTGATATGTCCGCATCGAACATAACAGCAATCATATGGGCTGGCGGATTCAAGTATGATTTCAGCTGGATCAAACTGCCAGTCTTCGACACATCCGGAGAGCCAATGATGCGGCGCGGCGTGAGCAACTGGCCCAGACTCTATTTTCTCGGACTTCGCCGCACTTACACGGTAGGTTCCAGCCTGCTGGCTGGTGTCGGTGACGACGCGGGACATATCGCCCAACATATAGCCACGATTTCTCGCAGCTGAAAGTTCTTAGTCCTGGTGAAGTTTTGCCATCAGAATCGAGTCAATGAAGCGTCCATCAATACACACCGCATCGCGCCTTACACCCTCGCGCACGAAGCCAACTTTTTCATAAAGCCCAATTGCCCAATCATTATCCGCATGAACCGTAAACTCGACCCGGGAAATCCCTGCGCGATGGGCATCCGCCACAACCGCGTTGATCAATTCCGTTCCATGACCTTTTCCGCGATGCGCAGGCAGCAACCCCATTCCCAGCACGCCAACATGAGCATTAACAGGGCGCTCAACCCGGGCCACATCACACCACCCCACAACTTTATCATCAACAACCGCCACAAATATCGGATTTCCCTTGGCGATCATCTCCAAAACAAATTCACGGGATTGAGCCAGCGGTAGTGCCTCAAGATAAGAAAGAAATTTGCGCTCGCGTGCAACAATGTCCAGCACGCGATGCACTTCCTCCGTGTGCTCCGGCGTCATTCGAACGATCTGCAAGCTCATATCATACCTTCGGTGTCGCCTCTGACCAGGACGTCTGCCTTGTTTGGCTGATCAAATGCCAATCGGCCATCGGGCAGCTTCAAGGCCACACCGTTGATCACGGAAACAATGTCTGCCTCGCGCCTTCGCACGGCCGCTTCACGACTTGGATCCACTGCCACCACCCGTTCGATATATCGTGCGGAGGAATCAAATATCTCGCGTCGGACATAGCGCAGTGAATTGATTTCCTTGAGTTGACCCCAGGAAACAACTTTCTTGAGTGCCATTTGCGCCGCCAGTCTTACGTCTGTTTCATCTTCAATGAGCCGCAACGCCTCAAAGAAATTTCCACTTGGCAAAGGCTCAATGACTACTAAAAATCCACGCTCGCGCATCACCCTTGAAGCTTCAATGATTGCCTGTTCCATGACCGGGCCTGGCACATGGTGAAGGGCGTTTACAAAAACAACAATATCAAAAGATGAGTCAGCAAAAGGCAGGCTTTCAGCATAACCGACTTCAAATCTTCCGCCAGGCACCAACAACTTCGATTTCTCAATTGCCTTTGGATTGGGATCAATCCCCACGACGCTTGCGCCAGTATCGGCAAGCTGACTGGCAAAGCTGCCCTCACCACATCCAATATCCAATATGTTGCAATCGATTATTGAAGGAAAGAGTGATTTAACTATACTTAATGGGCTTTCATTCATGCGCTTGCCTCGTTAAGTTACTTCGGCGCCAGCCACTCAACCACACCCTGCCCCCAGGTGCCAATCCCTAGCCGCTCCTGCCTTGGTGCAAAATTCTTTCATCGCAGCTTCACCCCTTCGGTGGCGCCAGCCATTCCACCACACCTTTTCCCCAGGTGCCAATGCCTAACCGTTCCGCCAGGGCCGGAGCGATGATTTTCAATTCATCTTCCAGTCCAAACGGCGGATTGACCACAATCAGGCCCGATCCCGCCAGCCCGCCGCCATCGAATGACTCGCGCACCCGCAGTTCCACTTTCATGGTGGCGGGAATTTCCAGCGCTTGAAACGCTTCACAAATCTTCTCGGCGTAGTCGGTCCCCTTCACCGGATACCAGATCAGGAATATCCCGGACGCAAAGCGCCGGTGGCCAAATCGCAAAGCCTCCAGCACCAACTCCTTTTCGTTCTTAACCTCATACGACGGATCAATCAGGATCAACCCGCGCCGCTCGGGTGGCGGCAGGTTGGCCTTCATCAATACCGTGGCATCAATGCCGGCGATGCTGGCGCGCAGGTCGTTGCAATAGCGCTCCTTCATGGTGGCGTAATCATCAGGATGCAGCTCGTTCAACGTGAAGCGGTCCTGCGGCCGCAGCAATTGCGCGATAACCTCCGGCGATCCCGGGCATCGGGTCAGCCCGCCATCCGGATTGAGCCTCGCAATCACTCCGCGATAGGGCGTCAGCAGCGCCTCAACGTCAGGCGCAAACGCCGCCGGCATCTTGGCCACACCGCCTTCCCATTCCCGCGTCTTGCCTGCCTCAACACCGTCCAGCGCATAGACCCCAATACCCGCATGGGCATCAAACACCCGGAAGGGTTTATCCTTGCGCTTGAGATGTTCGATGATGCGCGTCATCACGATGTGTTTCAGCACATCGCCGTGGTTTCCGGCGTGAAAGGCGTGGCGGTAATTCATGTGCGAAGCTCATGCCAGAACTGCAAGGCTTTGGCTATTCAAGACCACTCTCAGCCGCTAAAGCACGCCCATGACCGCCATCGCAGAAACAGCGCCCCGCCCCTCCTTCGCCATTCTGGTGGCGATCTCGGCTATCGGCCCCCTGGCGCTCAACCTGATGATCCCCTCCATGCCGGGCCTCGAGAAAACCTTTGGCGTGCCCTACGGCACTGTTCAGCTTACCCTCACGCTCTATCTCATCGGCATGGCTGTCTGCCAGCTCATCTATGGCCCGGCTTCCGACCGGTTTGGCAGAAGGCCCCTGCTGCTGGCTGGCCTGTCCCTGTTTTTCGTGGCCAGCCTGCTCGCAGCAATTGCCCCCACAATAGAACTCCTCATCGCGGCGCGCCTCGTTCAGGCCATTGGCGGATCGGCAGGGATTGTTCTGGCCCGCGCCATGGTGCGCGACGTGTTCACGCGGGAAAAATCCGCCAGCGTCATCTCCTATATCACCATGGCCTTTGTGGTGGCCCCCATGGTGGCCCCGGTGCTGGGCGGCGCGCTGGAGTATTATTCCGACTGGCGCAGCGGCTTCTGGCTGCTGGCCGCGCTGGGGGCAATCGTGCTCATCGCCGCCTGGATTACGCTGCCCGAAACCCACACCACCCGCAACACCGACCAGCAGAACTTCTTCAGCAATGCCGGCAAGCTGTTCGCCCTGCCGCGCTTTCGCCATTACACTTTCACCCTCGGTTTCACCTCGGCGGTGTTCTTCGCATTTCTCGGCGGCGCCCCCCACATCATGATTGATGTCCTCAAGCGCACACCGCTGGAATATGGCGTCTGGTTCGCCTGCATATCCCTAGGCTACATGTTCGGGAATTTCCTCTCCGGCTTTTACACTCAGAAATTCGGCATTGACCGCATGATCATGGCGGGCTGCGTGATCACGGTGCTCGGCGGCTTCCTCTGCCTCGCGTCCGCCATCTCCGGCCAGCTCTCGCCCGCAACACTGTTCCTCCCCATGGCGCTGGCCGCCTTCGGCAACGGCCTCACCATTCCCAACGGCACGGCAGGCGCCATCAGCGTCGACCCCCGCATGACCGGGGCCGCCGCCGGCTGGTCCGGCTTCGCGCAAATGGCCATGGGCTCCGCCGCCTCGCAACTCGTAGGCTCGCTGCAAACCGGCTGGCCCCTCGCGGTATTCTGGTTCATGGCCGGAGCGAGCATGCTTGCGTTGGCTATCCACTGGCTCGCGCTGCGAAGGGGATGAGAGGCTTCAAAGTGGGAGAGGGAGTGGTTCTTCAAATGGATGCGAAGAATTCTTTATTCACCGTAATCTCTTCGACCTGCTTCACATGAACACCAAGTTGAACGTCCTTCATGAGAAGGCAAAGCGCCTCCCCGTCGATCAGGTCGATTGCGGGAGCTCCATCACGAGTAGCCTCTTTTCGGGCATCAGCAGTGAAATGGCCAGTTGTGATAATGAGGCCTTTATCGGCGCGACCGATCATAGCACCTCTGAAGTCTCTCACTTCTTTCGAGCCAACTCCACCTTTCCATTTCTTGCATTGGAACAGAACCTGGAAGGAAACCAAATTCACGCGCAGCAGCCCAATTCCGTCAATTCCACCATCACCACTTCGGCCAGTTACTTCGACTCTTGTGAATCCGCTTTCCCTTAAGAGCCTCTGACAAAGTCTTTCGAAGGCGTCTGATTTGAGTGATTAAAACTCCAACAATAATTGATCGGCCCAAGAATCGATAACGTCGTCCTCAATGACAACATCGTCAATCTTTGTGGTAGGTGACTTGGCTTTTCGCTTTGAATGCTCATCGTTTCTGACTTGACTCGGAATTTGTTCCGCCTGCTTTTTAGAAAGTTTTTCGCCAACATCTGTCAGCGACCATACACCGCGCTCGCTGTTTTCCGCCGCACCAGCCTTTTTCAAATATGTTCGGACCCAAGCGAGCTCATACTGAAACTGTGTGCGTGGACCTTCGCCATGTGGGACTGCTCGTAGCTCCTCGGAAAGTACCATTCTGGCGGCGACATCATCCTCCATTTCTTCGATAGTGGTTGAGCCACCTTTTGCCTTCATTGCCTCTATGGTCGGCCAAAAATAGTCGAGAAAGGCAGGCAAATCAGACTTTGTAGCCATCGCGTATCTCCTAGAATGGATGCAACGTAGAGACTCAAAGCTTGTGAGTCGAGATCGCGTAGAATAGGCCGTCAAAAACTGCTTCTTAAGGATTTGCTCCATGGACAGCGAAGAACTGAAATCACTCCAGGCCCCGCTCAAGGCGCGCTACCGTGAGGCGCCGAAAGATGCGGTAATCACCTTGAAGGCCGAAGGCGAAATCGGCGAAGGTGTGACCTGTTCGGTCGCCACCGCCCGCGCCATGGTGGAAGCAGGGCTTCACCCGGCGACAGGCGGCAACGGCTTCCATGCCTGCTCCGGTGACATGCTGCTGCAGGCCCTTGTGGCCTGTGCCGGCGTCACGCTGAATGCCGTGGCCACCGCCCTTGAAATTCCCCTCGCCGGGGCCAAAGTGCAGGCCGAAGGCGACCTTGATTTTCGCGGCACCCTGGGCGTCGACCGCGAGGCCCCCGTGGGCTTCCGGGACATCCGCCTGTTTTTCGATCTCGAAGGCGCGGTCAGCCCCGAGCAGCGCGCCACCCTGCTGAAACTCACCGAGCGCTATTGCGTGGTCTACCAGACCCTGCGCAATTCCCCGCCCATCGCCGTGGAAATGACACCTTGAAAGTGCTATGATCGGAATCTGCAAGGCAAGCGCGAGGTGTGCCATGAGCATCCAGAGCATTCTCGACCACAAGGGCAACAAGGTCATCACCATGGCGCCTGATACCAAAGTCGGTGTTGCCGCCCACAGGCTCCGCCTTGAGCGGATCGGCGCCGTTGTCATCACCGGCGAAGGCCTCCGCATCGAAGGCATCCTGTCCGAGCGCGACATTGTGCAGGGCCTCACGGAGCATGGCGCCGCCGTCATTGATCTGCCCGTCTCGGCGCTGATGTCGCGCAAAGTGCACAACTGCCAGCCGGAGTCGGAAATCCGCGATGTCATGCGGCTGATGACCCTGCATCGCATCCGCCATGTGCCGGTGGCCGAGAATGGCGTCCTGCGCGGCATCGTGTCGATCGGTGATGTGGTCAAGAGCCGGCTTGAGGACATGGAGCTTGAGGCCAACGTGCTGCACGATTACGCCGTGGCCCACCGGTAAATGTGACGGCGCCGGGATGCGCGCCTCCTGACAGCAGTTGTCAGCATGCAGCCTTGGCCAATCGCGCCTGAGCCCCTATATGTCAGCCATGGGTCATTCACGACAGGAAGGCGGATTCGCCGAGGCGCCCCTCAAGCCGATCGAGGGCTATCCCGGCATCCCCGTGGCAACGCCGGGAGCCATCCGCCCGGAATTCAATCCCCAATCCGATTTCGTCCCCTTCCGGCCCGTCAAGCCGCCCAAATCCGATGGCGGCCGCCCTTTCAAAATCGTCTCGCCCTTCGAGCCCAAGGGCGACCAGCCCACCGCCATCGCCGAGCTGGTGAACGGCATCAACGCCCACGAGCGCGACCAGGTGCTGCTCGGCGTCACCGGCTCGGGCAAAACCTTCACCGTGGCCAAGATCGTCGAGGCCACCCAGCGCCCCGCCCTCGTGCTGGCGCCCAACAAGACACTGGCCGCCCAGCTCTATGGCGAGTTCGCCTCCTTCTTCCCGGAAAACGCCGTGGAATATTTCGTCTCCTATTACGATTACTACACGCCGGAAGCCTATGTCGCCCGCACCGACACCTTCATCGAGAAGGAAAGCTCCATCAACGAGCAGATCGACCGCATGCGCCACTCCGCCACCCGCGCCCTTCTCGAGCGCGATGACGTGATCGTCGTGGCCTCCGTCTCCTGCATCTATGGCATCGGCGATGTCGAAACCTATTCCGCCATGTCCTTCGCCGTGAAGAAGCGTGAGCGCATTCCCCAGCGCCAGCTCCTCGCCGATTTCGTCCGCCTCCACTACAAGCGCAATGACGCGAACTTCGTCCGCGGCGCCTTCCGCGTGCGCGGCGACACGGTGGAGCTCTTCCCCTCCCATTTCGAGGACCGCGCCTGGCGCTTCTCCTTCTTCGGTGACGAGATCGAAAGCATTGCCGAGTTCGATCCGCTCACCGGCCAGAAAGCCGCCGAACTCGAGCAGGTGAAAATCTATTCCAATTCCCACTACGTGACGCCCAAGCCCACCCTGGAACAGGCCGTGCACCGCATCAAGCGCGACCTTGAAATCCGCCTCGCCGAATTCAATTCCGCCGGCCGCCTGCTCGAAGCCCAGCGCCTCG
>VFJY01000123.1 GCA_009885825.1 Rhodobiaceae bacterium | reverse complement strand
TGTACCAGGTGCCGGACTTGATGGCGTGGGGCAGGGAATAGAACAGGTTCTCGAAATACCAGTGGTTGCGCAAAATCGTCCAGCCCGCGAGCTTGCTTGCGACGAGCGCCTTTTCGGTTCCCTCGTGATCGGGAGCTAGCAGCAGAGGTGAATTTTCCGGGTTTGGCATGGAGGTATAAATGACGTGGGCGACGCCTGCCTTTTCGGCGGCGGCAATGGCATTGCTGTGATGCTCAAGCCTGCGGCCGGGGCGGTCAATCGCATCGGTGCTGATGAGCAGGAGGCGGGTGGCGCCCTTGAAGGCTTCCGCGAGGTTGGCGGTGTTTTCAAAATCGGCGGTGCGAACGACAGCGCCCTTGGCGGAAAGGTTTGCGAGTTTTTCGGGGTTGCGGGTGGTGGCGATGATCTTGCTGGCTGGAATCTTGTGGGTTTCCAGGAGGTTGCTGATAACGAGCTGGCCGAGATGGCCGGAAGCGCCGGTGACGAGATACATGGGAATTTCCTTTCTTGTATTAGTCTCTAATTAAGAGTAAGTCTCAAATAGAGTATTTTGAATGGGACACAAGACGGCACTTTTGGCGCCCCTGGTTACACAGAAGGAACTACCTCCATGACCGCAGCTATCGCTCTTCAACTTTCCAACCGCCTTGATCCCGCCCTTACGGCGGCTTGTCCGGTACGCGACGTGCTCGACCGCATCGGTGACAAATGGAGCGTGCTGATTGTCGGGCATTTGAAGGACGGCCCTGTCCGGTTCGGCGCATTGCGCCGGCAGATCGGCGATATTTCCCAGCGCATGCTGACTGAAACGCTGCGCCATTTGCAGCGCGATGGGCTGATCTCGCGGAAAGTTTATCCAACGGTGCCACCAAGCGTCGA
This sequence comes from Rhodobiaceae bacterium, assembly GCA_009885825.1. GTDB lineage: Bacteria > Pseudomonadota > Alphaproteobacteria > Rhizobiales > Aestuariivirgaceae > Aestuariivirga. The sequence continues at coordinate 7,945 of VFJY01000123.1, read as the reverse complement.
ATATGGCTTGACGGATTTGGGCCGTTCGCTTCTGGTTCCCCTGGACCAGCTTGTCGAATGGTCGGCGCAGAATCATGAAGTGGTGAGGGCGGCGCGAAAGGATTTCGATCAAGCGGCGTAGGGAGAAAGCCGGGTGCCGGGGGCCAGTCCACTGTTGTTGAAGGTCACATATGGATGAATCACAATGCGATATATTTTGGGGTTAGTTGGTTCAATATTCATGCTCATGCTGGCGGGAAGTCCGGCTCAGGCGCAGGTGCCGCCGACGGCTGCGGAAATTAGCCAATACACCGGATTGCACCAGGCTGCAGCGAACGGGGATGTAGAGGCAATCGCTGCGCTTCTGGCCAAGGGAGAGAACCCAGATCCGAGAGATGCTTCGGAGCGCACGCCCTTGCATGTGGCGGCCTATCTTGGGCGGCATGAGGCCATGCGGGCGCTGGCCACGACCGGCGCTGACCCCAATGCGTTGGAATACCAGGCCTATGATATTGTGACCATTGCCGCCGTGGCGAACGATGTGCCCACCCTGAAGGTCGCGCTGGAGATCGGCGGGAAAGCCACAAATGTCACCAGCCCGTATGAGGGCACCGCGCTGATTGCGTCGGCCCATCTTGGCCACGACGAGGTTGTTGCGGAACTGATCAAGGCGGGAGCGCCGCTCGACCATGTGAACAACCTTGGCTGGACGGCGCTCATCGAAGCCGTGATCCTGGGTGATGGCGGCTTGCGCCACGTGAATGTTGTGAAGGCGCTTGTAGAGGCGGGGGCCGATGTGACCATCGCAGACCGATCCGGCGTGACCCCGCTGGACCACGCCAGGCAACGTGGCTATACGGCGATGGCGGAAATTATTGGTGGGGCCAAATGACACTCGAAAGCGATATCGCGCAGATCAAAACCCAGGAAGAAAAACTGCGGTTTGCCAGGTTTGAGGAGGCGGATGCCTGGGCTTTAGGATCGCTGATCCGCGAGATGTCAGCTTCGCGAAAATTGCCGATGGTGGTGGATATCCGCGTGGCCGGTCGGGCGCTGTTTTTTGCAGTCCTTCCGGGCGCGAGTCCCGACAACGCGGAATGGGCGCGGCGCAAGATCAACACTGTCATGCGCTATCACAAATCCACTTACAGGATAAGCCGCGAGATAACTTTGAGCGGCCAGAAGCTGGATGAATCGCGTGGTGTGTTGCCAATTGACATCGCAGCCGCTGGCGGTGGATTTCCGATTCACATCATTGGAACGGGTGTTGTTGGGGCCATGGCGGTTTCCGGCATTCCCCAGCGCGAAGATCATAATCTGGTGGTGGAATGCCTGTGCCAGTTTCTTGGAATTGATCCTGCTGGAATTGTGCTGGGTTCTGAGTCCGCCTGATGGAATTTGACATCTTGTTCTGGGCGCTGGCCTTGCTGGCCGCCCTGTTTGTGGGCGCGTCGAAAGGCGGCTTGCCAATGATAGGGTTGCTGGCCGTGCCGATCATGGCGCTGGCCATTTCGCCGGTCGTGGCGGCGGGCCTCTTGCTTCCAATTTATATCGTCAGTGATGTCTACGGCTTGTGGCTTTACCGCAAGTCCTATGATTTGCGGAACATCAAGATCATTGTGCCGGCGGCAACCATTGGCATCGGCATCGGCTGGGCTGCGGCTTCGATCACAAGCGCCATTCAGGTGAAGCTGCTTGTTGGCATTATCGGGCTTTCTTATTGCATTGAAGCCATATTGAATTTTCATCGCAATTTGCCGCCACGGCCTGCCGATATTCCGCGCGGCCTCTTCTGGGGAACGATCGCGGGCTTCACCAGCTTCGTGTCGCACGCGGGCGCGCCTCCCTATCAGATGTATGTGCTGCCGCAGCGCCTGGAGAAGATGGTTTATGCGGGAACGTCGACCATCATTTTCGCCATTATCAACTTGCTCAAGCTGCCGCCCTATTGGTTTTTGGGGCAGGTGAACATCGGTAGCCTCGAAACAGGCATGTATCTCGCACCCGTCGCGATTTTGGGCGCCTATCTGGGCTACAAGCTCACTTCGATCATTCCCCAGAAACTGTTTTTCCGCATTGTGGAAGTGGCTCTGTTTCTGGTTTCTGTGAAGCTTCTCTATGATGGATTCATTGGATTGACAAACGCCTGAGGATTCTGCCAGTTTCCCTGCTGGGCGGGGGCTCAACTGGAGTTGAAGATGTCACATTTCCGTTCCGCTGTTCTCGCCGCTTTGGTGTTTTTGTTCACCGCGATTGTTCCGGCGCAAGCCCAGGAGGGCGGCCGCGTTGTGCTGGTGCTCGACGCGTCGGGCTCGATGTGGGGGCAGATTGACGGCAAGACGAAAATGGAAATCGCCAAGGACGTGGTGGGTTCGGTCGTTGGCAACTGGAAGCCGGAAGATGAGCTTGGCCTTGTGGCTTATGGCCACCGGGAAAAAGGCTCGTGCGCCGATATTGAAGTGTTGCGCGAGGCGGGCCCGCTTGATGGCGCTGACTATATGTCGGCGGTGAACGCCTTGAACCCGAAGGGCAAGACGCCGATGACGGCGGCGGTGCGCATGGCGGCGGAATCCCTCAAGTTCACCGAGAAGAAGGCAACCGTCATTCTCGTGTCGGACGGCATTGAGACCTGCGATGTGGACCCCTGCGCCGTTGCCGAAGAGCTTGAGAAGCTGGGCGTCAATCTCACCGTCCACACGGTTGGTTTCGGCCTTGATAACGAGGGTGCGGTTGGCCAGCTCAAATGCCTGGCTGAAAAGACCGGAGGCACCTATTCGACGGCTGACAATGCGAGTGAACTGCAGGAAGCGCTCACAAAAACCGTTGAGGCAAAAGCGCCCGAGCCGGCGCCTGAGCCCGCTGCTCCTGAATTCAATTTCATTGGCCGTGTGGTGATGGCTGAAGGTGTTGATCTATCGCCGCCTTATGACTCCGCCAGTTGGGATTTTTATGAGGCGGTTGACGGCCAGGCAGGCAACGGCGTCAAGACCGAATATGGCATGGAAACCAAAACAAATTTGCCAAAGGCTGGTGAGTACATCGCCAGAATTTCGGTTGACCTGGCGCAGATCGAAGTGCCGGTGAAAATTGAGGACGGCAAGGCAACAACGCTGGACGCTAGCCTGGAGGCCGGAGTTTTGAATGTGTCTGGAACGATGGATGGCACGACGCCTCTCACGGACTCTGGCACAACCTGGGAACTTCTGGATGTGAATGGCAAAGTCCTGGCTACAAAATACAATCCGGGTGTGTCGTTCCTTGCCGCTGCGGGGACCTACAAGATCAGGCTGAAACTTGGCACGGCGATGGCTGAGCAGGATGTGCGGATTTCGACTGGCAAGACGGTTTCGCAGTCGGTTTCTCTGGGTGCTGGTATTATCGAAGCCAGCGGCGTGTTCAGCACTGGTGGACAGGCTGTGCCGGACAGCGCTGCGATTGAATTGCGCAAGGGCGAGCCCGGCCTTGATGGAAAGCATGAGTGGATCACCACCACCTACGGAACCACAACCCAGTTCAAGGTTGCGGCCGGGAAATACCTTGTGATGTTCAGCCAGGACTACGCCGAAGGCTCGGCGTTGATTGAGGTCAAACCGGCTGGCCTTGCGAAAGTGGAAGTGAGCCTCAATGCTGGCTATTTGGCGGTGAACGGCCCCGCAGAGTCAACCATTGAAGTGTTTTCCGCTGAAAAGGACATTTCCGGCAAGCGCAAATACATTGCAACTGAATATGGCGGGGCGATCAACAAGGCGTTTGGGGTCGGTGTTTATCATGTGACCGCCAAGGGCGCCGACGGAGCCGTCCTGGCCGGAAAGGATTTTGAAGTGAAGGCCGGCGAACGCACGGAAGGCGTTTTGCCCTGAATACAATAGGGACAATAAAATGATTGTTTGCCGGGGCGGAGGTGAATACACCTTCGCCCATGCGTTACACCTTTCACACCCTTGACGTTTTCACCAACCGCCGGTTTTGCGGCAATCCACTGGCCGTCGTGCTGGGGGCGGATGCTCTCAGCACCGAGCAAATGCAAACCATCACCAAAGAGTTCAATCTTTCCGAGACGATTTTCGTGATGAAGCCGGAAGATGCGGCGAACACGGCGAAGGTGCGAATTTTCTTTCCCGGAGGCGAGATGGCGTTCGCGGGCCACCCCACGGTGGGTTGCGCCATACTGCTGGCCGAGCAGAAATACAAGCCGGGTTGCAGCTTTGAAACGACCATTCTGCTTGAGGAGAATGCCGGGCTGGTTCCCGTCAAGGTATCGCGCATCGGCGAGGTTCCACGGGCCCAATTCACCGTGCCGGTTGTGCCGTTTCCTGTCGATTTAGCATTGCCGGAACTGGCGTTGGTTGCGCAGGCGCTGTCAATGCGGGTTGAAGACATAGGTTTCGAGGGCCACCATATCGGTGTGTTTGAGGGCGGCCCCAGGTTTTTCTATGTGCCCGTGAATTCGCGCAAGGCGCTAGAGACGTGTGTGGTGTGTGAGCCCCATTGGAGCCGCATGATCTCGAAACTTGGAGTTGACAATGCCTATGTCTATGCGCTCGGCGGCGACAATGCGAAAACCGGCTTTCGAAGCAGAATGTTCGCACCCACCGGCGGCATTCCCGAAGATCCGGCGACAGGCTCGGCTACGGCACTCCTTGCAGCGCAGCTTTTGAAATCAGAAGCGCTGAGCGATGGCGCGCACAAATGGCAGCTGGAACAGGGTTATGAGATGGGGCGTCCTTCTGACCTTTTCCTTGAAGCGGATGTTGAACAAGGTAAGCTTGCCGCCGTGCGGGTGGCGGGGCAGGCCATTGGGGTGACGCAGGGAACATTGGAGATTTGATCATGTATATCGTGTTGCTGGTGTTGCATTTGTTTTTCATCGCCATGGGTGTTGGCATAGGCTTTTCCAACCTTGTCAATTTGCGCGCCAGTCGCGGGCAGACCGGCGACATTGCCAAGGGGTTTGGCATGGCGCGGATGGCGCTGCGGATGTATTCGGATATTGTGATCGCGGGTTTTCTGATCACTGGATTTGCGCTTTTCTGGACCACGGGGAACACGGGTTCGGGCCCTTGGTTCAATCTCAAGATGGCCTTCGTTCTGCTGCTGGTGGTGTCCTATGGCATCGTCAGAATGACAGGCGGCCAAATCATGCGCACTGGCAACATGGCGCTCATGAGCCGCATCAACATGTTTTCGCCACTGGCGTTTGTTGGGTCAGCGGGCGCTTTGGTTTGCGCGGTGCTGGCGTTCAATTGAAGAACTACCGCGCCTGATTTTTCTCGGCCGCCAATATGATCACCGTGATGATGATCAGTCCGGTCATGATAAGCCTTACACCAGCGCTTGCGCCAAAGGTGTTCAGCATGGTGACGAGCAGATACATAAAGAGGGCTGCCCCCCAGATTCCTGGAACACTGGCGCGGCCACCAGCGACGGATGTGCCGCCGATGACAACGACGGCGATGGAGGCCAGAAGGAATTCCTCGCCCATGTTGAGGGCGGCTCCGCCGGAAAAGCCTGACAACAGGATTCCACAGACGCCGGAAAGAAGCGCGCTTAGAACATAAGTGATGAAGCGGGTTTGATCGACGTTGAAACCCGCGAGCCAGGCGGCTCTGGGATTCTGGCCAATGGCGACAACAGCCCTGCCATAGATTGTCCGCTTGATGACCACAGCCAGTACTATACTGAGCACAAGAACAAGCATGGCCGCCAGCGGAATGCCCAGAATGCGCGAGGTGGCGAAATTGTCGAGCGGCACCGGCGGCTTTATGCGAATGCCATGGCCCAAATAGATAGCGGTTGAGAGAACCAGAAAACTCGCTGACAACGTGGCAATTATCGGGGGAATGCGCAACAGGCGGATTAGTGCATAGTTGAATACACCTACCATGAAGCTGACGCCGAGGGCTGCCGCAATGCCTAATAGCAAAAGATCGGAATTCGTATCCATCACCTTCATGGCAACAACGCCAGATAATGTGATAGTGGCGGGAATTGAGAGATCGACATTGCCTGGCCCGGTGGTAATCACCATCATCTGACCGAGGCCCACGATAATGCTGAACGTGGCAAAGGAAAGTGCTGCGGTGAGAATTTCACCGGCACCTTGGCCGCCAGTATAGGTGATGGTGACAAGCCACACGCCGATCGCCGCCACGAATGACCATATCCAGGGCTCGCTGCGCAGTTTGCGAAGTTGCGCCATCATCTGCGCTGCTCCCAGAAAACAACCAGAGATTTGAGCGCCAGCACGATGATGAGGATTGCCCCTTGGGCGCCGATCTGCCAATCGGGATTGATGTTGAGGAAGATCAGGAATGAGCCTGCAAGCGCCAATGTGAGTGCGCCAACAACGGCTCCCAGGGGTGACACCCTGCCGCCGATGAATTCGCCGCCGCCCAGAATTACACCCGCGATTGAATAAAGCGTATAGCGGTCGGCCACATGCGCGTCAGCTGATGTCGTGAGACCCAATAGAGAAAGGCCGGACAGAACGCCAAAGAAGCCCGCAATGGCGTACATGGTGGCCTTGGTCTTCAGCATGGACCAGCCCGCGCGCTCCATGGCTTTTGGATTTCCGCCAGCGCCCCTGGCAATGACGCCGTAGGACGAGAGCATGAGGGCGAGATGGACGGCGATGCCGATCACGACAGCGGCCACTATTGGAAACGGAATGTATGGCAATTGCACCGACATGATGGCCTTCAACCATTCCGGAGCCTTGCCGCCGGGCGAGGGGAGAATGAGCACGGCAATGCCGAGCCAGACAAATGACAGGCCAAGTGTTACGACAATCGCGGGCAGGTTGCGCCTGTGGATCAATGCGCCCATGGCCGCATAGGCTGCAATGCACAGGAGCAGGGCGAGAATTCCGAGCAGTGGATTGGTGTAGAGCAGGGTGGCGGAAATGCAGCCCACAAGGCCAACGAAGGGGCCAATCGACAAGTCAAGATCATTGACCGTGATGATGAACATTTGCGCGATGGTGGCGAGCGCTATGGGAACCGCATATTGCAGCATGAGGTTGAGGCCGAAGTAGCTCATAGTGCGGGGCTGCACGTAGAAGGTGGCGCCCAGCACGATGGCCAGCGACATGAACGGCAGCAGGGAGCGGAGCAGGCTCTTGCTCATGCGGCGGAGCTTTCGGCGAAAGAGGCTTGCAGGACTTTTTCTTCCGACAGATTTTTGCCACGCAGTTCGGCGGAAATTTCGCCGTTGCGAAACACATAGGCGCGGTCGCAGTAGTGCAGCTCATCAATTTCCGTGGTGTACCAGATGAAGGTGCGCCCGGACTTGGCCTCCTTGGCGATCATCCCATACACTTCAAGCTTGGTTCCGATATCCACGCCTCGCATGGGGTCGTCCATCAGGATGATGCGGGCGTCTGAACCGAGCGCCCGGGCAAAAAGCGCCTTTTGCTGGTTGCCGCCGGAGAGCGTCAGGATATTGTTGTTCATGTCCGGGGTGCGAATGGCCATGCGGGCTTTCCAGTCTTCGGCGAGCCTTGCTTCGCCATCGCCGGTGATGAAACCGCGCTTCAGCATGGAGCGCAGCGAACGCACGGTGATGTTGGAGGCGATTGACCAGAGGTTGAAGATGCCATCGGACTGGCGGTCACCGGCGATGAAGGCAACAGGGCCGTCGACTTGCGCGTCAGTTTTTGAAAAGAGCTGGAGCAGCATGCGGGTCTGGCCGTGGCCGGAAAGGCCAGCCAAGCCAATGATCTCGCCCTTGCGGGCCACCAGTTCCGCGGTACCGCCCCCGGTCTGAGGAATAGCGCGAATGACAACGGGCGCTTCCGACCGGGCTTTCGAAACTCTGGCGACAGTCTTGTCCTTGCTGACTTCTGTGCCCATGGCGGCGACCAGCGTATCGCGATTGAATTTTTGGGCCACACGTTCGGCAACGGTCTTGCCATCTTTCATGACAACGATGCGGTCGCTGGCGCCGAGGATATCGCCCAGCAGATGCG
>VFJY01000221.1 GCA_009885825.1 Rhodobiaceae bacterium | reverse complement strand
TCTTCTTTTGAAAGCGTCGATGGCTGGAACTCTGATTCAATCCATTTGGTTGCGGCGGCTTCGTCGGCAAAGCTCTGGCTGGAGAGTGCGAAAAGCGCAAACGCCGCCGTTGCTAGAAGCTTCATTTTCATTGGTAGTCCTCCCAATATCTGTGGCGCCTTTGTTAACGCCTGATTAACTATCAAATGAAATCAAACGAACGTCAATAGAAAACTTGTGGAATCAATTGTGCACTGCAACGAACTCTTTTGCGCTGTGATCTTGCCTAAAACGAAAAAAAATGAAAGTATAGTTCTTTCGCAAATGGAATTCGCCATGACTTCGCTCTCTCCACGTCAACACCAAATTCTGGCTATTGCACGGCAAATTGGCACCGTTGGCGTTGATGAGCTGGCGCAACGCTTTGATGTGACACCGCAAACCATCCGCAAGGATTTGAACGAACTGTGTGACGGCCGCATATTGGCGCGCACCCATGGGGGCGCCATGCTCACGTCGGGCGTGGAAAATGTGGGCTATGAAGCGCGCCGCCAATTGGCAGCGCCGGAAAAGCAGGTCATCGGCCAGCGCGCCGCAAGCCTCATTCCCAACAATTGCTCGCTGTTCATCAACATCGGCACCACCACGGAAGAAGTGGCGCGGGCGCTGATCCACCATGAGGGGCTCCTGGTCATCACCAACAACATTCATGTGGCCAGCATCCTGATGCCCTGCCACAGGATTGATGTGGTGATTGCGGGAGGAAACCTGCGGCGCGCCGATGGCGGCATTGTGGGGGAAACGACGGTTGATTTCATTTCGCAGTTCAAGGTTGACCATGCGGTGATTGGAACATCCGCCATAGATGATGACGGGGCCATGCTGGATTTCGACTTGCGCGAAGTGCGCGTGTCGCAGGCCATCGTCAACAATGCGCGCAACATCATCCTGGTGGCGGACGCCATGAAATTCACGCGCTCGGCCCCGGTGCGCATCGCGCATCTTTCGCAGGTTGATATTTTTGTGACAGACCGGCAACCGCCAGAACCCATCGTCAGCCTGTGCCAGCACAGCGGCGTTCAGCTTGAAATCGCGGATGCGAGAACTGATCCCGACGCAGCCACGGAAGCGGCAGCGTGATGTACGACCTCTTCATCATTGGCGGCGGCATCAATGGCTGCAGCATTGCGCGGGACGCAAGCGGGCGCGGGCTCAAGGTTTTTCTGGCCGAGCAAAATGACCTGGCCTCGGGCACATCATCGGCATCGACAAAACTCATTCATGGCGGCCTGCGCTATCTCGAGCATTATGAGTTCCGGCTGGTGCGCGAGGCTTTGATTGAGCGCGAGGTTCTGCTCAAAGCCGCGCCCCACATCATCTGGCCCCTGCGCTTTGTGCTGCCGCACCACCGGGGCTTGCGCCCGCGCCCGCTCATCCGGCTTGGCCTGTTTCTGTATGATCATCTGGGGGGCCGCAAGATATTGCCGCCCACCCGCAGCGTCGACCTGCGCCGCGACGTGACGGGAGAGCCCCTGCGGGAAGAATTCACCCGGGGCTATGAATATTCCGATTGCTGGGTGGAAGACGCCAGGCTCGTCGTCCTCAACGCCGTGGACGCCAGGGCCAAAGGCGCCGAAATCCGCACACGGACGAAATGCCAGTCGGCGCGCCGCGTTGATGGCGGGTGGGAAGTCACCGTCGCAGGCGCCAGGGGCAAACTCGAAAAAATCCGGGCCAAGGCGCTGGTCAATGCGGCGGGGCCATGGGTGAGCCAGGTTCTGGGCGATGTGATCAGCAGCCCCGCGCCAGACAAGATCAGGATGGTGAAAGGCAGCCATATCGTGGTCGACAAGCTTTACGCCCATGACCGCTGCTATATTTTCCAGAACAGCGACGGGCGCATCTGCTTCGCCATTCCCTATGAACAGAATTTCACCCTGATCGGCACAACGGATGAGGACTACACGGGCGAGCCGGTTGAGCCAAAAATCACGCCCGCCGAGACGGACTATCTGCTTTCTGCGGTGGGCGAATATTTCAACCGGCCGGTCGCCAGGTCCCAGGTCAGATGGACCTATTCCGGCATCCGGCCTCTCTATGATGACGGGGCCAGCAAGGCGCAGGAGGCGACGCGGGACTATGTCTTGAAGCTTGACGCGGCGGGCGCGCCATTGCTCTCGGTGTTTGGCGGCAAGATCACGACGTGCCGCAAACTGGCGGAGTCTGTCATGGAAAAAATCGCGCCCTATTTTCCGGCGGCGGGCAAGCCTTGGACGGCAGGGTCCCCCCTTCCTGGCGGTGATTTTTCTCACAGCGAAGTGGAGGCGCGCGTGGCCGACCTGCAGCGCAAATATTCTTTCCTGAAGCCCAGTGTGGTGCGCCGCCTGTTCCGCGCCTATGGCACAAACATCGACAGGCTGCTGGAAAACGCGCGCTTTGCCAGCGACATGGGGAAAAGCTTCGGCCCTCTCAGCGAGCGCGAGGTCAATTATCTGCGGACCGAGGAATGGGCGCTCACCGCCGATGACATCCTGTGGCGGCGCTCAAAACTGGGCCTGCATCTGTCGGCCGCGGAGCAAGAGGAATTGCGCCAATTCATGAAGCCTGCCGCCAAGCCAAAGCCCGTCAAAGCGGTGATCGCCGCGAAAAAACGCGCCAGGAGATAGCATGCCGGATTTCATTCTCGCCATCGACCAGGGCACCACATCCACGCGCGCCATCATGTTTGATGCAAAGCTCAAGCCCAAAGCTTCAGCGCAGCGGGAGTTCAAGCAGCACTTCCCCAACTCAGGCTGGGTTGAGCATGATGTGGAGGAAATCTGGAAATCCGTGTTGCTCACCGCCAGGGCGGCGATCATAAAAGCCAAGACGCCGCCCAGGAACATCCGCTGCATCGGCATCACCAACCAGCGCGAAACCACCGTGGTGTGGGACCGCAAGACCGGAAAGGCCATTCACAGGGCCATCGTCTGGCAGGACCGGCGCACATCGGATTATTGCAGCGAACTCAAATCACAGGGCCATGAAAAATTTTTCAACGCCAAGACCGGATTGCTGCTTGATCCCTATTTTTCCGGCACCAAGGTTTCCTGGCTGCTGGATCATGTGAAGGGCGCGCGCGAACGCGCAGCGAGCGGCGAGCTGTGCTTCGGCACCATTGATTCCTTTCTCATCTGGCGTCTCACCGGCGGCAGGTCCCATGTGACCGACGCCACCAACGCCTCGCGCACGCTCCTCTACAATATCCATGAGGGCGTTTGGGATGAGGCGCTGCTGAACATCCTGGGCGTGCCACGCGCCATGTTGCCGGAGGTCAAGGATTGCGCCGCTGATTTCGGCGTGACTGACGCGAAGCTTCTGGGCGCCGCCATTCCGATCTGCGGCGTGGCGGGCGACCAGCAGGCCGCAACCGTGGGCCAGGCCTGCTTTGAGCCCGGCATGATGAAATCAACCTATGGCACGGGCTGCTTCGCGCTGCTCAACACAGGCGACAGGGCCGTCACCTCGCAGAACCGCCTGCTCACCACGGTCGCCTATCAGCTGGATGGCAAGCGCACCTATGCGCTGGAGGGCGCAATCTTCGTGGCGGGCGCGGCCGTGCAATGGCTGCGCGACGGGTTGAAGGTGGTGAAAAACGCAGCCGAAACCGGCGCGCTCGCCAGGCTCGCCGACAAAAATCAAAACGTCTATCTGGTGCCCGCCTTCGTGGGCCTCGGCGCTCCCCACTGGAACGCCGATGTGCGCGGCGCCCTCTTCGGCCTGACCCGCGCCACAACCAACAAGGAACTGGCGCGCGCGGCACTGGAGGCCGTGTGCTACCAGACCAATGATCTCCTCGATGCCATGCGCAAGGATTGGGGCGCCACAGGTGAAACCATCCTGCGCGTGGACGGCGGCATGACGGCGTCTGACTGGACCATGCAATTCCTCGCCGACATACTCGACGCCCCCGTGGACCGGCCCGCCGTGCTGGAAACCACCGCCGTGGGGGCCGCCTATCTCGCGGGATTGCAGGCGGGCCTGCTGCCAAAGCCTGATGTGTTCGCCAAAACCTGGAAGCGGCAGAAGCGGTTTACGCCGAAGATGGATGCAGGCTTGCGGGACGCAAAGATAGCGGGATGGCGGGAGGTGGTGCGGAAGGTTCTGAGTTGAGTGATAAACGATTTGATATAGTTTTCTGTCTTTAATCACTGGACTTTAAGTCTATCTACAATCTGATCGGCAATAAGCATGAGTACCCTCCTTCGTTCTTCAAAGCTCCGCCCATAAAGACCGAAATTGTTAAGGTATTGCCCCAGATCCTTTACCTCCTGTGATATCTCCGGCATCAAGCAGTATTGCCACCACATTCGTTGCAATTCAAACATGTGGTCTCCTTCCGCGACGCTCGCCGTGTCAAAACCAAATATTTTCTCTACGTCTTCATATTGAAGTTGATCTTTCTTCGCGCGGATAAATAGTTCGGGATAAACTGCTTTTAGAACACAGAGACCAGCGACAATTGGTTGAGGACGAAGATTATTTTTCTTCGTGAACGCAAGGCATACTGCCAAATGGGAAAATATTCTCTCGACTGTTCGAAGACTCATGGAGCGGTGTTCAGCGACTCGCTGCAGGAATTCGCATGCGCCACCGAGCGTTTCATGATCTTCAGGTTTGAAACTCAAGGCTCCACGAAGATACATAATGTATTTGGATATCTGCCGTTGCTGCAGATCACGACCGACGTCTGCGTGAGTGATGGTTAGATTTATGAATTTCTGCAAATAAGTTGAGGCATCAATTTCTGAGCCGTAGGCCGCCTTCACAGAATTTTGAAGTTGCGATAAATGGACTCCAAGCACAAAGTGTATATTTGGCACCGACATGAAATGTTTTATGCGCTCCAGTAATTCAAGCGCAAACAGCGGCTTGCAGCGATCCAGTTCATCAATGATGAATATTAGCGGCTTCTGATTTTCACCTTCTGATGCAGATGCCAACAAGCCGGGCAATTCGCTCAACGCAGCTCTGAAAGCTTCCACCGTCTCCTTCTGCTTTTTGGGTTGATTTAGAATTTCGTCAAAATAGTCAGCTGCGACTTCACCCGCTTCGTCAATAGCCTCGCTGATCGCATCGGTTACGTCTTTCTCATTTCCAACACCTGCAGTTGCCGCCCGTATTACAACCTTTGTAGCAATTTTTGCTCCACTCCGCAGCAGCAACTTTCCAAGACCAAGTGCTTTCGCCTTGAAATTTTCGAACTGCTTGGTGGCCGGGGCCCTGGCAACATCAACTATTTGAACAATCTCTCGAACGAGCACGGCAAAAGCATCTTGCACGTAGTCGTTTTCGAAGGCATCGAAATAGATGACTGGATAACCTTCCTTTTTAAGTTCTCCGCGCCACATCTTAAGAAAGGTGGACTTTCCTGAACCCCACTGACCGTTGAACGCTATAACCATGGGGTCATCAAAATTGGATACTAGATTTGTCATTCCTTGGCCAAGGTCCTTGAGTTTAAAGATATCCTTGGCGTCCTCAAAACCTTCGTCTTCGGCAATAACCAGTGGCGGCGGGGCGAATCGCATGCACATTCTCCAGTTCAGCAACTGGTAATGCTGGCACTTTTTGCGCAACAATGGCAAGGTTTGTAACTTACAAGAGAGTTGAAAAGGTGCCCTCACTCGAGGCTCGGTTATTTCATCCCCCCTCCACCACCCGCTTCAGATTCCCCAGCCCCTCCTCAAACTGGCCGCCCACCATCCTGTCCATGTTCATCACCACGCCCATGAGTTTTGCAATGCGATTGATCATGTCTGGGCTTTCGCCGCGACGACAGGGTTTGGTGCGGCATTCCCATAGTGGCATTTGTGGGCATGCCGCACCATGTTAGGTGCACGAGATGGAGTGCCGATGATTGACATGACCCCACAGCCGTTTACACCGCCAGCGCCAGTGCCGCGGGCGCGTGCGAAGATTCCTTCGCTCTTCGAGATCGTGCGTACGCTCATGCGCAATCCGCTCGAAATGTGGGGGGAGCCCTCCTATGAGGACTCAGTGATCCACACGCGCTTCCTCAATGAGCGCACGTTGATCGTCAATGATCCGGGACTCATCCGCCATGTGCTGGTGGACAATGCCAGGAATTACCGGATGGGCACGATCCGCCAGCTCATCCTGCGGCCCATCCTGCGTGACGGGCTTTTGACGGCGGAGGGGGAAGTGTGGAAGCGCTCGCGCAAGGCGATGGCGCCCGTCTTCACGCCACGCCATATCGACGGGTTTGCCGGGACCATGCGGGCGTGCACGGAAGCCTATGCTGAACACTACGTCCAGGCTGCGCACGCTGGCACGACGCGTGATATTTCGCGTGACATGACGGAGCTGACATTCGACATCCTTTCGCAGACACTGTTTTCCGGCGAGATCGTGACGTCCACAGGCGATTTCGCCGCCGATGTCCAGCGGCTGCTGTACACGATGGGCCATGTCGATCCCATTGACCTGCTCAAGGCGCCGCCCTGGATCCCGCGGGTCACGCGCATGAAGGGCATCAGGGTGATGGCGCTGTTCCGCGGCATCGTGGACCAGACGATGGAGAAGCGGCGGCAAAAAATACATTCAGGCGGCGCCGTGCCCGATGACTTCCTGACACTGCTGCTGCGCCAGGAAGGACCCGACGGCCTCACCCGCGAAGAGATCAAGGACAACATCATCACCTTCATAGGCGCGGGCCACGAGACAACAGCGCGTGCCCTGGGCTGGACCTTATACTGTCTGGCCAATTCCGCGCCTGATCTCGAAATCCTGGAAAAGGAGATTGATGCGTTCTTCGATGGAAGCGTGCCGGAGCCGCAACACTGGCTCGACCGGCTTCCCATGACACGGGCGGCCTTCGAAGAGGCGATGCGCCTTTATCCGCCGGCTCCTTCGATCAACCGCGCGGCGATTGCGGATGACCGTTATGGCGAGGTCGAGATCAAGGCGGGGGTAACGGTGCTGGTGATGCCATGGACACTCCACCGGCATCGCAGGCTGTGGGACCAGCCTGAGGCGTTCATTCCCTCGCGCTTCTGGCCGGAGAACAGGGGGGCGATTGACAAGTTCCAGTATCTGCCATTCGGCGCGGGGCCGCGGATCTGCATTGGTGCCAGTTTCGCGCTGCAGGAAGCGGTGATTGCGCTGGCGCTGCTGCTCCACCGCTTCCGCTTCACCTGCACGGCGGAGTGCAAACCCTGGCCCGTGCAGAAGCTTACTGTTCAGCCCGCAGGCGGCCTGCCAATGACAGTGTCAGCGCGGCGGTGAGGCGTTTGGTTGACGCACGGCGGACATATCGCGAAATCCGCCTCACTTCGGCCGTTGGCCCTGTCTGAAACGTCAGCGTCACCGAAAGAGGTAAGAGACCCTCATCCGGCCTCCGGCTACCTTCTCCCATCCTGCTCCGCTGGCGCTGCGCAGCACGGGCGAAGGCCCAGACGATTATCGTCTTCTCCCGTCCAAAGGATGGGAGAAGGTGCCCAAAGGGTGGATGAGGGCCCTTACGTTTTCTCCACCACC
>VFJY01000113.1 GCA_009885825.1 Rhodobiaceae bacterium | reverse complement strand
GAAGCTTTTGAGGCGGGGGCATCCATCGCCCACTGCCACGTGCGCGATGATGAAGGCAAACCCACATCGGACCCCGAACGCTTCGCCCGCCTGAAAGAGAGCATCGAGAAACACTGCCCCGGCATGATCGTGCAGCTCTCAACCGGCGGACGCTCCGGTGCAGGCAAGGCCCGCGGCGGCATGCTGCCGCTCAAGCCCGACATGGCTTCGCTATCCGTGGGATCTAACAACTTCCCCACCCGCGTCTATGAAAACCCGCCTGATCTGGTGGATTGGCTTGCTTCTGAAATGCTCGCCCATGACGTGAAACCCGAAATCGAAGCCTTTGATTTGTCACACATTGTGCAGGCGGCAAGAATGGCGGCTGATGGCCGATTGAAGAGCCCGCTCTTTGTCCAGTTTGTGATGGGCGTGAAGAACGCCATGCCGGCGGATGAGAGGATATTTGATTTCTACATTGAAACGTTGAAGCGCTTGGCGCCTGACGCATTATGGTGTGCGGCGGGGATTGGGCAAAGCCAGATCACCATCAATGAATGGTCGATTGCCAAGGGCGGCCACACACGGACAGGCATGGAAGACAACGTGCGGATCGGTAAAAATACGCTGGCCCCTTCCAATGCGGCGCTGGTCAAGCGCGCAGTCGATATCTGCCATGGATACAATCGCCCGGTGGCCACTTGGCAACAGGCGCGATCCATACTAGGCCTGCGTTCAGCCGCTGCCTGATCTGAAGGAGTTTTCATGAAGAAGATTTACGAAACCGCCGCGAAGGCCCTGGATGGTCTGTTGTTCGATGGCATGTTGATTGCGGCGGGCGGTTTTGGCCTGTGCGGCATTCCGGAGCTGCTGATTGCCGAGATCAAGGCGCGGGGCACCAAGAACCTGACGATTGCCTCCAACAATGCGGGCGTCGATGGCTTTGGCCTGGGTCAACTCCTGGAAAACCGCCAGGTTAAAAAGATGATCTCGTCCTATGTGGGCGAGAATGCCGAGTTCATGCGCCAGTTCCTGGCCAAGGAACTTGAAGTTGAGTTCAATCCGCAGGGAACCCTGGCTGAGCGCATGCGGGCAGGAGGCGCTGGGATACCGGGTTTTTATACCAAGACCGGTGTGGGCACCGTCATTGCCGAGGGCAAGGAACACAAGGATTTCGACGGCCAGACCTTTGTGCTGGAACGTGGCCTCGTCGCCGACCTTGCGATTGTAAAGGCCTGGAAGGCTGATCCTTCGGGCAATCTTGTATTCCGCAAGACGGCGCGAAACTTCAACCCGCCAGCTGCCACCTGCGGCAAGGCCTGTGTGGCCGAGGTGGAGGAGATTGTTCCGCTTGGCGCGCTCGATCCCGACATGATCCACACGCCGGGAATCTATGTGCACCGCCTGATCCAGGGCACCCACGAGAAACGCATCGAACAGCGCACCACGCGCAAGAAGGCGGCATAATCATGGCATGGGACAGAAACCAGATGGCGGCAAGGGCGGCCAAGGAACTTCAGGACGGCTGGTATGTGAATCTCGGCATCGGCATTCCGACGCTGGTCAGCAACTACATTCCGGCGGGCGTGGAAGTGACCCTGCAATCGGAAAACGGCATGCTTGGCATGGGGCCCTTCCCCTATGAAGGCGAGGAGGACGCTGACCTCATCAATGCGGGAAAACAAACCATCACGGAACTGCCGCAGACCGCATTCTTTGACTCGAGCCAATCGTTTGCGATGATCCGGGGCGGCAAGATCAACATGGCGATCCTGGGGGCGATGGAAGTCTCCGAAACGGGCGACCTCGCCAACTGGATGATTCCCGGCAAATTGATAAAAGGCATGGGCGGAGCCATGGACCTCGTGGCTGGCGTGGGCCGCGTTGTCGTGGTCATGGATCACACGTCAAAGCATGGCGAAAGCAAGGTGCTGAAAGCCTGCACGCTGCCACTCACCGGCAAGGCCGTTGTCAACCGCATCATCACCAATCTCGGCGTCCTCGACGTGGTTCCCGGCGGCCTGAAAATAGTCGAATGCGCGGATGGCGTGACCGAAGCTGACCTGCGGGCCGCGACCGAGGCAACGATTTTGGGCGGGGAACGATAAAATTCAAGCTCGCTTTTTCTGTAAAATGATGCGGCCGGATGTCATTTACATGTGTCCGCCAATTGTGCAAATCTGATTGCGTTTATGGGCGTTATGTCGGAAAAAATGAATTCATATCAGGATTTTGTCGCTTTGAGCCCGGACACGCTGCCATCAAGGCTTGGTGGTCTCGCCGCATTGAAGGACAGGATTGGCGGTGACGCGTCGGCATGGAGCGTGCGGGAAGTCGGAGATGGAAACCTCAATCTGGTTTTTATCGTTCAGGGTTCGAAAGGCGCGGCGGTTGTCAAGCAAGCGCTGCCCTATGTGCGCCTCGTCGGAGAGAGCTGGCCGCTGCCCCTGAAGCGTTCCTTCTTTGAATACCACGCGCTGTCGCGCCAGAGCCAGCGTGATCCCGGAATGACGCCTGAGATTTTTCATTTTGATCCGGGGCAGGCGATGATCGTCATGGAGTTTCTGTCGCCCCACATCATCTTGCGGCGCGCGCTGATTGAAGGGCAGGAGCTGCCTAGGATTGCGAAAGACCTCGGGCTTTTCCTCGCGCGCACGCTCTTTCGCGGTTCTGACCTGTGCCTGGACACCAAACTCCGCAAGGCGGACCTTGCGCTGTTTGCCGACAATGTGGCCCTTTGCGATATCACTGAAAGCCTGGTGTTCAGCAACCCCTACTTTGATGCCAAGCTCAACCGGCACACCTCGCCGCAGCTGGACGGCATCGTGGCGCAGCTTCGCGCCGACCGCGATCTGAAAGTGGCTGCCCAGAGGCTGAAGCACATCTTTGCCGCGACGCCGGAAACGCTTTTGCATGGCGATTTTCACACCGGGTCGGTGATGGTCACACCCGGGCAAACCCGGGTGATTGATCCCGAATTCGCATTCTACGGTCCCATGGCTTTTGATGTCGGCATGTTGCTGGCCAATTTCTGGATGAGCTATTTCTCGCAAACCGGCCACGAGGCGGACGGCAGCCGCGACAGCATGCGGCGCTATCTTCTCAACGTGATTGCCGAAATATGGGCCGCATTCCGCGCGGAGTTTTCCCGCCTTTGGCACGGCGAGCGCAGCGGCATCCTGTATCAGCGCGCCCTTTTTGAAGACCAGGGTGACATGCTGGCTTCCGAGCAGGCGCTTGACCTGGTGCTGCAGGGAATCTGGATTGATATGCTGGGCTTTGCCGGCGTTGAGATGCACCGCCGCATCCTCGGCCTTGCCCATAATGCGGACTTTGAGACCATCGAAAACACGGATGTCCGCGCCAGATGCGAGACCAAGGCTTTGAAACTGGGACGCCACCTGGCGGTCAACCGGCACCGCATCCACAGCGTCGTCGAGGTAAACCGGCTGGCCGAAAGGCTTGAGAAGGAAATTGTCACGTGAAAGTCGGATCTCGCCACTATCACACGATCTGGCTGAACACGGATGGGCGATCCATTGACATCATTGACCAGCGCTGGTTGCCCCATGAGTTTCGCGTTGTCACGTTGAAAACGGTTGACGAAGTGGCCACCGCCATTCGTGATATGTGGGTGCGGGGCGCGCCTTTGATCGGCGTGACGGCCGCTTACGGCATCGCCATTGCCATGCAGGGCAGCGCAAGTGATGCAGCCCTCGATGCCGCCTGGGAAAATCTGCATGAAACCCGCCCAACCGCCATCAACCTGAAATGGGCATTGGATGAAATGCGGGGGTTGCTGCGCGGGTTGCCTGAGTCCAAGCGGGCGGGTGCGGCCTATGCCCGGGCTGCGGCCATTGCCGCGGAAGACATTGAGCTCAACCGCGCCATGGGCCGCCATGGACTTGCCATCATCAGGCAGATCGCGGCTCGCAAGAAGCCGGGAGAACCCGTCAATCTCCTGACCCATTGCAATGCGGGCTGGCTCGCCACAGTGGATTACGGCACGGCGACCGCGCCAATCTACACGGCCGCCGAAGCGGGCGTTCCGGTTCATGTCTATGTTGATGAAACGCGGCCCCGCAATCAGGGCGCGCAGCTCACCGCTTGGGAGCTCAACAACCACGGCGTTCCCCACACGCTGATTGTTGATAATGCGGGCGGCCATCTCATGCAGCGCGGTCAGGTGGATATGGTGATTGTGGGAACTGACCGCACAACGGCCAGCGGCGATGTCTGCAACAAGATCGGCACTTACTTGAAAGCGTTGGCCGCGAAAGACAATGATGTTCCCTTCTATGTGGCCTTGCCTTCGCCAACCATTGACTGGACTGTGCATGACGGCGTGAAAGAAATCCCGATTGAAGAACGCGATGCGGCGGAAGTGACATTCGTGCAGGGTCGCGGAACCGATGGCGCAACAACCCGGGTGCGTATTTCGCCTGAAGGAAGTCCGGCGGCGAATCCCGCCTTCGACGTCACGCCGGCGCGCCTCGTCACCGGGCTGATCACTGAGCGCGGTGTGGCTGAAGCGTCAGCGGAAGGCTTGCAGGCGATGTTTCCGGAACGGGCCTGAACGCTGGCGGACTTACTTCACATGTTTCCGCCAATTGTGCTCTTCCTTGAAGCCCAGCACGTCACGCGCCTTGCGGTTTGAGAGGGGCGCTTCATCGCCTTTCAGCTCGCGCTTCAATGGAATCTTCGGACACCAGCGATTCAGGAATTCAGCTGTCGGCTCACGCGCTGTGATCGTGTCATTGACCGCGTTGAACACGTCAAAGCCGAGCCCGTTTTTCTCCAGGCAGAGATGCACGATCTGGCCCAGATCCCTGGCATCAATATAGCTCCAGGCGTTGCGCTTGCGCGATGGCGGGTCTGCCATGAAGGCCGGGAACTTGTCATATTCATGCGGTTCTATCACATTGCCGATGCGCAGCGCATAGATGTCGGCGCCATAGCGCATGGCGAAGGCGCGGGCGGTTTTTTCATTGACCACCTTGGAGAGGCCGTAGCTGTCCATCGGGTCGATGTCATAATCTTCCTCAAGCGGAAAATGGTGATAGTCCTTGTCGCCCTCGGCAAAGCACACGCCGTAGGTGGTCTCGCTCGACGCGATGATGACTTTCGGGATGCCGAGCTTCATGGCGGCTTCGATGACATTATAGGTGCTCGTCACATTGGCGGTGAAGGTGACATTATCGGGCTGCAGGAGAATGCGCGGGATGGCGGCGAAATGCACGACTGCATCCACCTTGGCGGGGCCTTTGCCCGTATCATAGCCGTCAAAGCCGAAGTGGCATGAGAGCGCGTTGAACACCTGGCCGTTGTCCGTCACATCGGTATGGAGCGTGTTCACGCCCGGGCAGTCGAGCGGTTTCAGGTCGAGATTGAGAATGTCATAGCCCTTGGCCATGAGCCAGGGAACAACATGCTTTCCAGCCTTGCCGGAACCGCCGGTGAAGATGATGCGCTTGGCCATGGGCTAATGCGATTCCTTCAGTCTCTGCGCATAGACGTTTATAATGAGGGCTGACAGCAGAATGAGGCCGCGGATCAGGATTTTGAGGAAGCTGTCGATCTGCACGTGATCGAGCCCGTTGTTGAGAACGCCAAGCACCAGCAATCCGATGATGGTGTTGCCGATGCCGCCGCGCCCGCCAAACAGGCTGGTGCCGCCGACCACAACCGCCGCGATGGCATCCAGCAGGTAGCTGTCGAACTGGTTCTGCTGGGCGGAGCCGAAATAGGCGACGGCGAGCATGCCTGCGATGCCGGAACAAACCGCCGAGATGACCATCACGGAGCCAATGATCAGCTTGACGTTCACGCCGGAATATTCAGCCGCTTCGCGGTTGCCGCCTGTCATGTAAATGTAGCGGCCAAATCGCGTGTAGGTGAGCGCGAGGTGGCCGATCCCCAGAAACAGGATTGCCACAACAATCGTCCAGCGGATGCCGAAGATGGAACCGGAGCCCAGCATCGTGATGAATTCCGGGTAGGAATAGGCGATCTGGCCGCGAACCAGCAAGGCTGACACGCCATTGGCAATCTGCATGATGGCAAGCGTCATGATGAAGGAGGGAATGCCGATCCACGTGACGCCGAAAGCCGTGATCAACCCGAAGGCCAGGGCTGTGAGAAGCGTGAGAACAATGGCGATGATGCCGGGCAATGGCAGGTTGGCGATATTCACATAGTCCGGTTGCATCGTGAAATAGGCGATTGTGATGCCGACGGCATTGGCGACTGCGGCAACGGAGAGGTCAATTTCCGCCGTGAGGATCACATAGGTGAGCCCCACCGCGATGATCGCCGTGATGGATATCTGCGAAAAGATGTTCATGAAGTTTACGGTGGTAAGGAATGACGGGCTTGCGATCGAGAAGAAAATGATGAGCGCCAGCAGCGTGAACACGGGCGCTATATTGCGGAGCTGGTCCGTGAGAAAAACCTTGAGGCGGCTTAAGGATTGAATCTGCGTCGCTTCCATCTTGTATGCCCCCTTAAGCCGCCGCCAGAAGATCGGCCTTGTGAATTGTGCCGTGGCTGAATTCTTTCGCAACGATGCCTTTGCGCAGCACGCTTACCCTGTCCGCGAGGGTCAGAATGGTTTCCGGCTCCGTTGAGAGCACAAGAATGGCGACGCCTCGATCACGCAAAGCCTTCACAATGCGGATCACATCCTCCTTTGCCCCCACATCCATGCCGCGCGTCGGCTCCGAAAGAATGAGCACTTTCGGCAGGTGCGTAAGCCATTTGGCCAGGCCGACTTTCTGCTGGTTGCCGCCCGAGAGCGAGCCAAGCAGCATGTTGGGATTTGGCGGCCTGATTTGCAGGTCCGTGGCGCGCGTTGCCGCGATCTTGTTTTCGGCCCTGGGCTTCAGCCACAGGCGGTGGATGCGATCAAGAATGGCGATGGAAATGTTCTTGAAGACGGGCTCGGTGCGAAACAGCATCATGCGCCGGTTCTCCGGCACAAAAGCAATGCCCTGTCCGCGCGCTGCCGCCGTCGATTTGAAGGACCGTGTTGCGCCATCCAGGGCGAGCTGCCCGCGCTTCAGCCTTATTTTTCCAAACAAGGCGCGCGCCAGTTCAATCTGCCCGCATCCCATGAAACCATAAACGCCAGTGATTTCGCCGGCGCGCAGTCTAAGAGAAACGTCGCGCAGCAATTTGCCGTCGCTGATGGAGCGCGCCTCCAGCACCACGGGCTTGGCCTCATCGCCGGCGAGGGTGGTGCTTTCGCCCATATGCATGCCAATGGACCCGCGCCCGATCATGTGGGAGATCACCGCATCCTTGGTGAGAGCGGCGGCTCTCTCGGTTGCCACCTTGCGGCCATTTCTGAAAATCGTGACCGTATCCGAAATCTCCAGCACATCGTCAAGGAAGTGCGAGATGAAGATAATGCCGCGCCCCTCCGCCCTGATCTTCCGCAAAACCTCGAAAAGCCGTTTGACTTCCGGCGGCGACAGGGCGGACGTGGGCTCATCCAGAATAATGATGCGGGCCCCCGAAAACAAAACCCGCGAAAGCTCGACAAGTTGCTGCAAGCCAACGGGCAGCGCGCCCATGCGCGTTGTGGGGTCAATATCAAGGCCAAGGCTGGCAATCAGCCGCGCGGCCTCGCGGTTAATTCGGGGCCAATCCACCGTTCCAAACCTGGTCAGCGGCTGGTGCCCCAGAAAAACATTTTCGGCAACGGTGAGATCGGGAACCGTTGACAGCTCTTGATGCACCATGCCGATGCCGGCCGCCAGTGAATCACGGGCCGAACGGAAATGCATGGGTGCGCCGTCAATCCGCATTTCGCCTTCATAATCGGCATAGACGCCAGCGATAATTTTCATGGTGGTTGATTTGCCGGCGCCATTTTCGCCGACAAGGCCGTGAATTTCACCGGTGTGAAGTTCGAAATCCACATCCTTCAGCGCCGCGATGCCGCCGAAGGACTTGGATACATTCGACAATTTGAGCAGGGGCGGCAAGCCGTCCCCGCTCATCAGTTGAATATTCATGAACCGCTCAGATCAGGAAGTTTTTCTGCAGCCAGAGATGACCCGGCGCGGTTTCCTTGGTGATGACAGGACCATCGGCGAGGATGAAATTCGGGATATCGGTTCCCGCCTTTTCGCCACCCTGCACGGCGGCAACGCCAGCCGCCACCGCCCAGCCATGAATGCGGCAGGAAGGGTTGCGCACGGTTGCCAGCATAGTGCCCTCAAGCACCGCGTTCACCGCCGGCGCCATGGCATCGACACCACCGATGATGATATCCGTGCGGCCTTTGGCTTTCATGACGTTAAAGGCCGCAAGGGCCATATCGTCATTATGGAAGAATGCCGCCGAGATTTTCTCGTTCTGGGTCAGAATTGAATCCCAGATGCGCGCAACCTTGGTCACATCCCAGTCGGCTGGTTCCTCATTGAGGATTTTCACATTGGGATAAGCGGCAAGAACATTCTTGAACCCCGTCGCGCGTCCCTGGGCGCCCGAGTGGCCGAGCGCGCCCTGTGTCATGACAATAGTGCCTTCGCCCTTGATGGCGCTCATGATCTGGTTGGTGACGGCTGAACCCATCATGATGTTGTCAGGCGCGATGAATGTGTGGATGGCGATCGTGCCTGGAGGCGCAACCAGCGTATCCATCGCGATCACGGGTGTGCCTGCATCAATCATTTTTTGGATTGGATCAGTCAGCGTGCCGATGCCAAAAGTCTGAATGGCGACGAAGTCCCATTTCTGGGTCGCCATGTTGTCAATGGCGGCGCGTTGCTTGGTCGCCGCCAGTTCACCATCGAACCAGGTGATCTCGACATTCATGAGCTTGCCCCAGGCTTCGGCTGCCTGCTTGCCCTGGGCGCACCAGGTTGCCTGCAATCCGGCATTCGAGAAGGCGGCCTTGAGGGGTTTTCCGGCGGGTGCCAGGGCCTGCGCCATGGCCGGGTCAAATCCCGCATTTGCAAACAGCGCGCCAGCAAGCGCCGTCGCGCCAATGGCTTTGAACACATCACGACGGGTTTGGGCTTCCTTGATAATATCTTCAAGCATAGGTTTCACTCCCATTGGGTGTTGTTGTTAGATACGCGCTTGTGTGTCCTCTTCTCGTGGGCAAACCAGCGTCCCCCTTCATAATCCTGACAGAATGCCGCACACTGTCAAGCGCGCGTTGCCCGATATGCTGGTGACTTCAAAAATAAATCACCGGCGTTCCCAAGACCCAAATTGAATCCGTGTTGCAATGGTCCGGTTTGCCTAAAAATTGGACAGGGCAATTAAGTCACGATCGCTACAGTTGCCCGAAACAGTTTTAATATTTTGGTCGCTCACGTGATTTTTTGGCAGGTGAGCCATCAATCATCTTCGGCGCAACCGGAGGCCTATGTTTCGTTCCCATTGCCGCGCTCATTGAGCACCCGGTCATTGGGCGTTAGCTGGCGATGCGAGCTTGTATTGGCTGATATCCCAGGTTGAGGCTTTTATCGCCTGTCTTGAAGAAGGCCACCACTGTGCGCAGCTCGTCGACCTGGGCTTGGGCAGAGCGCAGTTCATTGTTGGTTTTGTCAACGAGCATGGCGTTTTGCTGGGTCAGCTCGTCCATGCCGGTTATGGCCCTGCTGACTTCTTCGATGCCAGTGGATTGTTCCTGGGTCGCCGCAGCGATCTCGGAAACGAAGTTTGCCACTTTTTTCGCTGAAGCGACGATCTCGTCCAGCGTTGCTCCCGCTTGTTTCACGAGGGATACGCCTTCCCGCACCTGGATGTCGGAGTTTTTCACCAGGACCTTGATGTCTTTGGAAGCTTCGGTCGTTCTTTGCGCGAGTGACCGCACCTCGTTGGCCACGACAGCGAAGCCTCTGCCGGCTTCGCCAGCGCGGGCGGATTCCACCGCTGCATTCAAAGCCAGTAAATTGGTTTGAAATGCGATCTCCTGGATGACGCCGGAAATTTCATTGATCTTGCGCGATGAAATTTCAATGTGCTCCATTGCTGTTACGGCCTGGCCCACAGTTTCACTTCCATTGATGGCGGTGGCGCTCGCCTCAGCCGCGAGCCGGCTTGCTTCGTTGGCGTTTCTTGAATTCTGTCGCACCGTGGCCGCGAACTCAACCATTGCGCCTGCTGTCTCTTCAAGCGAAGAGGCCTGGTATTCCGTGCGGACCGACAGATCGGCCATGTCTGAGACTATCTCCTGGGTTGCGCTTTGCACTTTGCCGGAAACCCCGGATATGCGCAGCGCCACGGCTCGGAGTCTTTCGGCCATTGCGTTGGTGTCGGTTTTGAGCTGAAGGAAGCTTCCCTTGAAGTCGCCTTCCAATCGATGGGTGAGGTCGCCTTGTGAAAGAGCCGAAATGACTTCGGTGATCTGCCCCACCGCGCTGCCGATTGTTTCCGCCCAGATGTTGACGCCTTTGCCGATGCTTGCCTGGATGCCAGCTTTGCCGACAAGATCCACGCGGCGCGACAGATCGCCGTTTGCCGCGGCGTCCACCATCACGCCGATGTCGGCCAGGATGTCGCGCTCGGTGGCGTGGGCGCTTTCTTCCCTGGCGCGGTCCTCTGCCATTTTGGCCTCTTCTTCAGCCACCTCGTGGTCGATGGCGGCATTGCGGAAATGCACGAGAGACCGCGCCATGAGGCCAAATTCGTCGGTGCGGTTGACAGCGTCAATCTCGATGCGATTGTTGCCTGCCGCCAGAGCGCCCATCTGCGCCATCAATAGGCCCAGCTGCCGGGAAATTTCGCGCGCGTTGCTCAAGGACAACAAGGCGCCAAAGACGAGCGCCAAAACAGCCGCGGTCATGATCGTGGTTTGATTCTGCTCCACCACAGCGGATGCTTCTCGAGAAATTTGCCCCTCGGACTTTGCGGCGCTGTCTTTGATTTCCACGATCAATGCGCTGATCTCGGCGCCGGTTCTGTCAAAAGTATCGGTGCGCAGGCTGTTGCGCTCTTCGATTGTCGCCAAAAGCTCGGTAAAGCCTGCATGATACTGGGCGAGCAACGATGGCAACGGTTTGGCGGCTGCCTGCGCGGAATTCGCCGCAGATCCGATGCTTGCCACCCGAAGGACCAGGTCGCCCATTTGTTTTTCAGCCGCAAGCAACTCTTTTTGTGCCTTGTCGGCCGTGTCCCTTGTGTTCTTGAGAAGATGTTTGCTGATATTGAGACGGGCCAGCAGCAACCCTTCCTGGGCCTTTCCGGTGCGAACCGCCGTTTCGGTGTCGCTGTTTCTGATGCTCATTTCGATGATGCCCGTCAGGCTCTGCTGAATCTGCGGACCGAGTTTGTCGAGAATTTCATTGACGATGTGGTCGCGCTTGTCGATAGCGGCGGAAAGCTGGTCTATGCCCAATTCGAATTTGTGGAATGCCTTTTCGATTTTTGCGGCACTGGCCGACCGATCGCCTGCCCAAAAAGCCAATTTGGCTTTTGCAATGCCGGCTTTGGCTTCAGTCATGTAGCGGCGCGCCACTTTGAGCTCAGCTTTGTCATGAGTCAGGAGGTATTCTCTTGCATTCAACAAGACCTTGGCCATGTTGGCATTGATTTCTGAAGCGAGCAGGGCCTCTTCCGCCACTTTCTCATAGGAGCGAAACTGCTTGCCGACAGTCCAGATGCCGAGACCGCCAACCAGGCCGCCAAGCGAGGAAATCAGGGCGACAACCAGTCCAATGCCAACCAGCCGCGTTCCGATTGAGAATTTTCCCAGCAGGCCAAACACTTTGACGTATTCCTTCCCCAGTGAAAAACGGAAGCCCGGTGATCTGCAGGCGCAACTCGGCAGACGCTGACGTAAGTAGAGGGTCGTGGTTAACATTTCCTGAATTCATTGCCGAAACGCTCCCTCGGAAATTCCAGAAACTCATGATAACAATTTGCTTTGATTGAATATTTTAACCGCCATTGCCCGTTTTTCAAATTCGCGCGAGTATGGCGCCGCAGTCATCCCGAGAAGATGACTTCACAGGGAGCAAGGCAAAATGAAATACAGAAAAATTTTCACATTGTTGGCTGGCGCAGCCGTTGCAGTTGTCGCCAATATTTCTTCGTCGCTGGCGGAGAAGCTGGTCATCGCCACCTGGGATGGCTACACGCCCAAGGACATGGTGGAGAAATTCAAGGCCGCCACGGGGATTGATCTCGAACTCACGGTCCATGCCACGAACGAAGAAATCATGGGCAAGGTGACGGCCTCGGGCGGCGAGGGCTATGACATCATTTTCGTCTCCTCGCCCTTCGCCGAGGCGCTGAACAAGCTTGAGCTGCTGGCGCCGATCAACCACGCAAAAATTCCGAATTTCGCCAATCTTTACCCGGAAGCAAGCCTGTTGCAGCATGATCCGGGCAACACATATTCAGTGCCCTACACCTGGGGCACGACTGGCTTGTGCTACCGCTCCGACGTGTTGAAGGCCGAGCCCAACAGCTGGAACGACCTGCTCAATCCGGCAGAAGACCTCAAGGGCAAGATCACCATGCTTGCGACCGACCGCTGGCTTATGTCGGCGGGATTTCTCGCCAACGGCCTGTCTGTGAACACCGCCGATCAGGCAAGCCTCGACACGGTGCGCGACCAGCTTGTGGCCACCAAGAAAAGCCTGCTGGCCTATGACGATACGACCTTCTATTCGAAGCTCGTCTCCGGCGAGGCCACGCTGGTCCATGCCTGGGATGGCTGGTGCAATTACGGCACGGCTGAGAATGCCGCGATCAAGTATGTGATCCCCAAGGAAGGCAGCGACCTGTGGGTGGACACCTTGGTCATCCCCAAGGCCGCAAAGAACCTGGATGCGGCGCACAAGTTCATCGACTTTATCCTCAATGCCGAGAACGGCAAGTGGGTGGTCGAGAACATCATGTACAAAGTGCCGAACAAGGCTGCCATGGAAACGGTCGACAAGGCCATGCTCGCCGCCTATCCGAACATCGCCATTCCACCCGCAGATCTCCTGAAATACGAGCAGCTCCGCGATCTCGGTGACGGCATGAAAGCGTTCTCCAAGACCGTCTCGGAAATCATGGCGGCGAAGTAAGTTCCAGGGTGTGGGGAGATCAACAGATGTCCTCACGCTTTGCTGCATGGCTCTTGATGGCGCCGGGCCTGTTGTGGCTCGGCATCCTCATGGTAGTGCCGTGCCTGCTGGTGTTTGCGCTGGCGTTTTTTGAGCGCGGCACCTATGGCGGCGTGGATTGGTCAATTTTCACATTGGAGAATTTCAGGCGGGCAGGGGATCCGCTCTATCTCTCGATTCTTTTGGACAGCGCCCGGATCGCCGCTGTCTCGACCCTTCTTGCGCTGCTGATCGGCTATCCCGCTGCCTATGCGATCATGCGGGCGCCGGAGCGCTGGCAAACATCACTCCTGTTTCTCGCCATTCTGCCATTCTGGACCAATTACCTCATCCGCACCTACGCCTGGATTGTGCTGCTCAATCCGGTGGGCCTGATCAACACTGTGTTAATCCATCTCGGGCTGATTTCGGGGCCGCTGTCGATTCTCTACAATGAATTCGCGGTCATCCTCGGGCTGGTCTACAGCTACACGCCCTTCGTCATTCTGGCGATCTATTCGTCGCTGCAGCGGCTTGACCCCTCCTATGCGGAAGCCTCGCGCGATCTGGGTGCCGGCGCCATCATCACCTTCATCAGGATCACCTTGCCGTTGACGGCGGCGGGTGTCGCGGCGGGTGCGGTTTTTGTGTTTGTCCTGTCGATCGGCAACTTTGTGACGCCTGATCTTTTGGGCGGGGGAAAGCTGCAGATGATTGGCAATCTCATCTATGACCAGTTCCTGACCGCGCGCGATTGGCCATTTGGGGCGACGCTCGCAGGATTGTTGATCGCCGTCATGATGGCGTTGCTGATGCTGCAGGCTGTCGCCGCAAACCGGGCGAGGGGTGACAATGGCAAGATTGCTTAACCTGCATCTCGGCGCTACATTTGTTTTTCTCTATGTTCCCATCGCCGTTCTCATGGCGCTGTCGTTCAACAAGGCGGGATTGCCCACCGTGTGGAGCGGGTTCTCGCTGGAATGGTATGGCAGGCTCGCGGGCAATCCAAAGATACTGGCCTCGGCGTGGAATTCCGTGATTGTGGCCGGTATTTCGACGGCTGCCGCCACGGTGATCGGAACGATGCTGGCGCTTGGTGTTTCGCGCGCCAGGCCCTCGTCCACGCGCGATGCCCTGTTGTTCGCGCCCATGATCATTCCCGATATTGTGCTGGCCATCGCGCTGCTGTCATTCTTCACGCTGATCAAGTTCACGCTTGGCCTGCATTCCATTATCCTGGCCCACGTGGTGTTCAATATCGCGTTCGTTTGCGCGGTGGTGCGGGCAAGGCTTTCCGGTTTTGACTGGTCGCTGACGGAAGTTTCGCGGGACTTGGGGGCCGGGCATTTCACGACATTTTGGCGCATCACATTGCCGCTCATTCTGCCTTCGGTCATTGCCGCCGCCCTGCTGGCATTTACGCTATCGATTGACGAATTCATCATTGCCTATTTCACCGCGGGCGCTGGCCAATCCTCCACCACTTTGCCCATGCAGATCTATTCCATGATCCGCTTTGGCGTGACCCCCGAGATCAACGCCATGGCAAGCATCGTGATGTTTGTGAGTTTTGTTCTGGTGTTTTTGGCGCAACGCCTGAATAATGGCCGAATTCCAGGAGCCTGAGGGGAGACATAAATGGCAACGAAATCCAAGAAGAAGGTGATTGCGCTGTTTCCCGAAGCCGCGTTTGGGCCCGCCCTGAATTCGGTTGGCATTGGCCAGGCGCTGAAGAAACTCGGCCACAAGGTGGTGTTTTTGTCAGATCCCGGTTTTCTGGATATTTACAAGGGCTATGGTTTTGAGGCCCATGCGGTCAATCTTTCAGAGCCGCTGCCGCCGGAGGAAATGGCGAAATTCTGGGTGGGTTTCATCAACGGCCATATCCCGAATTTCCGCAGGAGCCCCTATGACCAGATCGGCAACTATGTGAAGGGCTGCTGGGAGATGATTGTTGAAACCGCGAAATGGGCGGAAAAGGATTTGCCCGGCGTTTTGGTCAAAGTGAAGCCCGACGTGATTTGCGTCGACAATGTCATCCTGTTTCCCGCCATCAAGCGCTATGCGCGTGACAACAAGAAGCCCTGGGTTCGCATCATTTCATGCTCCGAGAATGAGATCGAGGATCCGGACATTCCACCGCACCTGTCAGGCTGCGGCGAGAAGGATAAAAAGGGTTTCGCCCGCTACCGCAAGCGCTTCAACGAGACAATCAAGCCGATCCACGACAATTTCAACGCCTTCCTGAAATCGGTTGGCGAGAAGAAATATCCGCTCGGGCAATTCTTCGAGGCAAGCCCCCATATGAACATCCTGCTTTATCCTAGTGCTGTGAAGTTCAAGCGCAAGCACAAGCTGCCCGCCAAGCAGTTTCAGTATCTTGAGGGCTGTGTGCGCAAGGACGCGCCTTACGAGGTTCCGCAGTTCGCCGCCCATAACGACAAGCCCCTGCTTTATGTCAGCTATGGCTCGCTTGGGTCCGGTGATACGGAATTGTTGAAGCGGGTTATCGCTGTAATCGGCAAGATGCCGCTCCGGGCGCTGGTCAATGTGGGAGATTATCCTGATCAATACACGGATATTCCATCCAATGTGATCATCGACAAGTGGTATCCGCAGCCGTCGGTCATTCCGAAAGTCGATGGCGTCATCCATCATGGCGGCAACAACTCCTTCACCGAGTGCCTGTATTTCGGCAAGCCCGCAATCATCATGCCCTATGTGTGGGATGGGCACGACAACGCGACCCGCGTTGAGGAAACCGGTCACGGCTTCAAGATGGACCGCTATGAATGGACAGAAGATGAATTGGCCGCCAGGATCATGGCCATGTTGACGGACAAGAAGATGAAAGCGAAATTGCAAAAAACTTCGAAATCCATGCGGGCGAAACACGGTCCAACGGTCGCCGCGAAGGTGATTGATGGCCTGACGCGGCGGAAGATGGCATGATGGAGCTGAAATATTTCGCAGCGGCTTTGACCGGCGTGTGGCTTGCCCTGGCAAGCCCCGCCGTCGCGCAGCCGGCCCGGAGCTATGATCTGGTGCTGGTCCTGGCGGTGGACTGCTCGGGCAGCGTCAACGGCGGCGAATACGCCATGCAGATCGGTGGAATCGCGGCGGCGTTTCGCGATCCGGAAGTCATCGCCGCGGCTTTGGGCGGCCCGAATGGCAGGATCTCGGTCAATCTCATGGCATGGGGCGACCCTGATTATCAGAAATTTGCCAGCGGCTGGTTTGAGATAGGCACTCCGGAGGAAGCGGAAATTTTCGCCCAGGTGGCCGACAGGTTTGACTACCGCACGGGAGGTGGAACAGGACTTGGCATCGCGGTGGCCTACGCCATAGCGCTCATCGAGAACAGCGGCTTTGTCACCCTTCGAAAAGTCATTGATGTGTCGGGCGATGGAATTGAATCCTATGAAATCCGCCAGCCCAAATTCCTCCTGAAGGATGCCCATCGCCTGCGGGCGAAGGCGGGGATTGTGATCAACGGACTGGCGATCATGACCGACGATCCAGAGCTTGACAGCTATTACCGCGAGCATGTGGCGGGCGGGTCCGGCAGCTTTGTGATGGATATTGACGACTACCGCGATTTTCCAGAATCGATAAAGCAAAAACTGCTGCGCGAAATCCGGCCAGCCACAGCCCTATTGGAGCAAGCGCCATGACACTCAAACTGGCCTCATCCGCCCCCCATCTCAACAACCCGGAAACCTATGCCGGTCCGTTCAAGGACTGGGGCGTCATCCCCACGATGATCGAGGGGGAATCACGCACCAGCGGTGTTGTGCTCGGCAAGGGGCCGAATGGCGAAAGCGAAACGGGCATTTGGATTTGCACGCCGGGCTATTGGAACTGCCATGTCACCAGCGATGAATTCTGCCATTTCCTGCTGGGTCGCTGCACCTACACCCATGAGTCCGGCGAGGTGATTGAAGTGGCGCCCGGCACGGTCGCGTTTTATCCCAAGGACTGGAAAGGCACCTGCCGGGTCCATGAGACGGTGCGCAAGGTTTATATGATCAGGTAAGTGTTTGTTGGGAGGTGTGGTGTCCGGTTCTGGGAGTGAAGAGCTTTATCACGACAAGATGATCGGCATGCTCGAACGCGTCTGGGGCGACGGTTGGCTTTCGCCTGGCGGGCCTGAAGAGATTGGCGGATTGCTGGAGGGGATTGACCTTCGCGACAAGGCCGTTCTTGATATTGGCTGCGGAGTAGGGGGCATCGATGTCTTGCTCGTTGAAAAGCACGGCGCGGCCTATGTGACGGGCATTGACGTTGAAGATACAGTTCTTGCCCACGCGCGGGCACATGCGGCAAAAGCGGGGTTGTCCGAAAAAATTGGTGTCCTGAAAGTCGTGCCGGGACCATTGCCTTTTCCACCGCAGGCTTTTGATGTTGTGTTCAGCAAGGATTCCATTGTTCATATTCCCGACAAGCACACGCTGATGCGCGATGTGTTTCGCGTGTTGAAGCCCGGTGGCTGGTTCGTCGCTTCTGATTGGTTGATTGGCCATGACAATGAGCCAAGCGCTGCGATGAAGGCCTACATTGAATCAGAGGGTCTCGATTTTGGCATGGCGTCGCCTTCGCGCTATGCCGATGCCATGCACAAGGCTGGATTTGAAAACATCGAGACGCGAAGCCGCAATGCCTGGTATTGCGAAGCGGCCGAGCAGGAAATACAGGCGATGAAAGGCCCGCTCTATGCGAATGCTGCAACCGAATTGGGCCAGGAGTTTGTTGATCATAACATTCAGATCTGGTCCAACATGTTGACGGTGCTGAAATCCGGCGAACACTGTCCGACACATTTGCGGGCGCAAAAACCCGCCTAGCGGATAGAATCAGACGTATGGTACCCGAACAAGTTTTGAAAGTCGGCTCTCTCGGGTGACAGACAAGCGATGGTGGCCCGGAGTCTGCTAAATGTCCGCTTACCCCCCGATAACACACCAATTGCGAACGCCTAAAATCTGATGTGATGGGCCATGAGCCGGCGTCGTGGCTACGATCACGACGGCCGCGCTGCACATGGAAAATAGCGGCGGCATTGCAAGAATTCGAACGACCGCTGAACTTCCTTGCGATCTACTTATTTGCGGGCACTGGCTGGGGAAGTGGTGGAGGATTGTCACTTTTGGAGCGCAGGAAGGCGATGAGATTGGCCCGTGCTGCCGGGTCCTTGAACCCCTCAAAAACCATCTTCGTACCTGGCACATAATCCACCGGGGAAGCGATGAAAGCGTTGAACTCGGCCAGCGTCCACGTGCCCTGAAGCCGGGTAAATGCCTTGGAGTAAGCGAAACCTTCAATACCTGCCTTTTCCTGTCCAAGCACGCCCCAGAGATTGGGGCCGTTGCGACCAAAACCGCCCATTTCGATACTGTGACAGACGCTGCAGAACCCATCGAAGATTTTCTCGCCTTCGCTCGACAAAGCAGATGCGAAGAGCCCGGTGACCGGTTCCACAATGGGGCCTCGTGCACCG
The DNA here is from genome assembly GCA_009885825.1 of Rhodobiaceae bacterium. Classification (GTDB taxonomy): domain Bacteria; phylum Pseudomonadota; class Alphaproteobacteria; order Rhizobiales; family Aestuariivirgaceae; genus Aestuariivirga. Next base: position 11,116 of record VFJY01000113.1, on the reverse strand, counting down.
TAGGCCCAGAGCAAATCGGTAGTATCGAAGTGGCCATTCAATCCGGCCGCATGGAGTGCCGAGTAGCCGGCACGGCCGGGAAACCCTTTCTTAACAGCCATATCGGCACTGCGCGCGTTTACATCGGCACCATGTGCCACGAGCAGATCAACGACACCCGCGTGGCCACCTTCAGCAGCGGCATGCAGCGGGGTCGTTCCATCCTTCCAACGGGCGCTTACATCCGCACCATGGGCAATGATCACGGCGGCCACGCCTTCATTGCCTTTTCGGGCTGCCCGGAGCAGCGGCGTGCCCAATATTGGATTGTCGGCGTTGACATTGGCGCCATGGGCAATCAGGAGTTCGGCCAACCCCTTGCTTCCCCACAAACTTGCCTGGTGGAGTGGCGTGCCAAGAGACCTTTGGTTTTGATTGACATCCTCGCCGCTGGCAATCAGCTGCATCACCTTCGCAATATCGCCTTCCTTGGCGGCATCGTGAAGTGGGCCAGCAATGGCATGGGAGACCGTTGCAATCAGTATCCAGGCGAAAAACACGCGCTTGCTCATATTCCCTCCAGTGATCCCGTACTCCGTGTAAGGAGCAGGTACAAGCGGCTCCCGCTGCCTGACGAGGTGTTCATCGCGCTCCAGCCTCGATCAACAGCTGCATCATCTCAGGCTTTGCTGCTGCATAGTACATGGGACTTTGGCCCTGCTTGTTGGCCAGATTGACATCTGCCCCTTGCGCAATGAGCAGCCGCACCACGTCCGGGCGGTCATGGAAGACGGCGTGCATCAGTGCTGTCTCACCCCAAAAACCGCCTTGCCTGTGATTGACATCAGCACCAGCAGACAACAGGAGTTTGGCCAATTCCACTTCCCCGTTGATGGCGGCAAAGTCGATGGCGCGCAATTGATCAACCGTTTCTTCAATTTCCGGGTTGGCTCCGGCGGTAAGCAGCAACTTGGGAATGTCAATGCTGCTCCCGGCGGACGCGGCGAAACTCAACAGCGGCGTTCGGCCCTGCTTATCCTTGGAATTGACCACCGCCCCTCGCTTAAGCAACAGCGCCACGATGTCCTTACGTCCGGAAACGGCCGCGTTGTGCAGCGGATGCAAACCATTGCGATCCGGCATCTCAATGTCCGCTCCGGCATCAAGCAGAAGAGTGACCATCTCGGCAGGACCATAGACCGCTGCAATATTGAGAGGGTAATCACCGCGAACTTTTTCGTTCACGTCAGCCCCTGCCGCGAGAAGGCTGCGGACCTGAGCGACGTCTCGCGACTTCAAGGCCTCAGTCAATTCGCTTGCCGTTGACGGGGCGCTTGTCATCGTGGCGAAGCACAACATGAGGAGCACAAGCTGGGACAGTCGATTTACAGGCATCATGGCATCACCTCCATGCGGCAACAGGCTGGAATTATCCGACACCCGCCGGGCGTCCGGCCTGAAAAATTATTATAGGGCTGAACCGACGCAGTTCGCAACATTGCCTCTGGTGATGGCAGCGGCAATTCGCCAGGACCGGGAGGTCCGTTCCGGGCCAAAGTAAGAAGAACGGCGGCATTCACGGCATGTCTGTTGTGCACCTTATGGCGGACGAACTGCTGGAGCTTGCGTTTCAAATGCCTTGGGTAAAACGCGGCCGGGCAGAACGGGCAACCGGCGGCCCGGCGCAGGGAACCCGCTGTCAAATTTACACCCCTAGCGGCGCAACCCAGAAGCATCGAAATGCCGCGGGAAAAATGCTGCGACGCAGGCGAATACGGTTCGAAGAGCTTCGTCACTGGTGTAAGGCGTTGAAACGGTGATGAGGTCAAGCCAAACCCCTTCAACAGTGACGCGGATGACGCGCGCGACCAGCACGGGATCATGCGGATAGCCGCCGCTTGAAATGAGGCGGGCGCAGATTTTTTCAAGCGCGTGAATATACTCCAGGTCATTGGCGCCGCACATTTTCTGATAGATCGGGCGGCTCTGGGCTTCGCCCCAAAAGGCGCACCAGGCGACCAGCTTGTCGGGCGCGCTGATGCGCTCGTTGAAATCGGCCAGCAACAGGCAATTCAGTTGTTCTTCGGGTGCGGGTGCCGCCGCTGCCAGCGCTGTCGTCCAGTTCTCGCGATATTCATCCGCCATCAACAGGAGCGTCTCCGTCAGGAGCTTTTCCTTGGTCTCAAAATGAAAGTTCAGCAGTCCATGGGAAACGCCGGCAGTGAGGGCAACTTCTGTCAGGGTGGTCTGGGAATAGCCGCGTCTCGCCAGGGTCTTGATGGTGGCGTCGATGATCTGCTGCCGGCGATGTTCCCGACTGGCCTTTCGTGGCGGCTGAAGCGGTTTCTTGCTCAAATTGGCTTTGACCATAATCCTTGGCATTCCATTTAATCTATTGAATCTGCGAGACTATCTTATTTTGATTGACAGTCCAGTCAAAATCAAGTCAAAATTCACAGGGGAGATGTGAGATGGAGCAAAACCTGAAACTTGAGGCGTCTTCGCCTCTGCTGGATCGCAGTCCCGAGAGCCTGCCCGCGCATTTCTACACCGATCCGGCGCATTATGACCGGGAGATCAAACAGATTTGGGCCCGGAACTGGATCTACGCGGGCCGGGTCAATGAGCATCCGCCCATGACCGTGCGCCGCCTGTCAGTTGCCGGTCAAAGCCTCATTTTGGTGAAGGACCAGGCTGGCGAATTTTCCTGTTTTCACAACACGTGCCGCCACCGGGGTGCAGAACTTTGCCAGGCCGAAGAATCCACCCTGAACTCGAAACTGATCTCGTGCCCCTATCATGCGTGGTCCTATGATTTGCGGGGAAATCTGGTTCAAACGCCCTTTGTTTCAGTCACCCCGGATTTCAGGAGAGAGGATCATGGGTTGTTTCGCGTTCAGTTGAAACAATGGAACGGTTTTGTTTTTGTTTGCCTGGCCGATAATGCGCCGGACTTCGAGCGCGCGCCGGATATGGGCCCAAACGCTTTGGACAACTGGCCGATGGCTGATCTGGTCACCGGTCACACCTGGGTAACCGAAATCGCCTGCAATTGGAAAATATTCTGGGAGAACTACAATGAATGCCTGCATTGCCCCGGCATTCATCCGGAGCTCTGCGACACGGTTCCGGTCTATGGCCGGGGCTACATGGCGCCGAATGAGGCTCCGGATTGGACACCCGAAAGCCCTGCCTCTGGTCCGGCCTTGAAAGCGGGAGCCAGGAGCTGGACCGTGAATGGCCAGCCGTGCGGCGAAGAGTTTTCCGGCTTGTCGCCACGGCAGCGCGTTGCTGGCCACTATTTTGTGACGCTTCTCCCCACGGCATACATTGTGGCCCATGTTGATTATGTGCGCGTCGGTTCGCTTCGGCCGTTGGGCCCGGAACGCACGGAGTTGCGAACCCAGTGGCTGTTCCCCGCCGGCGCCTTGAAAGCAAAGGGGTTTGATCTCCGCAACGTGACCGAGTTTGCGAGCACGGTCATTTCACAAGACGCCCGTGCCTGCGAAATGAACCAGCGCGGCTTGCGGTCCTCGAAATTTGAGCATGGCAGGCTTATGCCGCAGGAATTTGATGTCCACCGGTTTCAGCAATGGATCAGGGTGCAACTGGAGGTGAGGTAGAAACATGCAATCCGCCGCCAGCACCGCGCGCGTTGAATTGTCCAATGATTGGGATCGCCGGGGGTTGCCCGCGTGGACCTATCACAATGCGGCGTTTCTCGACTTGGAACGGAAGGAGCTTTTCCAGGCCCACTGGCAGATTGCGGGCCATGTGAGCGACGCTCCAAACGCAGGCGACTATTTCACGCTGGATGTTTGTGGTGAACGGGCGCTGATCATTCGAGGCGATGACAATGAAGTTCGCGCCTTCCATAATTTGTGCCGGCATCGCGGTTCGCGTGTTGTGGCGGAAACGCGCGGGCATTGTAAAAATGCCGTGGTTTGCCCGTTCCATGGCTGGGTTTACAATCTTGACGGAACATTGCGTGGCGCGGCCCGGCCCAACAGCTACGCCTCGCTGGACAAGCATGAATTTGGATTGAAGCTGATCGAGGTCGAAATCTGGCTCGGTTTCATTTTCCTGCGATTCAAAAAGGGACCGCAGCCCCCGGTCCAGCAGCTGATGGCGCCATTTGCCGAGGAAATGTCCGCCTACCGAACAGAAAACCTGGTGCCGGCCGGCAATTTTTTTGAAACGATCTCGCCCGTCAATTGGAAGTCGGTCCGCGATGTCGACAACGAGGGCTACCATGTTGCCATGGCGCATCCGGCTTTGCAGGATCTCTACGGGGCAACCTATTATGATTTGCCATTTGTAAATGGGCTCAGCCTGTCGAAGGGCGAGTACAGCGCCCATGCCGGGCGAACCTGGAGTGTTCGCAACTATGTGAAGATTTCCCCGGAGCAGGCCTGGCTGCCGGAGGACAAGCGCAAGGTCTGGGCCTATTACGGGCTGTTCCCCAACGCGGTTTTTGCCACAACCCCGGAGACCGTGCAATTCTACCAGGAATTTCCGCTGACGCTAGATACGACATTGCTGCGCGGGGCAACCTATCGCAGGCCCGCTGAAAGCAGACCGGAGCGGCTTGCGCGGTATCTGGCGGCCCGCATTGACCGGGCGACCTATGCGGAGGATATTCAGCTTTCCATCTGGTCCAATGAATCGATGAAATCGTCGGCCTTCCAGGGCTTTCATCTTTCGGACCTGGAAAAAGGCGTGCGCAGCCATCATGATCACCTCCGCCGGGTATTGCCGGTGGCCAATTTGGATGAGGCGCCTGGCGACCACGAGATGGCAAACGTGAATGCGATGCAGAAGAGCAAGGCAGTTGGGAGAGAAAAATGAGCAAATTGACGAGACGAACGGCACTGGGCGCGCTGGCCGGGGCGACTGCCCTTTCAATGCCCTATGTCAGGCGCGCCGGCGCGCAAGACGCCGTGCTCAATGTCTATAACTGGGCCGACTATATCGGCGAGACGACCATTGAAGATTTTCAGAGCCTGACCGGAATATCCGTCGCCTATGATACCTATAGCTCGGTTGAGGACATGGAGGCCAAGATGCTGGCGGGAAGCACGGGCTATGATGTGGTCGACCAGGCGGGCCTTGGGATTTCGCGCTTCCTGGCGGCGAATATTTACGACAAGCTGGACCGCGGCAAATTGCCGAGCTGGGGCAATCTTGATCCGGAAGTGTTGCGCATTCTTGCCAACTGGGATGCCAGCAACGAGCATGGCATCCCCTACATGTGGGGGTCCGTGGGCATCACCTACAACATTGACATGGTGAAAGAGCGTTTGCCCGAGGCTGATCTTGAATCACTTGATACACTGTTCAAACCGGAAAACGCCGCGAAGCTGGCCGACTGCGGCATTTCCATTCTGGATAGCCAAACCGACCTGTTCCCGATGCTGTTGAAATATCTGGGCAAGGATGGCGATAGTCAGAACGTGGCGGACTATGAAGCGGTCGTCGAACTGTTCAAGGGAATCCGGCCCCATATCCGCACATTTGACAACACCAACTACCTGAACGCCTTGCCAAACAAGGAACTTTGCGCGGTCAACAATTGGTCTGGCGATTATTCAACGGCGAAGGCCCGCGCCGCCGAAGCAGGTGTTGAAATCAACCTAGGCTATTTTGTGCCAAAGACGGGCGCGCCCGCTTGGGTTGATTGCCTGTGCATACCTTCCGACGCAAAGAACAAGGAGAATGCCTATAGATTCTTGGAATACATGCTGCAACCCGAAGTTATCGCCAAGTGTTCGAACTACACCAATTATGCCAATGGCAATCTCGCGTCAAAACCGTTTGTTGATCCCGCCGTGCTTGCCAACCCGGCCGTTTATCCCGACGCGGAAGTGATAAAACGCCTGTGGGCGCCGAAGCCTTTCAATGAAGAGCAGGACCGCGTGATGACGAGAGCTTGGCAGACGATTAAGACCGGATAGTCAAATGCAGGACGGCGAAGGGCAAACGCCCTTTATTCGTATCGATTCCGTTTCCAAGAAATTCGGCGAATTTACCGCTGTCGACAACATTTCGATTGATATTTTCAAGAGCGAACTTTTTGCGTTGCTCGGTGGATCGGGTTGCGGGAAGACGACTTTGCTGCGCATGCTCGCCGGATTCGAGAGGCCGACCAGCGGGCGCATCTTAATCGACGGGCAGGACATGACAGGCGTTCCGCCCTATGAGCGGCCGGTGAACATGATGTTCCAATCTTATGCGCTGTTTCCGCATATGACGGTTGAGCAGAATGTTGGCTATGGCCTTAAGCATGACAGCATGACAACAGCCCAGCGGCGCGACCGCGTGAAACATATGCTCGATCTCGTGCAGCTTGCGGCGCTGGCTGAGAGAAAGCCCCACCAATTGTCGGGCGGGCAGCGCCAAAGGGTGGCCCTGGCGCGGTCGCTTGCAAAGCAGCCCAAGGTTTTGCTTCTCGATGAGCCATTGGGCGCGTTGGACAAGAAATTGCGGGAACAGACGCAGTTTGAAATCATGAACATTCAGGAGAAGACGGGAATTACTTTTGTTGTTGTCACTCATGACCAGGAGGAGGCGATGACGCTGGCCTCGCGCATCGCTGTCATGGACAAGGGCATCATACGTCAGATCGGCGCTCCATCCGAGGTCTATGAATATCCCAAGAGCCGTTTCGTCGCGGACTTCATCGGTTCCACCAACATGTTTGAAGGCGAAGTTGTCAGCTCCAGCGCCGGAATCATCGCTATCGATGTGCCACAGCTCGGCGGCATGGTTGAGGTTTCCTCCAGTCTGGCGCCTGCCCTTGGCGCCAAAGTGTCAGTCGCCGTGCGGCCGGAGAAAATATCGATCTCGCGCGAGAAGCCTGACACTGCCACAAATGCCTTTGCCGGGGTTGTGCGGGACTTGGGTTATTTCGGCAAGGATTCACTGTACCGCGTCAAGTTGCCAACCGATGTGTTGATCTCCGTCAACAATGTCAATGCCAAGCGGGCTGGGGCGGCGGAGCGGGTGGCGCAGTGGGAAGACAAGGTTTGGCTTTCCTTTGATCCGTCCTCAGCCATTCTGTTGACCGAGTGATGGCATGACTTACGGTGTGACTGGAATGCTGCGGCAATGGTTCCATCTTAAGGGATGGCGCAAGTCGATCATTTCCATCCCCTACATCTGGCTCGTCGCCTTTTTCCTGGTCCCGTTTATCATCGTCATCGGAATGAGTCTGGGCGTCAGGACCAGCACTTCGCCGCCCATCGGTTTCGCCGCTGAATGGCCCTATGTCACACTCGAGAACTATGGCCGGCTGTTCGGCGATTCCCTCTATGTCCGGGCCTATCTCATATCAATCTACAACGCGGCGATTGCGACAGCGCTTTGCCTCTTGCTGGGTTATCCAATGGCGCTCTGCATTGCGCGCAGCAACCGGTCGTGGCGCAACATTCTTCTGATGCTGATTATTCTGCCGTTCTGGACTTCATTTCTGCTGCGTGTTTATGCTTGGATGGGCTTGATGGGCAGCAACAGTTGGTTCAACAAGGATTTAACCGCGTTTGTAAATCTTTTTCTGCCGGCCAGCCAGGCTTTCAAATTCATTCCGATGATGAACACCAACTTCGCGGTCGTGCTGGTGCTGGTCTATTCCTACTTGCCATTCATGATCTTGCCGCTCTATGCAAATCTGGAAAATCTTGATGGAACGCTGAACGAAGCCGCCATGGATCTGGGGTCACGGCCTTATCAGGTGTTCAAGGACATTACATTGCCGCTTTCGATGCCGGGGGTCATCGCGGGCGGGCTTTTGGTCTTCATCCCCGCGTCTGGCGAGCTGATTATTCCGACCCTGGTTGGCAGCGCGGCTGACCCGATGATCGGGCGCGTCATCAGCGATGAATTTTCTGCGGCCCGCAATTGGCCCATGGCTTCCGCCGTTGCAGTGGCCCTGCTGGTGATGCTGGTCCTGCCCATGATGGTTTACAGCTATTTCGAAGCCCGCGCGCAGGCCGGCCAGGACGGCAAGCCATGAACCGCCGCCCGTTATTCCTGATGTCCTGCCTGTGCTTCGGTTTTGCGTTTCTGTATGTGCCAATCCTGTCGATGATGTTTTTTTCATTCAACAAGTCGCGGCTCGCCACAGTTTGGGGCGGCTTTTCGTTTCAGTGGTACGGCAAGCTTTTTGCCAATGACCAAATCATCAAGGCCACTGTTCTGTCGCTCAAGATTGCGCTGACCAGCGCTACATTTGCCACCATCATCGGAACTATGGCGGGTATTGCGCTTGCCCGTTTCCGGGTGTTCAGGGGCAGAACCTTGTTTACCGGTCTTGTCACCGCGCCGCTGATCATGCCGGAAGTCATCACCGGCATTTCCTCGCTCATGCTGTTCATCATGATGGCGGAATGGATTGGCTGGCCCGGCAGCCGCGGCTTCACCACCATCACCATCGCTCACATCACATTTTCAATGACTTACGTGACAACCATTGTCCAGTCGCGCCTGTCGTCGATGGATGTCTCCATTGAGGAGGCGGCGATGGATCTTGGCTCAAAGCCCTGGCAAGTCCTCACAGACGTCACGCTGCCCATCATTTTTCCGGCGATCCTTTCGGGATGGCTGCTGGCCTTCACCATTTCGCTGGACGATGTGGTGATCACCAGCTTCACAACGGGCCCGGGCAACACAACGCTGCCCATATTGATTTGGAGCAAGGTGAGACTGGGTGTGACGCCCGATATCAATGCGTTGGCAACGGTCATAGTCATGGTTGTCGCGGTTGGTGTGGCGCTTGCCGGCTATATCCTGCACCGGTCTGAAAAACGTCGGGAAAAGGATATTCAAATGGCCATCGCGGCTAACACGTAGGCCCGTGTGATCAGCATTGAAAACACCGAGGATGAATTGCAGGCGGGTTTGCTTGCGACCCCTGTCGGGCTTCGGGATTCCGGCCGGGTTCGCTATGCGGCAGCCATGTATTTCTATCAGCGCCGCATGATCAGCGGGGACATTCTGGAAGTGTACCGGGCGTGCTCAAAGAATGACCTGATCGATCCCAAAAACCAGACTTGAATTCCTGCTCCCTATCCACCTCAGTCGAAAAGACTGGGTAGTTTGAGTGGGAAAAGCGGTTCAGCCAAGCCTTTGAAACCGGGTTTGATGGAAAACAGATCGCCGGACTGCGGCCAAGTTTTCAGGGAGTCAAGGCTTAGGCCGTCTCTTGCGGTGGTCACATAGAGTGTTGCGTGATCGACCCCGCCGAAGCAAACGGTTGTGACATGGGGAACAGGAACCTGCACGACTTGCAACCTGTCACCGCGCTTCGAAACCCTGGTGATGCGCGCACCGCCCCAATGGGCCACCCAAAGATTGTCTTCTTCGTCAACCACCACGCCATCGGGCATGCCCTCGTCTTGCATCCAGTTCACAAGCTTGCGCCGGTTGCGTGGATGCGGATCGTCCTCCGCGATATCATAGGCGTAGGTTTTGCGGGCGCCGCTGTCGTTGAAATACATGGTTTTGCCATCAATGGAAAAGGCGGGACCATTTGAAACCGCAAATCCCGCATCGCCCAGGAAACACCGGCCATCGGCCGTCACGCACCAGAGCGCTCCGCGAGGTTCCTCTTCCTTGTTATGGGAAGTCCCCACCCATAGTCTTCCGAAACGATCCATTTTGCAGTCATTATAGATGACACCGTCACGGCCCTGTTCCGGGTGGGCGAATGGTTCCAGTTCGCCGGTTTCGACACTGAGGGTCGAGAGGCCTCGCGGGTGGCTGACCATCAATAGGTCCGGATTGGTCGTCGCGACAATGGCGCCGAGAGGGGCGTCAAGCGCAATGGGCCGAATGAGTATTTCGTTGGTGGCCGGATCGAGAATGAATAGCCGGGGTTCCAGCAGGTCAATCCACATGAGCCGCTGGCTTGCTTCATGCCATATTGCCGCCTCGCCAAGCTTGTTTTGCGCCGGGTAGATGTTTCGCAAAATCGACACCGTATCCTCCAGTCTTGACTCAGAGTAGATTCGTCACGCAACGTCACTGTTTAGGGTGCTTGGCAATGGCTGTAAATAATACTCCAAATCGGTGGCGGCGTTATACCCAGTGGGACGAGCGGCCCCTGCGGCTGGACAAGTTCGCGGCTGAGGACGCCGCGAATGGTTTCTCCGCCTTCACCAGCCCGGCGGACCCCAAGCCTGCCGTGACCGTGACCGGAGGCAGGATTGCCAGCATGGACGGTGTTCTGGCCCATGACTTCGACATGATCGACGAGTTCATCGCGCGCCATCATATCGACCCGGAAATTGCGCCCGAAGCGATGGCGATGGATTCCGGCCTTGTGGCGCGCATGCTGGTGGACATGAACGTGCCGCGCGACGACCTCGTGCGGCTGGCCCACGGCATGACGCCTGCAAAATTGGCCGATGTTGTTTCCCGTCTCAATGCGCTGGAAATTGCCTTTGCCTATTCCAAGATGCGCGCGCGCAAGACACCCGGCAACCAGGCCCACGTGACCAATGCGAAGGACGATCCCCTGCAGCTTGCGGCAGATGCGGCAACGGCTGTGGCCTTTGGCTTCGACGAAATTGAAACCACCATGCGGGTTTCACGCAATGCCTGGTCCAATGCGGTGGCCTGCGCCGTGGGCGGTTCGGTTGGGCGCTGGGGCACTCTGTTTCAATGCTCCAGTGAGGAAGCAGAAGAGCTGCGCATCGGCATGGCCGGTTTCACGTCCTATGCGGAGACCGTTTCGGTTTATGGCACGGAGAAGACCTTTGTTGATGGCGATGACACGCCATGGTCGAAAGCGTTTCTTGCGGCGGCTTATGCTTCGCGCGGCATCAAGATGCGCTGCACGTCGGGCGCGGGCTCCGAATTGCTCATGGGTTTTCATGAGTCGAAGTCGCTGCTTTATCTCGAAGCGCGTTGCCTGTGCCTGCAGCGGGGCATGGGTGTTCAGGGCACCCAGAACGGCGGCATTGATGGCGCGCCACTTACAGCGACTATGCCAGGCGGCGTTCGGGAGTTGATGGCCGAAAACCTGATTGCCGTCTGGCTCGATCTGGAATGCGCATCCGGCAATGACGCCCGCTCGACTGAATCGGAAATCCGGGTTGGCGCGAAGATTCTGCCGTTTCTCATTGCGGGGTCTGACCTG
>VFJY01000053.1 GCA_009885825.1 Rhodobiaceae bacterium | reverse complement strand
TGCATCTTCTTGTCGAGATCGGCATTGGGCGCCGGATAGGGTTGGGCGCGCTTCAGAAACTCGGCTTGTTCGTCAAAACGAAGGGTTTTCTTCTGGGCATCGTCGAGCGCTGCCATCTTGTTGGTGGGCATGCCCCAATAGCATGACGATGTTGCAAGGCGGGCTTGTCCTTCGGGGCTCATTACGTATTGGATGAACTTCAATGCCATTTCCTTGTTCTTGCTGGCTGAGAACATCGCAAGCGATTGCGACCAGAGAATTGCGCCTTCCCTGGGGATCGAGAAATCCAGCGCAGGGTTTTCCTTGACAAGGCCTGCGGTTACCCACTCGCCGCCGCCGATGAGAATATCAGCCTCGCCGGTTGCGATTGCGGTTTGGCTTTGGACCACATCGCCAACCAGTTTTGAGTTGGCTTTCATCTTGAGCAGAATTTCCTTGATGGCTGGAAGATCAGCTTCGGTCAGCTCGGTGGTTTTCTTGCCGATGGCAAGCGCTGCCATGCCGATTACTGGCAGGTAATAGTCATAGAGCGCAATTCGGCCTTTGTATTTTTCGCCAAGCAGTGCGTCCATGGATTGCATGTCGGCTGGATCAACTTTGCTGTTGTTATAGCTGATGGAGTTGTAACCGAATTTTTCGGTGATGCCATAGCGCTTGCCATCAACCTTGGTGGAGCCATCCATGGTCACCTCGGCAAAGAGATCGCCAAGCGGCAACTGGTCTTCTGGCAAAGCTTCGAACAACCCCTTCTCGACACCACGTGGAATATCGATTGAATCGATAACCATAACGTCCCAGTCGCCGGGTTGCGATTGGTCAACGATGGCGAGGCCAGCGCCGGTCCCTTCAAATTCCTTTACATTGACCTTGATGCCATTGGCATCCTCAAAGGGTTTAAGCAGGGCGGGGTCGGCGTGATCACACCAGATCAGGGCGTTGAGGTCGGCAGCATTTGCCGATGTGGTTGTAGCAACGACAGCAAGAATTAGGGCGCTGGTATGGCGCTTCAATATCGTAGCAAGCATGATGGTCATTGTTTCCTCCAACTACATTTTTTTCTTATCAGAAAAATGAACCAATTCTGAATTTGAGTCAATTCATATCGGGGATATGAATTGAATGTGAGTTGGCTTAAAGTTGAAAAATCAGAGTAACTGCATATTTGTCAAATGCGCAGGATGTTTGTTGGGTTCGTTAAACGTGAGGGCGGAACTGTCAGGCAATTGCGGGTTGCGGTTCGCAAACAAAACCGGACTTTGCTGGATGCAAATTTCTGCTGATATTGAAGCCGCGTTCACAAATCCGCCACTTCTGCATGCTCAAGTGCGGGAAGGAATTGTAGTTTGTTTGCGTAAACGCAGTCGCTGGATAATCACAAATTCATAAAAAATCGAGGAGACGCCCATGAGTGCCCTATCATTGAATTCTTCCAATGCGGCATTGGAAAACTGTTTTTCCTTGCTGTCTCAATGGAATACTGAACTGGTCGCGCTTTACGGAAAGCGGACTCAGGAATTTTTTGCACTTCCATTTAGCTTGATGCAGTGTGGTTCGCCTGATGATTTGGAGGATTTGCAGGAAGATTATTCCCGCGTGCTGCACCGTGATTATCGTGAGGCTTGGGACAGGCTGGGACTTGTTTTCTGTGCCGGCAGTATGGAGCGTACTGAGACCTATGCTGCAACAATTCTCAAGGCCCAGGAAGATGCCGCAAAGATACTGGAGTTGGCGAGAGAGCAAGCGGAGAGGATCGTCGCGCGAGCTTACCTGCACGCTCACGAACCACAGGTTGCAAACGGGCAAGTTCAAGCCGCTTGACGGACTAGGTGACTCTGGCCATTAAGCTCCGGGGCGAAGAAATTCGCTGACCCCGGAGTGAGCTTATTGGCAAAACGTGTCATTGTTGTTGGTGCGGGAATTATCGGAAGTTCCGTTGCGTGGCATTTGGCGAAGGCTGGTGCTGAAGTAACGGTTCTGGATGCGGCTGAACCCGGAGGCATTGCCACGCGCAATTCCTGGGCGTGGATCAACGCAAGCTGGGGAAACCCTGAGCCCTATTTTCGCCTGCGCCTTCGCTCCATGCAGGAATGGCGGCGGCTGGACCGGGAAGTGCCGGGACTGTCTGTCGATTGGTGTGGCGGGTTGCTATGGGATTTGCCGCCGGACAAGCTTGAGCATTATGCGGTTGAGCATGGCTCATGGGGTTATGGTGTTCGCCGGGTTGGTCGTACGGAAGTTTTGAAGCATGAACCCAACATCAAGAAACCGCCGGACTTTGCGCTCCATGTTGCTGAAGAGGGAAAAGTGGAACCTCTTGAGGCGGCTTTGGCCTTGATCAGGGGTGCGGAGGGCTTGGGTGCCCGTGTCCTGCGGGACTGCCACGTGAAATGGCTTGAGGAAGAGGACGGCCGGGTAGTCGGTGTTGCAATTGATGATGGTGTGTTGCACACGGATGAAGTTGTGATTGCGGCGGGTGCAGGCGCCACCGCTTTGCTCGCCAGCATCGGTATTTCCATCGAACTGGATACTCCGCCCGGGCTGCTGGTTTCTTCAAAGCCCATGGGTGAGGTACTGCGCGGCCTGGTGATGACTCCCGAGCTGCATGTGCGGCAGACCGGCGAGGGACGGCTGATTGCAGGTGCGGATTTTTCAGGATCGCCCCATGTTGATGATGTTGAAGGCGCTGCGGCAACACTTTATGGGCAGGTGCAGGAGATTGTGGCGGGTTCAGAAAATGTCGCCATGAATTTTCACACGCTGGGTTACCGGCCGACACCTGCTGATGGTTTTCCGATGATTGGGCGCCCGTTGAATCGTGAGGGATTGTATCTGGCCGTAATGCATTCGGGCATTACATTGGCACCTGCCGTTGGCCTGTTTGCCTGCAATGAGCTGTTGGAAGGCAAGCGGGATAATGTGATTTCACCCTATCATCCTGACCGTCTTGTCAAAGCATCAGACTGAATGATCAGCGTCATTCGCGCACTTGCAATTGGAACGGCTGGCGGCGTGTTGGGTTATGGGGCCGGCATTCCTGCGCCCTGGCTGGCCGGAAGTCTGATTGCAACAATTGCAGCCGTCTATGCGAAGCAAACACTTGACCTGCCGGAGGCTTTGCGAACGCTGGCGTTTATCCTGCTTGGTGTGCAGACTGGAACCGCAGTCAATGCGGACACGCTGGAACGGGCGGTCCGGTGGCCCCTCAGCATTCTGTGTCTTGGCGTCACTGTTGCACTCATCATTTGGGCATGCATGCTTTATTATGAGCGCTGGCGCAAATGGGACCGGCCAACTGCCTTGTTTGCAAGCCTTCCGGGTGCGCTAACGCTTGTCATGCTGCTTGCCAGCAGTTCGAAGGCGGATATGCAGCGTGTTACAATCGCCCAATGCATACGGCTGTTCTTTCTGATCGCAGCACTGCCTGCGGTGATTTCTTATATCTCACCGGGCAACCTATTGGCGACTCCGGTGGAAACGATGGGCAGCGTCGTGGAAATCGCTGTTCTGGTGATAGCTTCTTCGGTGGTCGGCTTTTTGTTTGAGTGGTCGAAAATACCTGCCGGGCTTATTCTTGGCGCGTCATTGACGAGCGCTACGCTGGTTTTAACAGGCGCGGTTCACGGCGCTGCGCCAAACTCCATTCTCATTCCTGCCAATATTGTGCTCGGCGTCATGATTGGCCTGCGCTTCAACGGAATTTCGTTTGCTGAACTGTGCGCGGGATTGAGTGACGGTTTTGCGGGCTTTGCCATAGCGATGCTGATCGCGGTGATTGGCGCAGCTGTGACGCATGAGATGACCGATTTACCGCTTGCGCTCACCCTGCTGGCGTTTGCGCCTGGCGGCCTTGAGGCCATGACGATTATGGCCTTTGCGCTCAATCTTGATCCGGCCTATGTCGCGGCCCACCAGGTTGCGCGCTATGTTGGCCTTGTCCTCGTGATGCCGGGGGTTACGGCCTATCTGCTTAGTCGAGACGTTACCCCGACAGATAAATTGCGCGCGGAGGAAGATTGATGGAATATAAGGGCGCGATTGTACTGGGTTTCGTTCTGGCCATGCTGCTGGCAGGGCGCATGTATCCCTTTGCACCAGTGATTGGCGGCATTCAGCACATCTTCAGGAATTTTTCGCTGGCAGCGCTGAATGCGGCTCTTTCCGCTTTTGTGGTCATTCCGGTATCAGCATTCGCTGCGCAATGGGCTTTGGAATGGCGGCCTGTGGAGTGGGGCGGCTGGACAGGGCTGGCCCTTGATGTTGTGGTGCTTGATCTGTGGATCTACTGGTGGCACCGGGCCAACCACGAGATTGCCTTCCTCTGGCGATTTCATGAGGTGCATCACCTGGATGAAACGCTGGATGCGAGTTCTGCGCTGCGGTTTCATTTTGGCGAAGTGTTTCTCTCTTCGCTGGTGCGGGCTGCGGTGATATTTCTTCTCGGCGCGCCGATTGCAAGCGTTGTGGTGTTTGAAACACTTGTTGCGCTGGTCACTATTTTCCATCATTCAAATGTGCGGGTTCCGCAGGGCATTGAACGCGCCCTGGCTCGTGTCATTGTTACGCCCTCCATCCACTGGGTGCACCATCATGCCAAGCGCAGCGACACGGATTCGAATTATTCGACCTTCTTTTCTGTTTGGGACTTTCTATTCAGAAGTCACAGCAAAACCGCGCGAACGGCCGAAATGCGGATAGGCGTTGAAGGACTGCGCGACAGGGGGATTTTTAACCTGATCTCGCGTCCATTTTCACGAAGTGGAAAATAGGCTAGTTCTTTTTTGGAGACATTTTATGAATTCAGCAACCAGACCTTTTCGTGAAATAGCTGTTCAACTGTTGGCCACGGTGATGATCCCCCTGTCGGTAGCCGGAACGGGACTCTATTATACGCGCTGGCAGCAGAACCTGAATGACCTCAAGACCATGATTGATCTGGTCAGCGACCAGAATCCGGAACGGCGAAAATATGGCGTCGCTATGTTTGAATATCTTTTGAAGAACGACAAGGTACCCGTGGAATTTGTGGCGGCGCAACTTTCCTATGCGAACTCATCGGCAGACAAGGAATTGCTGCCGCTGATGGAGCAGGCGCTGCTCAAGGCCTCAGCCGAGAATGCGGCCGTTGCCGATACCTTCCGGCTGGCGCTGGAGCGCATGCCGAGCCGGATTTTCGTTCATGCGATGACTGAGAAGCAGAGGGCTTGCATGACTTTTCTCATGGCCAAGGTGAAGGACACTGACCGGACGAATATTGTCTTGCCGGCGTTTGCGAGAGCTACTTGGAGCGGTGAGGGCCATGAGCTTCGGGCGTTTCGCAGCTCGGATTTGCAGCGGGCCAATGACTTGGCGAAAATACTGACCAATGTTGGCTTGCCGGTCACCGTGAAGGATCTTTCGGCAGTTGAAGGGAGCGCTGCGAAGGCGCGCGCCAATACGTTCGAGTTGTGGTTTGGGAAGGCGGCTTTACCTGCGTCCTGCGGGAGTTAGCACCGCGGACGCTGGCATCATTCCTGCAATTGAATTCATAGACTTGCAGATTCGTTAAGATTCTGTTCCGACTTGAGACGGTTTGTGTGAGTAAGGAACAAACACGTGGTGGAGCATGACGATCTGAGCGGCGCGTTGCGCAGGGCTCGTTTGGCAGAAGCGGCCCATCTTGAGGCGGTGCTTGGCGTCCAGGATTCGAAGTCATTGCGGCTGCAAGTGCTCAAGGATGATATCTCGCCCTCTATCGCGGCAACGCCAGACGCAGCCAAGTTTTTTGACCTTGTTATAACACCCGGTGAGCAACCCCGGCTGTGGATCGATCTAATTTCTTCGGTGGTGATGGAACCAGACTTCCGCACCTATCGCCTGCTGCAGGATAACCAGGGTGGGCGCGAGGTGTTGCTCGAAACCTCTGATCGCGCTGAAATGGTTAATTATCTCAAGACCTATCTGGCGCACCGGATGATTGCGCGCGAGCGCAACATCGCGCGGGCCTTGCCGCTGGCCCATTCCGTTCGCGGGTTTTCCATGGGAGCCTTGCTATATGCCTGGCTCACAGGTTTCATGCTGGGCATCCTGGTGCTTCTGGTCGCGGCTATCCTATTGGGAAAGCTGCATTTTTAGTTCGTCGCCCATTCGTTACAAATTGCAACACCATTTGATTTCACCTCCCCGCCAGGCCTTGATACTCAGGATGTGGGGTAAAAATGATTCTTCATGTTTGTAGGGTCTACGTTCAAACAAGAATCTCTTGGGGTGCGGTTAATGAGTATTCGGGCAACTAAGTTAAACGCTGAAGCGGCAGCGAGGGAGCTGATTCGGACGCCGCGAGCGAACCGCGATCTGGCGCAGAAGCTTGGCGGTTTCAACACGATTGCCGAAGGCTTGGACTACGCGGCACAGGGTGTTACCGGATTTAATTTCTATTCCGCCAAGGGCTCCCTGCAGCATGTGCTGACCTATGCTGAATTGCGCCTTAGCGCACTTTCCACGGCGCGGAAGCTGGTTTCCGCCGGCTTGAAGCGTGGCGACAGGGTTGCGGTTATCGCCGAAACTGGCCCGGAATTCATGGCTGTGTTTTTTGGCTGCCAATATGCCGGGTTGGTTCCCTGCCCGATGCCCTACACCATGTATATTGGCGGCAAGGACGCCTACATTGAGCGCGTGACGGGCATGCTCAAGGCTGCGGCAGCATGCGCTGTCATCACATCAACCGATCTCGAAGGGCATATTCGCAGCGGTGCCGCAGGAGCAGGCGTTGAGAAGATTTTGACCCATGAGGCGCTGCAGGCATTGCCCCAGTCGCTCATCAAGCTGGAAGCATTTGGGCCAAATGATGTGGCCTATATCCAATACTCCTCCGGTTCCACTTCTGACCCTAAGGGCGTGCTGATTACGCAATCAGCCATCATGGCAAATACGCAAGGCATTTTGCGAGACGGCTTGCGGGTGACGCCAAAGGACCGGGCGTTTTCCTGGTTGCCGCTTTATCATGACATGGGATTAGTCGGGTTTTGCCTCTCACCCATGATGGGGCAGGTGACGGTCGACTACATTTCCACGCCTTCCTTCGCGCGACGGCCCGCTCTTTGGCTGCGGCTGATGTCGGAGAACAAGTCGACGGTTTCCTATTCGCCAAGCTTTGGCTATGACTTGGCGGCGCGGCGCATCAATGGCGAAGCCGTCACACTTGATCTCAGCAACTGGCGCGCCGCCGGCATTGGCGGCGACATGGTGCGCGCCGATGTTCTGAAGCATTTTGGCGACACGCTTTCGGTGGCTGGCTTTGACCATAAGGCATTCATGCCGAGCTATGGCATGGCCGAGTCAACTCTTGCGGTTTCGTTCAGCGATGTTTCCAAGCCCATTCGCATTGATACGATTGACAAGGCGGCCTACAAAAATTCTGGCCGCGCCGTTCCGGCTTCAACGTCGCAGGCTCTTGATGCGGTTCGCAGTTTCGTGGTGTGCGGCAAAATCCTGCCGGGCCATGAGATTGTTGTTCGCGATGAATCCGGACTTGCCCTGAAGGACCGCGAGATTGGCCATATCTTTGTGAGGGGGCCGAGTTTGATGTCCGGCTACTATCACAACAGCTCGGCAACTGATGCCGTGATTGCAGCGGATGGCTATCTGGCCACTGGCGACATGGGCTATATGCTTGATGGTGAAATTGTCATCACTGGACGCGCCAAGGATTTGATTCTGCACAATGGCCGCAACATTTGGCCACAGGACATTGAATGGGCAGCCGAACGGGTTGAACCCCTGAAGTCTGGCGATGTCGCAGCCTTTGCCGTTGAGGGCGAGGACGGGGATGATGATGTTGTTGTGCTGGTGCAATGCCGCGCAACCTCTGCCGCAGATATTGAGAAGCTGCGCCGTGAGGTGTCGGCTGTGGTTCATCACAGCGCTGGAGTCGAATGTGCCGTCGTTCTGGTGCCGCCGAAGAGCCTGCCGTTCACATCGTCGGGGAAACTTTCACGCGCTGGCGCGAAACAGAAATATGTTTCCGGCGAGTTCGTGGAAGTCGCCGCCAGAGATTTGCTCGCGGATGCGCCTGAATTTTTAGCAGCCGCCCAATAGACCTTGCATGAAGATCGCCCTTACTGGCGCCACAGGTTTTGTTGGCCGGGCGGTCGTTTCTGTGTTGGCTGGTGGTGAACACAGCTTGTCGGCTTTGGTCCGTGATGTGGACGGTGCGAAGCTTCCCAAGGACGTGATGCTGGTGCAGGGCGGTCTTGAGGATGTTGCGTCTATTGATGAGCTGCTGCGGGATATGGATGTGGTTGTTCATGTCGCTGGCGTGATCAGCGCCGTTAACAGGGCAGGGTATTTTGCGGTGAATGAGCGAGGCACACATGCAATTGTCCAGGCGGCGGTGCGCAACGGCGTTAAGCGATTCGTTCATGTTTCATCGCTGAGCGCGCGGGAGCCGCAGCTTTCATCCTATGGCGCAAGCAAGCTTGCAGGCGAGAAGGTACTGGAGAGATATTTGGATGAGATATCCACTGCCATTTTGCGCCCGCCCGCTGTTTATGGCCCCGGTGACAAGGCAACACTACCGCTGCTGAAAGCGCTCACCCAGAGATATGCATTCGTGCCCGGACGCGCAGATGCACGATTTTCACTGATCTATGTAGGCGATCTCGCCCGGGTCATTGCCGAGGCGGCGACGAACCGCGCGACTGGTACTTTCGAGTTGAATGATGGCAATCCAATTGGCTATGACTGGTGCGAGCTCGCGCGTCTCGCCTCGCTGTCCGAACATCAAACCATAAAGCCGGTATTTCTGCCAAAAGCTGTTCTCATGCCGCTGGCCGCAACTGTTGAAATTTTCAGTAGATTGGTCCAAAAACCCGCCATGATTTCCCGCGATAAGATCACTGAGCTTTATCATGATGATTGGGTTGCCCGTTTCAGCGGTTGGCCGCTGAAAAATCCCATTGGGTTTGAGGAAGGTTTTGCCAAAACTGTTGACTGGTATCGGCAAAGTGGCTGGTTGCCCAAGAAGAGAACACCATGACCCAATCCACCATCAATCAAATCTGCAAGCTGCTTGAACCATTCAATACCGAAAGAAAGGCTCTTACGGCTGAGACGGATATTTCGGCTGATCTGAATATTGATTCAGTTGCGGTGATGGATTTTGTGATGGAAGTTGAGGATCATTTTGATATTGAAATACCACTGAATGTGGTTTCTGAGACCCGCAGCATTGGCGATCTTGCCGCCGTTGTGGAAGCCCGCACCAAGAAGGTATTGTTGCCATGATTGACCTATTCGACAAGCACAAGGGTATTGAAGGCCGTTTCGCCCGGATGTTGACGCTGGGAGTCAATGCCCTTGGCCTCACGAATGACCGGGTCATCTCTCCTACGCGCGCCATGATCAACGGCCGCGAAACAATTCTGGCTGGCACTAATAATTACATGGGCATCACGCTTGATGCCGACTGCATCAAGGCCGGACAAGACGCGATGGCGGAATTTGGCACGGGCACAACGGGATCGCGCATTGCGAACGGAAGTTATGCCTTGCACGTGCAGCTTGAGGCCGAGCTGGCCAAATTCCTCAAGCGCAAGCATTGCATTGTATTCACCACCGGCTATCAGGCGAATCTTGGCATGATGTCCGGCCTGGCAGGGCCGAAGGACACCATATTTCTGGATTCGGATTCGCACTCTTCCATCTATGATGGCTGCACCTTGTCAGGCGCCAAGTTGGTGCGGTTTCGCCACAATGATGCGGGTGATCTGGACAAGCGCATGGCTCGTTCAGAAGGAGAAGAGGGCGGCAGGCTGGTGGTCATTGAGGGGATTTACTCCATGCTGGGTGATCGCGCGCCGCTCAGGGATTTTGTTGAACTCAAGAAGAAGCATGGCTTTCAGCTCCTGTCTGATGAGGCGCATTCTTTTGGGGTTCTGGGCCCTAATGGCCGCGGCCTTGCAGATGAAGCGGGGCTTGAGGATGATGTTGATTTTGTTGTTGGCACCTTCTCCAAGAGTGTTGGCGCCGTTGGTGGATTTGGCGCGGGCAATCATCCGATGTTTGAAACTTTGCGCTATGCCATGCGGCCCTATATGTTCACTGCCTCCTCGTCCCCAGCTTCCGTTGCCACATCAATTGCGGCGGTGCGGAAGCTTGCGGCAGAACCGGAGCGGCGCGCCAAGCTCCGGGCCAATTCCGCTCGGTTATTTGAGGGCTTCAAGGCACTTGGACTGGATATGGGCTGTGATGTCGCAAGCCCGGTGGTCGCGGTGAAATGCGCCGACGAGATTTCGACCATCACCATGTGGAACGCGCTGATCGAGGCTGGCGTCTATGTGAACATAGCCCTGCCGCCAGGCACACCAAACAAGCTATGCCTGCTCAGATGCTCAGTTTCGGCGGCGCATGACTTTGATGACATCGACAGAATCATTGCGCTGTTTGGCAGGGTAGTTATAGCCAAGGCAGCGGCTTAACGCACGGCGCCCTTGCGCAGTAGAGTTGGAAGCAGGGCCAAACCCGCAAAAATGGGGTGACGTTTTTGCCATTGGGTGAGAGTGATTTTTTCACCGGAATGGCGCTCGATTTTCCAGACGAGGTAGTCGGCTCCGCCCTGGAAAGTGAAGGCCGCTTTGATGAGCCGCAGAACTGACCACAGCTTTCCGGTGATGCGGCGGAATGTTTGATTCGCATGGATCGAAGGCTCACTTGCCAGCAGGCTGGCTGCCTGCGTGTAGTATTCGGGATAGGCCGAAACAATATGGGCGGCACGGCCAGTTCTTTCGGAGCGAAATTCGGTTTTATAGGTCTCAGAAAATCCAGCGGTCCATATGGCCGATGGGTCCTTGTCAGGTGTCAGAGGCTTTGCATTGGCAAAGCTGGTACGCAGGGCTTGCGCGATGGCAGCAGCCGTTTCAATCCGGGCTGACTGGTCGCGAGCATAAATCAAAGCGGAGGGCTGCGAAAAACGGGCCCAGAAATAGGGGTTTCTATTTTCGCGTTTCATATGCTTGGCGAAAGTGGACAAGGGCAGGCAAGCATATTTTGCCCGCACCTGTTTTCCGGAAACCAGCATTTCGGCATAATATACATTGGGCGGGGCGATAGCGCATCCCAACCGACTCAGAAAATTATTGCTGACGCCGCCAAGGCTTTCTGCAAGCACATAGAAATCAGCCAACGTGTCAGCAATGTCCGCGCCGCGCAGACAGGAGCCATAGGCAAGGATTGCGACCGTGCCGGAATGCCTGGCGCGCAGGACTTCCGCCATCGCAGCGAGTTCGCCCGGAACCTCTCGGGCAAGTTCAAGGTCGCAAAACTCCTCGACGGATTTGGGGAACACGTTCATCTAGCCACAAATATATGTGAAAAGATGCCCAGTCTCCACTCTCAGCGGCTCGTCGCGCTTGGCGGCAAAAAACTCCCCGTCGATCACGAAGTTGCTGGGACAGGAGACCTCCAGGCTTTCACTTGAAAAGCTCAGGGCTCCCTGCGGCATTTTCCGGTTTTCGCTGCCATACATGATGGGCAGCAGCCAGCGGGGAATGCTGGGAACGGGATAGGGGAAAACCGAGGTCCGGATGGGGGCGGTTTTGCCATGCCAGAATGGCCTGGCGCCGAGGATGAGCTTGTCGAGTGTTGTCGAAAACATCAGAAGCTGCGCACCGGCACAGCGCTGGACTCCGCCGCTGGTGATTTCAATGGGGAAGGGACGGTCAAAGCGCGTTTCATCACTGGGGTTGGGCCTGGTGAATACCGGGCGACTGACGGCCGCCACCAGCGTCGCAAAGGTAGCGAGGCTGCCTTTGATGTTGCGGGCGTTTAAGGTCTTCTGGCAATAGAGCGTTGCTTCTGTCGCCGCTCCGGTTCCAAGGAACATGCCGTGGCGCGGCTTGTGGTCCAGGGGGTTGACTACGCGAAGTGATCGTCGCTGGCGAAGGCTTGTTGTTTCGAGGTTTTGTATGAAATCGGCCTGGTCGCGCAGTGAAGCACGCCGAAAGCCTAAATCAGCCGCTGTCATATTTGTTGTTCCGTGGGGCAGCAGAGCGAGGCGTGGAATTACTTTGAATGGTCGACGCTCGGCCAATTCCGTCTGAACCGCCTGAATCGTACCGTCACCGGAACTAATGAAAAGATCGGTCACGCCCTCGCTGGCGAATATATTCAACGCTTCAGGAAGTTGTTCAAACCTGTTGATTATGCGCGTTGAAACATTGGGCGCAGTCATCAGCATGTTTGCCAGCGTCATGCCCTTGCCGCTGGATTTTCCAGAAGTCGGATTGACAAGGAGACCAGCGTGTTTCACGGTTTGGCCATCCATGACGCCAAACTGCCTTTCTCGCGTTTCTCCGCGAAGGCCTGAATCACCTGAACTCCGTGGAGACCCAAACAAATCACGGTCCAAAGTGCCACAGCCAGCAATCCCCAGTCGGGTTGGGCGATCAGCGTAAACAGCGTCAAAATCACGAGATTCGGATTTCGCCGGGCAGTGATTTGACGGAACAGCGTATCAATCCGCCGCCAAATATGAATCTCAAGCCCCAGCCACTTGATGGCGATACCCTCGATCGTGCGTTGTAGAACATAGCCACCGATAATCGCCGCTATGACAAGAGTGAAGAACTCGTCATTCCACTGAGTTCCGATGGCGGCGAGGCCAAGCGCCCAGGCGATGTACCAAAATGGTGGGTGGATGAGGTCCAGGCCGTGGTCGAAAATATCGCCCCATTTGCTCGATCTCAGCGTGGTGCGGGCAAGCTTGCCGTCGACCGTATCTAGAAATGTCATGGCCCAGGCGGCAATCAAGCCAGGAATGAATTGACCCATGAGAAACGACACGAACGCAAGCACTGTCATGATCGCAGCCAGTGTTGTCACCATGTTTGGCGTCACACTACGTGGCGCGAGAAACCGGGTGAAGTGGAATGCTGGCGTGGGCCAGACATGCTTGGTTACAATATCCGTGGCGCCTTTGTAGGTGCCCATGAACATGCGCCATTCAACTGTTGATCGATTTTCGGGCGTAACAATCATCGCGTAAGGCGTTTCGCGTTTGCGCAGGGTTTGCCAAAAGTCCATATCGAGCTGGGAGGGAGAGCGGGCGAGAAACTTTGTTGTGCTTGGCGGCCTGCCGCCATTCAGCACAGCCAGGCCAAGCGCAATATCCGCGCTGCGCAGATTGACCGCAATAACCTGCTCATTTGCATCATCGGAGAGCAACAGGAAATTGGGGCGCTTGAGCAATTCGGCGATGAGCGGCTGATCAATCACGGCGTCGCCACGCACGAGAATGATTGGGCCATTGCGCGTGATAGCCCTGGTTTCGTCCACAATCTCGGTAAGCCCGGCTTGAGCAAATTGCTTGACAAGTCTTTCTGTCATCGTCAGGGACCAAAGTTTTTGTTCAGACACATGCACGATGCACAGAGCAGGCTTGAAGTGAACTTCCGCGGGGGGCGCTGGTGCGGTCTGAGGAATGATGGTCTTCGGTCTCTTTTGTGCTGGCTTCTTGAATGGTTTGGATTTTGCTTTTGTCGTCATGCTATACCCGGTCCATGCGCAGGCCGAGGCCAGTTGCCAAGGCGCCAAAACTTAGTACGGGCATCCATGCCGCCATCCAGGGCGACACGAATCCCACCTCACCCATTGTAACGGCAACACCATCAGTTACGAAAAACAGAAAACCCAGACCCACGCCCACTGCGAACAGCATTCCTATTCCGCCGCCGCGACGAAATTTTGTGGCCAACGGAATGCAGAGGGCAATCATGACAAGAGGAGTGAAGAATAGGGATATGCGTTTCAGCAGCCACGTTTCATACACCCATGTTGGCCTGATTCCAAAACCGGAATTTTCGATGAAATAATTGAGATCGCTGACATTCATCTCTTCCGGATCGCCCGAGCGGGCGCCTGCGGCTGCCGGTTTCATGGCGCCGGAATAAACCAGATTATCCAGTCGATTTGGCGGGAGGTTTTCACGGTAGTAAACAATCACATCTTTCATGTTCCAGCGATCGCCTTCGAGGGTCGCTTCCTTTGCGACAATCTGCTCACGCAGGATGCCGTTGGGTTCCCGACGGAAAATGATGACGTCCTCCAGAAATGTTGACTCGGAATTCGAGGACGCCGCGCGCAGAATGTCAGTTCCGGAGCGCATCCAGATGGGATCCTTTTCGCCGAGTTTCAGTTTCTTTTCTCCGTAGTCGGCCACGCCCCATTCCTTCAGTTGCGGTGCAGCGAACGGAATGGCCTGGTCGGTTAACAGAAAGTGCAAGCCACCGGTTATGAAAGCCACCGGCAAGAGCATGGTGACCAGGCGGAGCGGCGAAGCTCCTGCCGACCAGATTGGGGAAACCTCATTGCGATAACTGAGTTCGGTCAAGGTCAAAAGCAGGGCCAACAACATGCTCATCGGCAGGAATGTGGCAAGGGTTGCCGGGGCACGGAGCAAAATGTACTTGAGCAGAATTGTTTCGTTGCCCGCATCCAGTGCCAGTATTTCGTTGGAATAGGAGACAATCTCGAGGGTGAGCACGAAAACTGAAATGCCCAAGACGATTGCCAGAAACCGCACGATGATCATGCGCGTGAGCATCCATGCGACGATTTTCATGACTGCGCTCCCATGCCCAATCGGCGCCCGAGAGGCCGCCACAGACTGTTAAGGCGCGCGCCGATGCCATCAATGCCGTCACCTATGCGATCTGGACTCAATGTGAAGCTGGCGACATAGAAACGCCACATCGCAAAAGCTGTGATCAGGCCGAAGGGCAGCCACATGCCCAGCCACGGTGAAAAACCACTGGATTTGGTGGACACCGCGCCTTGTTCGATAATTTCATGGAACGCCACAATCAGCACCATTGCAATGCCAAAACGATAGCCGCGCTGGCTGCGCTGGCGACCGATGGAAAAGGGCACGGCGAGAAATGGCAACATGAGGAATGTGACGACATTCACAATTCGCTTATGAAGTTCTGAGCGCATTGAATTGGGCGTCGCCCCCTCGGGTGGCTGATCCATCTGGGCAAACAATTCGGGAAGTGTCAGCTCCCGTTCATCTTCACCACGGGGTCTGAACAGCGCGTCGGTGACTTTTCCAAGTGGCGTGTCGGTCGTGGCAAATTCGCCGATTCTCGCGTGGGGGATTTCCACCCCCTCATCAAGGGTTGGCCAACGCTCAAGTTTCAGCCGGTGGCCATTTTCCAGCCGCAGCACTGGCCGTTGTTGACCTTCAACAGGAATTAGCACCCCAGTTGACGCTGTGAGCGTTTCAAGTCCGCTGGGTCCCCGGTAGTCAAACAGGAAAATATTGCTGAATTTGCTGGTCGAGCGGTCCAGCCTGTCAAGAATGAATGTTCGTGTTCCTGCCTGCATGAATACGCCCTCTTCCGCGAGATAGAACACCTCGACGTTCTTCACGTCAAACATGACCGATCTGAAGGCATAGCGTGTTTGGGGCTGCAGCCACCCGACAATGAAAAGTGAAACCAGTCCAAGCAACATGGACAAAACGATTACGGGCCGGGCCAACCGGTGTAGGCCGGTTCCGGTTGCCATGATGACATCGATTTCGTTGTCTTTTGAGAGTCTGCTGAAACCGAACAGCAGGCCAAGAAACAGGGCTGCAGGAATTGCCGTTCCAAGATAATGCGGAACGAGATAGGCTAAAAGCTCAAAGACCACGCTAAAGGAGTTTTTCTTGCCGAGAGTTGTGTCAAGCAAACGCACCAGCCGTTCGGCCAGCAGCATCAGCAGGCCAATCGTCATGGCGGCGGCCAAGGGTTTGGCAACTTGCTTTAGGACATAGCGGTCAATAACCGTCAACACAGGTCTATGATTCTCCCGACAGGCGTAACTGCATGTTCCATAACAGGTTTTTTTGAACCTTGTCAGGTAGTTTGGGGGCAGACCTCAGATCGGGAGGACCGGGCCAACCGGTGTCGGCAAACTCGATGTCATCAAAATGCTGGGGTTTATCGTAGCGCGGTATGACATGCATGTGAACGTGGGGATCAACCATCATCAGCATGAGGTAATTGATTTTGGTATAAGCATTGAAGCGCTGCAGGCTGCGTTCAATTTCATTGATCACAACAGAGAGTTCGGCGAATGCCGCGACCGGCAAATCCGAAAAAGCGGTGGCCTCCGATTTTGCTGCCAAGACAAGGCTTGCCAGCGTCACCTGCTGGGGGCGAAGCAGAAGGCACCAATGGTCGTATTCCTTGACGAGACTTTCAGGATAACCAAATTTCTGCAGCGTGGCGTTCATACCCTGCAACTTACTCCAAAGAGGGATCACGAAGGAAGCGTGAAGTGGTTCTTTGTGACTATTCCGCCGGATTTGGGCTGCCAGGTGCGGATTGTGACATTTGTCTGCCATTTTCCGCTATTTCGGCTTATTTCATAATGGTTCCAGGCTGCCGGTTCGTGATCTCCGTCGCCGTTTGTTGAAGCTGAGGGCACGCCAAAAACGGGGATTTTTCCAGAGGAAGATTCCAGCATTGTAAGCATCCCGCAGTGGTTGTGGCCGTGGAGGACAAGTTCAGCGCCTTCGGTCACAAGCACGTTGCGCAGGGCTGCAGCATCGCTCAAGGCTTTACGCGGAGGTGAAAGGTCGGGCAATGGCGGATGATGGATCATCACGGCGCGGTAGTAGCCCTTTTCCCTGAGGTTTTGCAACAGTTTCGCCAGCGCATCCAGCTGTTTAAGTCCAAGTTTGCCGCCGGCCTTGATCAAGGACTGGGGTTGGGCTGAACTCAAACCGATCAGCGCCACATTGCGCCGCAGCCTGACATAGGGAAAAGGGGTTGCTATATGGGCGGATGAGACTGTTCCGCCTATGTCCATTTCACCCGCCATGTAGGGCGCCAAATGGACAAGGCCGCGTTCCCAGCGCATTCGAACATAGGCATCATGGTTTCCGGGCACGAATGAAATCCAGGCTGGGTCGCCGAAGCTCTTCAGCCAGTTTGCTGCTCGCGGGAATTCGGCCAGGGCCGCGATGTTTACTAGGTCGCCCGTCAGCGCCACATGGTCTGGCGCCGAGGCCTTGATATCCGCAATGATCTTGGCAACTATGGAAGGATCATGAAATTGCTTGCGTTTGAAGTGCCAGGAGAGGCTTCCAACGATGCGTTTTGGCGCGAAGTTCCTCCATGCCGCAGACGGTGGCAAGGGACCTAAATGGACGTCCGACAGATGGGCGAGGGTTAGGGACAAGTCGTGCTTCCGTTGACTTCTCGTGAATCGAGTGCGAATGAGCGGTTCTACTTACTCTCCTCTTTGATATGGATTCAAGCATCGTGCGTATCGTCATCCTGGCTGCGGGCCAAGGCAAGCGGCTTTTGCCGCTCACATCAGAAGTTCCAAAGGCCCTCCTGGATATTGGGGGCAAGACCCTGGTCGAACGCCAGGTTGAGGCGTTCGCCACCCAGGGCATCAAGGAATTTACAGTGGTTGTTGGCTACGGTGCCGTGCGAATGGAAGAAGCGCTCGCTAAAATTGCGACTCGCTTGAACGTGATGATAGCGACCGTGTTCAATCCCTTTTACGCCGTAGCTGACAATCTGGCGAGCTGCTGGATGGCGCGCGCGGCCATGACAGGCGATTTCATTCAGGTGAATGGCGATAATGTTTTTGGCCGTGATCTGGTTGAAATCTTGCTGGCAGCACCTGCAGCCCCCGTGAGCGTGGCGATCAATCAGAAGCAAAGTTATGATTCGGATGACATGAAGGTTATTCTGGATCGGGGTCGCCTTACGGAGATCGGCAAGACGCTTCCGGTCGAGGCGGTGGATGCGGAGGCAATTGGCTTCTATGTTTTTCGCGATGGTGGGGGCCGGGCCTATGTGGATATCCTGGAACAGGCCATGCGCGACCCTCACGCATTGAAGCAATGGTTCCCATCGGCGATCGGTTCGCTGGCCAAGAAGATTGACGTCCGAACGATTCCCATTGGTGGCATTAAATGGTGCGAAGTGGACTTTCCTGTTGACTTGCAACAGGCGCGACAGCTGACGGCTAACTGGTGAAATTCATTGATTCATTTGCATAATTTTCGCTTACAGCGGCCACACTGGCAAGTTTTCCGACGGTGCGCTCGATCAGGCTGGGACACGAAGCGCAGTGCATGCCGGCGACGTGGTAGGTGGCGGTCGTTGACATGGTTTTGGCTTTAAATTGATCCTGGGTCTTCTCTGAACCTTCCCATCATGGCGAGGTTTATCGTAATTTTGACGGGTTGAGTCATGCAAATTGGCAAGGCGGCGCAAGCCTCAGGCATCTCGGCGAAAATGATCCGGCACTATGAATCCATTGGCCTCATACCGTCTGTCGATCGGCGCGACAGCAACTACCGGGACTACAGCCATGATGATGTTCACCAGTTGAACTTCATCCGTCAGGCGCGGGCGCTGGAATTTTTGATTGATGAAATCCGCGATCTCCTACGGCTGTGGGGTGATGGCAAACGGTCCAGCGCCGAGGTGAAGAAGTTGGCTTTAGGCCACATCGAAGATCTCAATGGCCGTATCAAGGTGCTGATGGGACTGCGCGACACGCTGGCGAAGCTGGCAAACTCCTGTGACGGCAACAGCAGGCCCCATTGCCCGATTATTGAGTCACTTGAGGGGCGGCCTGTTCCTTAGAATAGCCTCCGCGAGTGCCATGTCTGCTGGCTTATCGACGTCAATGGCGGCTTCGGGGAAGGGCATCATGACGGGCTTGGCTTTCAGCCCCAGTCGCTTTGAGACGAGCGCAAATACGTCATCGAGGGACATGGCTCCGAACAGAAACAACAATAGGGCAAGGGGGCCAAATGCTGCAACCAGCCGCCAAGGTTTTTTCCGCACGGCTTCGAGATGTTTCCATTGTTCAAGAATAAGCAGGCCCTTTTCATTGTGAACGGAAAACAGGTTGCAGCCGGATACGCGGTCCTGTTTGAACTTGAAAAACGTACGGATGGATTGCGGGTAGGCTTTGAGGATGACTTCGGCGCGGGCCAGACCTGCGGAAAAATCGGCGTTGCCCAATTCCGCTTGACCGCAGAAGTAATCCACCATTTCAGGCGTCAGCAGCGCGTGGTCGGCCGTTGTCAGCAGGATAGGATAGGCCGGGTTTTTTTCGATCGCATGAATGGCCGAGAGCGGGGCGGAATTTTTGGATGAGACAATTGCGATGTTTTTGGTTTCCTTCCCAAGCACCGTTGCGACGATTTCTGGGGCTTCAATAGAGATTGAGATGCCCCTGATCGATTTTGCGGCACGCAGAGCCATGACGACACGCTTTAGCATTGGCACGTTGTTTACGGGCAAGACGCATTTGTGGGTGGCACCATAGGCTTTCGCCATTGGATCATCGGGACCGCGACCTGCCGCCAGAATGATCGCGCTCCAGGTCTTGGACACTAAAGCGCCTTTTCGTAGATGCGGTAGGTTTTGTAGGGCGTTGCGCCAAGCGCTTCAATGATGTGGCGCATGGGCAAATTGTCTTCGAGTATCCATGACAGTTCGCCGCTGTTGGTGCCGCGCGAGATGTGATAGCGGCGTACGGTTTCAATGACAGAGAGCGCAAGCGACGAGCCGGTAAGCGTAGCTTGAAATTGCTTGCGCACACCCATGAGCGGCATGCGCACGGAATTTGGCGCACGGGCAAAAAGATTCCATGCAATTTTCGTCCAGCCAAAAGGCAGGAGCCTGCCGTTCAATCCGGTGATCCATTCGTTCAGATTGGGCAGGGTTACAGCCATGGCGGCTGGCACGCCCTTATAGGCGGCGATAGCAATGTATTCCTTTGTCACCAACATCTTCAAATTGTCGCCGAGCACTTTTGCTTCTTCGGGCGTAAATGGAATGTAACCCCAGTTGTCCGACCATGCATCGTTGAAAATAGACATGATAATATTCAAGTCACGGTCCAAATGCTTCTTGTCCAACGGGCGCACTTCAATATGCGGTGATTTCAATGCCCTTTCATAGGCCATGGCAAGTGCGCGCGGCAGCGGGTTCTTGCTGTCGTAGTGGTAGGCGATGATATCCTTGGCCTTAGTGAAGCCTGCTTCTTCAATTCTTGTTGCGTAATAGGGCAGCGCGTGACCCATCATCATGTTGGGTGGTGTATCGAATCCCTTGATGAGGAGCCCGGTTTCATCGTTGATCGAAAAACTGAAGGGTCCCCGCACGTGTTTCATGCCGCGCGAACGCAACCAGGATTTTGCCGATCTGAAAAGCGCCGCGAATACTTCGGGATCGTCGGGCGCTTCGAGAAAACCAAACTGACCGGTGGCATCCTTATAACGCTCGAGATGAAGCTGGTCGATTTGCGCCGAAATGCGGCCTATCGGCTTGCCATCGACCTCGGCCAGAAAGAGTTGGGTTTCCGCGTGCTGGAAATAGGGGTTTTTCTTCGGGTCAAGGTGCTCAAGGCGTTCCAGATAGAGGGGCGCCACCCAGTTGGAATTTTTCCCGTAAAGCGCGTGGGGCACATCGAGAAATATTCGCTTGTCCTGCTTTGAAAGAACAGGGCGGATTTTGACTGAACCGCTCATCGCTTGGTGACTTTGCTTTTGGGATTTCGGACGTGCCCATTCGCCACGACATAGAGGTTGTCGGCAATTTTTGTCCAGGCTGGCCTGTGGGTGATTGCGACAATGGTATAGCGCCCACGAAGGCTCGCAATGTTGTTTACGATTTCAGCTTCGGTATCAGGATCGAGCGCACTGGTCACCTCGTCCAAAATCAGAATGCGCGGATTGGTGACAAGGGCGCGCGCCAGGGCGATGCGCTGGCGCTGGCCGCCTGAAAGCTTGCCGCCCATTTCGCCCACATCGGTTTCAATGCCCGCTGGCAATGCATCAATGAAGTCCCTGGCGCCAGCCTGATCGAGGGCTGCCTTAATTGCTTCAGTCGAAATGTCGCGATTGGAAAGGCAGATGTTTTCGCGAATCGTATCATGAAATAAAACCAGTTCCTGGGGCACATAACCAATGCTTTGCCGCCACGCTTTGATATCGATGGTTGTTATGTCCTTGCCACCGATCAAAATCTTGCCCCGCTGGGCGGTGTTCAAGCCAATCAGCAAATCAATGAGGGTGGTTTTTCCCGCACCGGATGGCCCCTGAAGCACGGTAATCTGGTTCGCCGGAATATCAAACGTCGCATTTTCGATGACAGCGGTGTTTCCGTGGGCAAAGGTTACATTCACGAATTTGCATCCTGCGCCCAATTTGGGAGGCAAAGATCCGGAGTGAACTTCGCGATGGGCCTCTGCCTTTGTGATGAGCTCCTGGGTCCGGACATAGGCGCTTTCAATGATGACCGCTGTTTGCAGCTGTTTCTGCAGTTTGGTGAGATTTGATATTATCTGGAAGAACACTATGCCAGTGATCATCAGCTCGGGCAGCGTCTTGGCGAAAACACTATGGGCTGCGTAGATCATGCTGCCCGCCAAAATTGCGATGAGCGCATCGCTGCCCTGTATCACACCCTGCTTGCTGAACTGGATTGTAATCAGATTGCGCCTGATACGCTTTAACAACCCGGACAGGCCCAGCACCAAAGTTCCATAACGATCCATGGATTTGAGCGCTTTGATGTTGTTGAGCATGTCGACCATGTCGATTGTGAGACTGGACACGCGGTCGGTCTGTTTGTAGGCGGAGCTTCTGGAAATGCGAATGAGTTTTCGCATCGCAAGCACCATGACAGCAGCGGCAATACTGCCGAGAATGGCGACACGCCAGTCAATGAAAATTGCAATTGCAATGTAACCTGCGACCTGAATGAGGCCAGCGACGACAGTTGCAGAATATTGTTAAGCATCGCCCGCACGGGTTGCATCGTTGCTGATGGCATTGGCGAATTTTCCGCCACTCTGGTCGGTGTAGAAACTCCAACGGGCATCAAAGATGGCGCGTATCAATCTGCGGCGCAGATTTATGGCAACGCGGGCGCCGGAAATGCCAGCATAGGAGAGTGCGGCAAAGGCGAGCGCGGCTTTTGTCACCATCAGGCCGACGACGATGAGAATGAGATTGCCGAGGCTGGGCGTAATGCCGATGCTCTCGATTATTGATTTGATGGTCCCGCTGGCGCCATTCGCGCCAGCCGTGTCGCTGACGATCGAACTCGCGGTGGGCAGCAGGGTTCCGATGCTGCCGGCCTCGGCGAGGCTTGCCAATAGCAGGCAGATCAAGACCAGCCAGGGCCTGGTTCCTTCGGCTCTGAAAAAGATTCGGAGAATTTGCTTCATGAGGGCTGAGCATTATAGGGTTGGGTTCACAAACTCAAGCTTGGCCCGCCTTCAGCAAAAGACTAGTGATTCACCATGACTTTATTTCGAATTCTTGCAAATCTTGTGCTGCAACCCTGGCATCGCCAAATGCGGGGACTGACGCTGGGAACGCGAACTGCTGTGCTGGATGGCCAAAATCAAGTCTTGCTGGTCAGGCATTCCTATGCCAGCGGATGGTTCCTGCCGGGTGGTGGCGTTGAGCGCGGCGAAACGATTTATCAATCGGCAGTTCGGGAGATCCAGGAGGAGGCGGGTGTTGTTGCTGCTGCCGACCCGGTGCTGAAGGGCATTTGCCTGAATGATCCGCAGTTTCCGGGAGATCATATCGCTATTCTTGTTTTACGCCACTTCACGCGCACGCCGTGGCGACCAAATCTTGAAATCTCAGCGGCAGAGTTTTTTGAACTGGATGCATTGCCTGATGGCACGAGCGCGGGGACGCGGCGCAGATTGCAGGAAATTTCCTCCAACCAGCCAACCGCCGCCTATTGGTAAGCTCTTGACCGCATGACTTTGGCCATGTATGCGCGGTTTCATGAACAACGTGGTTTCCATATCCCTGCGACGACGGGCCAGCTCATTTTTGCTCGCTTAACTCGCTGTTGACCAATATGGAAACCCATTGCCATGACTGCCTCATTCCTCGTTGAAAATACGAAACCAACTGATTTTCCCCTCATAGATCAAATGCTGGATGCTTCTTTTGGCATCGATAGGCGCGTGAAGACGTCCTATCGTTTGCGCGAGGGCAGTCTCGCTGCTGTAAACCTTTCGCTGGTGGTGCGCGACATTGACGTATGGCTTGCGGGGTCGATAAGTTTTTGGCCCGTGGTGATCGGCAACAACGGCCAGTGGGCCCTACTGCTTGGGCCCTTGGTTGTGCATCCGCTACGGCAGAATATTGGCGTGGGCCGGGCCCTCATGCAGGAGGGGTTGGCGCGCGCCAAAGCCCAAGGGCAAAGGTTGGTCATCCTCGTCGGCGATGCGCCCTATTATGAACGGGTTGGGTTCAGGAAATTGCCGGAACGGCAGCTAACGCTTCCAGGCCCGGTCGATCCCCATCGGTTCATGTATCTGGAACTAGCTGAAGGTGCCCTTGCTGAAATGCGGGGGCTGGTGCTGCCGCCGCATCGTTACCAGGAAATATCAGCGGCCTTCGCGCGTCCACATGAGGCACACCCCCAAGAGCAACGCGCCGAGGGCTAACAGAGATGCAAAGAGCGGAAATTCGTTGACTGCGGTCACGCGGTAGGCGTTGTTGGCCTTGAGGCCAAGCCAGCCGGAGCCCGCCATATTGCGGCCAGCGGAAATCTTGATCAGGCCTGGCATGCCATCTTCCAGCCAAGCCATGCCGCCGCCGGTTGCGGCGGCGACGGGGGCAAGTTTTGCTGCGGTTGCGAGAACATCCTGTACCTCGCGGGCGTCGGCACTTGACGCGGCGGCAACGGCTTCCAGCTTGCCATCGTTCAGGCGGTGCATGCCAGCTTGCGATACTTTCATACTGCCTTGCCAGAGTCCCGGTGATTTTTCAATGAGTGCGACTATTTCAGTTGCGCCAGAGGGAAGGGTTATGGTCACGGGTTCTGCCTTTTCGGCCATGGTGCGGCGCTCAATTGTCAGGTCGCGTCCCGCTTGCTTGCCGCTGAGGGCTTCCTCTTCAAGTTCGGGTTCTTTCATCAACCAGTGGGCCAGGCGCCGCAGCAATTCAATTTGCGGGCCGCCGCCGTCATAGCCCCTGGCCCAGAGCCAACTCTGATCGGAGAGCAATTGGGCAGCCCGGCCTTCTGCCTTGCGCGAAAGAACCAGCAGGGGCTTGTCATCGAGGCCCGACATCAGGGTATCAATTTCCGGCGCTGTGGTTTCGACAGTGCGGAACCATTTGCCCCAGGTTGGTTCAGCGGTTTCACCGCCGGTCAAGCTGCCTGTGACGGGATGCCGGTGACCATAGGTTGTAACCTTCGGACGAAAGGCGCCATCAAGAATTGCGCCGGTTGGCGAGGCCGCCAGAACATTGGCCATGGGCGTGCTGTAGAGGCCGTCGAAGGCCGCAAATTCCGGTCCCGCAGCCACCAACAGCGCACCACCTTCTTCCACATAATTGGCTATTTGCATGATATAGGTTTCAGGCAGTACGGCTTCCCGGTGATAGCGGTCGAAGATCACCAGATCGAATTCCTTGATCTTGTCGATGAACAATTCGCGGGTTGGGAAAGCGATGAGCGCCAATTCGTTGATGGGGGTGCCATCTTGCTTGTCCTGCGGGCGCAGGATGGTAAAATGAACAAGGTCAACAGAGGCATCTGCCTTCAAGAGATCGCGCCAGGTGCGTTCACCAGGGTGGGGTTCACCGGAGACGAGCAGCACACGGAGGCGGTCCCTGATGCCTTCAACCACGGCGAGGGCGCGGTTGTTTTCAGCAGAGATTTCATCGGGCATGGGAATTGCCTGAATTTCAACAATGTTTTGCCCGCCATGATCCAAGGTGATGGGCAGCTCGGTGCTGGTGCCGGGCGTCACCGCGAAAGCTTGCGGCGCGCCAGTGCCCAGTCTCACGCTCACTTCAACCGGGCTGCCGTCTCCGCCCGCATCTTCCACCCTGAAGCGAAGGGATTGCTCCTTGCCGACGATGCCGAAACGCGGGGCCTGTTCGATAACCACGCGGCGATCGCGCTCGGATTTTTTGCCGGTGAGCAGGCTGTGGAGCGGGCCATTGATGCCGCTCTTGTCGGGATCGGTGGGCAGGTCATGCACCTGTCCGTCGGTCACCAGAATGGCGCCGGCAAATCTTTCAGGCGGAATATCAGCGAGTGCGCGGTTGAGGGCGGTAAATAGCCTGGTGCCGTCTTCTTCCGGGTTCGATCCGGATTGCACGGTGACAAATCGCATCTCGGTTGCGGGCATGGTGGTTGCCGCTGTTCTGAGCGCTGCCTCGGCGGCATCAGCCTGTTCAAGCCTCTCGCCATAATTCTGGCTCTGGCTGCGATCAATAACCGCGACGGCGATATCCTTGATGGGCTCGCGCTCCTCCTGGCGGAAGGTTGGATTGCTGAGGCTGGCAAGCAGCAGGGCCAAGCTTATGGCGCGCAACCACCAGCCACGGGCGCGGGCGAGCGCTGCGACCGCCACCAGGACAAAGCCTAGAACGCCCAGAACCAGCAGCCAGATCATTGGCAGAAACGGCTCATATGAAATAGCGTAGTTCATTGACCAAGCCTTTCGAGGAGGGCTGGAATATGCACCTGATCGGCCTTGTAGTTTCCGGTCAGCGAATACATCACGATGTTGATGCCGGTGCGAAAGGCCATTTCGCGTTGGCGGTCAATGCCGGGGATGACCGCGTAGAGCGGATTGCCGTTGTTATCAAGCGCCCAGGCGGCGGCGTAGTCATTGGCGCCGATGATGATGGCGCTCACGCCATCGCCATTGCTGGAGCTGGCGGCCTGATTATCACTGCGCTCAACCCATAGCTGGCCCGCCGCGTAGCGCCCGGGGAAATCCCGCATGAGGTAAAATGCCTTGGTGAGAACATGGGTTTCGGGCACGAGTTCCAGCGGCGGAATATCAAGTTTTTCCAACATGCGCTGGAGCGCGTGGGTTGAGGCCGATGGACCGCCGTTGAGGCTCTCAAAGCCGATCGCGTCATCGCGGAGATCAAAGAAAATGGTGCCGCCGTTTTTCATATAGGCGTCCATCTTGGCGACTGCGGCGGGTGAAGGCGGCGGCGCTTCGGCGAGGACCGGCCAATAGAGCAGGGGAAAAAACACGATTTCGTCGCGCTCGATGTTGATGCCCATAGGTGTGCCGGGGCTCACCGAGGTGCGGTCACTGAGAATGAGGCTCAATCCCGCAAGTCCTTGCTCGCTGATTTCATCCACCGTCGCATCGCCAGTGATGACATAGGCAAGCCGCATTTCCTGGGTGGCCTTGAGGGCGAAATCATCGATGGCTTGCGCAGTCGCTGGTTCAGGGGCATGGAGCAGAATAACAAATGCGGCTGTAATCCCACGCAGGCGATGCCAGCCGCCGCCCAGATGGAGCGCGGCAATAGTATCGGCGAGAAACAGCAGAAATGCGAGTGTGAACAGCATGGGCGCCAGGGCCTGGCGTTGCTGGGGCGCGAAGTTTCGCAGTGCTATGCCGCTTGGCAACTGCGTGATTGCGGTCATGGCGAATGTATCTGGCAGCACATTGATGGCCCGTTCGGCAGCACCTCTGCTGTAAAGGCCCGCTGGCGTCTGCGGAGTGGCTTTGGCCTTTTCGATGTCTGTGGGTGAGATTGGTTTTGTGTCAGGCAGGCTCTGCATGAATTCGCCGGTTCCCGCCAATGCCAGGCGCGGGCTGAAAGAAGTTGCGCGCTCCTCCGGCGTTGCACCTGCCACAGCGGCGACGCCGCCAGCACCCGGCGCCAGGTCAGTCACGCGGCGCAACATTTCCACGAACAGGCCGGAAAGTGGCAGGTTTGACCAATCGGCGTTGGCGGTCACATGGAACAGCACAATCAGGCCCTTGCCCTGTTTGCTGGCGGTGACAAGGGGTGTCCCATCGGCTAGGCTGGCCCATACCCTATCTGGCAGCTTGCTATCTGGTTCGGCCAAAACCTGGCGCGAAACTGTGACGTTGCCATCTGGCGCAAGCCCGGCAAATGGACTGTTTTCGGGAAATTCCTGCAACCCTTGTGGTGTCTCCCAGCTCAATGTCGATCCCAAAGTGCGGCCGCCTTCGCGCAGTGTTACAGGCACCAACTCATCCTGGGCTGACGCAAACCGAGGGCCGGCAAAGCGCAGCAATACACCGCCGCGTTCGAGCCAGGATTTGATACGGCGTGCATCTTCTTCCGGCATCACGCCGATATCAGCCAGCACCAGCATGGACAGGCCCGCATCAAGCAGGCCTTGCAGTTCTGTTGAGTTTTCTGGTTGGCTGATTTCGGCATAGGGTTCGATGGCATTGGACACATAGTAAAGCGGCGCCAACAAGGGTTGCGCGTCCTCGAGGGAATTGCCGGACAGCAGTGCTATCGTCTTGCGCCGCCAGCGATCGTCGATCAGGTAGGTAGCTGCCGCATTGCGCTCGTCTTCAATCTGCAGGCGTTGCACCTTGTTGCGGAGCTCAATGGGCAAATCCAGCGTTGCGTCTGCCTGTGCCGAGTTCGTTGCAAAGTTCATTTTGAAATCGGCGATGCTTTGGCCGTTGGCTGCCAGCGCTCTTATGCTTACCTGGCGCGGGGTCGTGGCGGCGGTGCGCAGGATGTGGACTTTGAACTGACCATTTTCCGCTGTAGGTGGCGCAAAGGCCAGGGGAAGTTTTGCAGCTTCCGGCAGGACAACTTCAACAGTGGCGCCGCCATTAGCAAGACTCGTCAAGCCTTCCCCAAAAGTTGCGGCGCTGCCTTGCTCCATGCCATCGCTGATCCAAATGACATGCAACGCAGCGGCATTGCCAAAACCGGTTTTGAGCCGGGTCAACAGGCCAGCACGATCAGGTCCAAGGGCCTTGGGCTCCAGCGCCGCGATTTGCTTCAACGCGTCGTCAGCATTTTTTGGCGCAATTTCGGCTGGGCGAGAGGAAGGCGCTGAAGTTGCGACGCTGATCGTCAGGTTCTCAGCTCTGGCGCTATCAATGACCTCGCGCATGAGTGTGCTGCTATGGTCCCAATTTCTAGCTGCGGCCCAGGTGTCGTCGATGACCAACAGGATTGGGGAATTGTTCGTGGCCGCTATTTGGTTGGGGGCATAGTAGGGATGTGACACGCCTAGAATAATCAGCGCGGCGATAGCCAGGCGAAGCAGCATGAGCCACCAGGGCGTTTTGTCCGGCTGTTCCTTTTTGCTGACGAGCTCAAGCAGAATTCGGATGGGTGGAAATTTTATGGTTTGTGGCTTTGGCGGCGTGAACCGGAGCAGCCACCAGACGACGGGCAGCAAGGCGAGTGCCGCCAAGGCCAAAGGCGTTGTAAAGGTGAGGGCTTGCAGAAAGGCCATCATCGGCGTTCGCCGATCAGGCCATGCAGCGCCATGAGAAGCTGGGCGGGGGACTTATCAGTGTGATGAATGGTGAAGCTCCATTGCAGGCTATGGGCAAGCTTACGAACCGCTTCGCGGTGGGCTTTGAATTTTTCGACATAGGCCTCGCGGATGGTTTCGGTTTTACCCGCCAGGAATTTCAATGGGCCATCCATGTCACGAAATTCCACACGGCCCGCGTAGGGCAGGGCCTCTTCAGCCGGATCAACGATTTGCACAACATGGCCCGAGACGCCTTGCGCGGCCAATGCGCGCATGACGGTTGCGATCGTTTCCGGCCTATCCAAAAAATCGCTGAGCAATACGACGCCCGCGTGTTTTTGCAACTGATGCACGGGCGGCAGATTTGGGCCCTCATTTTGCAGGAGCCAGTTGGCCATGGGAATGAGGGCGCCTCTTGCGTGGCCCGCCCGGTTGGGGCTTCCCAACATGCCAACGCGCTCATGGGCGCGGAGCGCCAGGGCAGCAAGCGCCAGGGTTATGAGATAGGCTCGGTCGCGCTTGGTGGTGGGGCTGAGTTTGGATTTGAAATCCATGGAGTTCGTCGGGTTGGCCCACAGCCACAAGGTATTGGCGGCTTCCCATTCATTCTCGCGGATGTAGACGTGAGCCGAGCGGGCGGATTTTCGCCAATCGATGCGCTGGGTTGAATCGCCGAAGCTGTAGGGGCGGTATTGCCAGAAGCTTTCGCCGGGGCCGGCGCGTTTGCGGCCATGGATGCCAAGGATGACGGTTGCCGCAATGCGCTGGGCTTCCACCAAAAGGGGTGGCAGGGCGCGCGAAGCAGCATCGGCGCGGTCATTCAGCACCAGCGCCGGATTGGCTTTCAATGCAGTTCTTGCGTTCATCAATTCAGCAGGTTTTTTTGCCGTTCAATTGTCGCCTCAATGGTTTCGCCTTCAGCGCGGGCGGTGAAATTCAACGCCATGCGGTGTTTGAAAACTGGCGCCAAAAGGGCGGCCACGTCGTCAATCGAGGGGCTGAGGCGGCCCTGCAACAAGGCGCGTGCCCGGATGCCCAGCATCAAGGCTTGGCTGGCGCGGGGGCTTGGACCCCAGGCGACGTTGCTGTTAATCTCGGAGCTTGCATCTTCGCCGGGGCGGGCAGAGCGCACAACCCGCAGAATGGCATCGGTCACCTGTTCGCCAACAGGAATGAGGCGGGTGAGGCGCTGGGCATTGAGAAGCTCGGTGACGCCCAGAACTTTTGCCGCGCTTTCATCCTCGCTTCCGGTTGTGGCATAGAGCATCCGACGCTCGGCCTCGAGAGAGGGGTAGGGCACATCGATTTCAAACATGAAGCGATCGAGCTGGGCTTCGGGAAGCGGATAAGTACCCTCCTGCTCAATGGGGTTTTGGGTGGCCAGCACGTGGAACGGCCGTGGCAAATCATGGCGCACACCGGCCACTGTTACGTGATGTTCCTGCATGGCTTGCAGCAAAGCGGATTGAGTGCGCGGGCTGGCGCGGTTGATTTCATCGGCCATCAGCAACTGGCAGAACACCGGGCCTTCGACAAAGCGAAACTGGCGGCGGCCATTTTCGGTTTCATCAAGCACTTCCGAACCCAGGATATCGGCTGGCATCAAATCGGGGGTGAACTGCACGCGCTTTTCATTGAGGCCCAGAACGCTGCCCAAGGTGGTGGCCAGCTTGGTCTTGGCTAGGCCTGGGGCTCCCACCAGCAGCGCGTGGCCACCGGCCAGAATGGCGGTCAAGGCCAATTCGACCACTTCATTTTGCCCGAAAATCACCTTGCCGATTTCAACCCGCACTTTTTCGAGGCGCTCGCCAGTGGCTTCGAGATCTTTGAGAATTTCCTTGTTTGCCGATTTGATGCTTGCCATGGATTCCACTAAGGTTTGTTGCGGTTTGCCATCCTCGTGAACGAGAGTGGCATAATAAAGACGACTCATAGCAGATTTAGGCACGAAAATAATGACAACGACAGTGCGCGATGCAAGCAATCCGCTGCAAGGGTTAAAAGAGGCAACGGCTGGCGGCAAGGGCCATCCGCCGGTTGACCTGTGGAACCCGCCATTTTGCGGTGATATCGATATGCGGATTGCCCAGGATGGCACGTGGTTTTACATGAATTCACCGATTGGGCGAAAGCCGCTGTTCAAGCTGTTTGCCTCGGTTTTGCGCCATGATGAAGATGGTAAATATTACCTCGTAACGCCTGTGGAGAAGTGCGGCATCCGGGTTGATGACGCGCCATTCCTGGCCATTCGCATGCAGACGGAAGGCGAGGGGCGCTCGCAGATCCTCCGGTTCGAGACCAATGTGGATGATGAAGTTCAAGTGGACGCCGAGCACCCCCTGCGGTTTGAAGCGGAGGC
This sequence comes from Rhodobiaceae bacterium, assembly GCA_009885825.1. Classification (GTDB taxonomy): domain Bacteria; phylum Pseudomonadota; class Alphaproteobacteria; order Rhizobiales; family Aestuariivirgaceae; genus Aestuariivirga. Next base: position 50,164 of record VFJY01000053.1, on the reverse strand, counting down.
GGGGACTGCGGGTCTAAAGCCCTATGTGCTGATGCGCGCCCGGCTTGAGGCCCTGGTGTCGCGCGCCTTGTTTTACGATCTGGTGGCCAAGGGCACCATTGAAGGAGAGTGGTTTGGCGTGTGGTCAACAGGGCAATTTTTCCCCATGCAGAAAGCTTCTGAAATTGATTTTTGATGAGGCGGATGTTCGTGCGCGGGCGGGTTTGAGGTTGCTGCGCGAACCGCCGCTTGTGCCCGGGCGCGGTGATGATGACATGAATGAGGCGGCCCCCATGATTCCGGCGGGCGTTGCGCCAAAGCCTGCGGCCGTCCTGGTGCCGCTGGTGTTGCGCGAAGCTGAGGTCACGGTTTTGCTGACGCAGCGCCCGGATCACATGTCATCCCACGCGGGGCAGGTGGCCTTTCCGGGGGGCCGCGTTGATGACACGGATCTGGGTGTAGTTGATGCAGCGCTGCGCGAGGCGGAGGAGGAAACGGGGTTGCACCGTTCATTTGTTGAGCCCATTGGCTTTCTCGACAAATACATAACGGTGACCGCCTATCACGTGGTGCCGGTGGTTGCTTTGGTGCGTCCGGGTTTTGTTATCAGCCCACAGGAGAGCGAGGTTTCGGCGGTGTTCGAAGTGCCGCTCAGCTTTCTGATGTCGCCGGAAAACCACGAGAAGCATTCGCGCGAGTGGCAGGGGAAAACGCGATACTACTATGCTATGCCATGGCAGGAGCGCTATATCTGGGGAGCGACGGCTGGCATGATCCGCAATCTTTATGACAGGCTTTACGCATGACGAAGCTTCCCTCATTGGCGCGGGCGCGCTGGCTGAACGAGCCTTCGCTGCAGCGGGCTTTTGCTGTTGTGGCCGAGGCTGACGGAGAGGCGCGTGTGGCAGGGGGCGCGGTTCGCAATGCACTTTTGAAAATTCCGGTGGGCGACATTGATTTGGCCACAACACTTGACCCCCAGAAAATTGTGGACATATTCAAGGCTGCGGGTTACGGCGTTCATCCCCTGGGGATTGAACACGGAACCGTCATGGTGGTGATCAGCCACCGCACCTATGAAATCACAACCCTCCGGCGAGACGTTGAAACTGATGGCAGGCGGGCTGTCGTGTCATTCACCGAAAATTGGGCGGAAGATGCCAGGCGCCGCGACTTTACGATGAATGCGCTTTATTGCGATGCGCGCGGAAAAATCCATGACTATGCCAATGGCTATAAGGACATTCTCAGCAACAGAATCACCTTCGTTGGCAATCCGGCTGCCCGCATCAAGGAAGACTATCTCCGTATTCTGCGATATTTCAGGTTCCTGAGTGTTTTTGAAAACATGAAGGCGGATGCGGCAAGCCTTGCGGCCTGCGTGCGCCTGAAGAAGGGTTTGCTGACACTTTCGGCCGAGCGCATTTCACAGGAAATGTTCAAGCTTCTGGTGGGGCCAAAGGCGGTTGCCATCCTCAAGCTGATGGCCAAGCATGGTGTGCTGAAGAACATCATTGCACATACTGATGAATTCCGTACGCTGGAGCGCCTGCCTGGCGATCCGCTGCTCAGGGCATTTGTGCTGGCAGAAAAACCTCACATGCTGCGCGATGCATGGCGCCTGTCGAATGCGCAGGCCAGGCGCATCGAATTTCTGATGGACGGCCCCTCGCTCAATCCCAAGCTGCGCGAGAATGAGCAGCGGCGCATACTGTATACCGTTGGCGAACAGGCTTGGCGCGATGGCGTGGCATTGAACTGGGCGCGTTCGCGCGCAAGCCTTCAGGATAGCGCCTGGAAACGCATGCCCTCTTTGCCAAACCGTTGGCCGGCGCCGAAATTTCCTCTGAACGGGCGGGATCTTTTGGCAGCAGGGTTTTCATCCGGGCCGGATGTGGGGCAGGAGCTCAAGCGGCTGGAAGATTTCTGGATCGCAGCTGATTTTAAGCCGACAAAAGATGAATTGCTGGGAAAGGCCAAACATGACTGATTTGATCGTGATGAAAACCAGTGGCCGAAAGGCGCCCAAAGTTGATGTGGGCGCGCCTGATCCCGCAAAGCTCATCAAAGGCAAATACAAGACCAAGACGTGGAACCATTTTGTCGGTGAAGACGACAGGCTGTTTTGCGGCATCTGGGAATCAACGCCGGGCAAGGTTCCGGTTGATTATGTGGAATGGGAATTCTGCCACTTTATTGAGGGCGAAGCCATTCTCACCAACGACAAGGGAAAAAAGTGGAAACTCAAAAAGGGCGATGGCTTCATCATTCCGGCGGGCTTCAAAGGCACCTGGGAAACTGTCAAGAAAGTGCGCAAACATTATGTTATACTCACGCCAAACAAAGCCTGAGGTTTATCGATGAATAGCGTTCCAAAAATATCCCATCATGTAGCCAGCGCTTTGGGAGGATTGCGCCATGTGTTTGTGCGCGACCTTGAGGTTATGGCAACGCTTGGCATTCATGAGCATGAAAAAGTGGCGCCACAGCGGATCATCGTGAGCATTGACCTGTCGGTTTTGGAGGGGGAGCAAACCATTGCTGACGATATCAGCAATGTGGTGAGTTATGAAATTGTCGTGAAAAAAGTTGAGGCCGTCATCGCGCAGGGCCATGTGAATCTGGTGGAGACACTAGCCGAGCTTATTGCCGCGTCGTGTTTGAAAGACAAGCGCGTGATGGCGGCGCGGGTTCGCATTGAGAAGCCCGACATTATTGCAAACGCCAGAAGCGTGGGCATTGAGATTGAGAGAGTAAGACCATGAGCCGGCCATTTAGCGTTCCGCCAATCACCCAGCATCAGCGTGACAGGTTTGAACCTTACAGGCTTGAGGGTTACACGGCGGAAAACCGTTGTGAATGGCTGCCTGTCACTTTCAATCCCAAAACCCAATGCGGCAGCTATTATTTCAAGATGTTGCCGGGGGCTGTCACAATCCCTCATGTGCATCCGGGATATGAGGAATTTTATGTGCTGGAAGGTGGGGCCGTTGAAAGCGATGGCACGGTTATCAAGGCGGGGGACCTCATCAGTTTTCCGCCCAACTCCTACCACAACACGCGCACTGACAAGGGCTGCCTGGTTCTCGTGTTTGAATGGCGTCCATGAATGATGAGCCTGCAAATCTCAGTGGCCCGGAGATTATCCGCGATTTTGTGACGCGGCTTCCCGGCAAGCCTGGTGTCTACCGCATGTTTGATGTGAAGGGTGACGCCATTTATGTGGGCAAGGCCCGCAATCTCAAGAACCGGGTTTCGAGTTATGCGCGGGGGCAGGGCCACAACAACCGCATCGCCTTGATGATCTCGCTCACGGTGAACATGGAGTTTGTCACCACCGAGACCGAGGCCGAAGCGCTTCTGCTGGAAGCCAACCTCATCAAGAAACTGAAGCCGCGTTTCAATGTGATTTTGCGCGATGACAAGTCATTTCCCTATATCCTGATCGCCAAGGATCATGCGGTGGCGCAGCTTGTCAAGCATCGGGGCAGCAGGTCGCGGAAGGGCAGTTATTATGGGCCGTTCGCTTCGGCGGGGGCGGTCAATCAATCACTTAATACATTGCAGAAGGCATTCCTTCTAAGATCTTGCAATGACAGCGTTTATGCAAACCGCTCGCGGCCTTGCCTGCTGCACCAGATCAAGCGCTGTTCGGCGCCTTGTGTCGGTTACATCGAGATGGACGCTTATAACGAACTGGTGCGGGAGGCCGAAAACTTTCTCGAGGGCAAAAGCCAGGCTGTGAAGGCTGAACTGGCGAGCGCCATGGAGGCTGCTTCGGACGCCCTGGATTTTGAAACGGCGGCGCGGTTGCGCGACCGCATTCAGGCCATGAGTTTTGTTACCCAATCACAAGGCATAAACCCTCAAACTGTTGATGAGGCTGATATTTTTGGCCTGGCTCAGGAAAGCGGGCAGACTTGCATTCAGGTCTTTTTCATCCGGTCGGGCCAGAATTGGGGGACGCGTGCGTATTTTCCGCGGACTGACAAATCCATGGAGATTGCTGAAATTCTGGCGAGTTTCGTTTCGCAATTTTACGACGACAAGCCAATTCCAAGACAGGTCTTGCTGTCGCATGATATTGAAGAGCTGGATTTGCTGGCGGAGGCGCTCTCCACCCATTCAGGTCACCGCGTCGAAGTTCTGGTTCCGCAGCGGGGTGAAAAGCGTTCGCTGGTTGAACATGCCGTCACAAATGCGCGCGAAGCTGGCGGGCGGAAGGTGGCGGAGTCTTCTTCGCAGGCCAAGCTGCTGAAAGGTGTGGCGGAAGCCTTTGGATTGCCGGAAACGCCAAAACGCATTGAAATATATGATAACTCCCATATTTCAGGCACCAATCCGGTTGGCGCCATGGTGGTGGCGGGGCCTGATGGCCTGATGAAATCGCAATACCGCAAGTTCAACATGAAGTCGGAAGACCTGGTTGGCGGTGATGATTTCGGCATGATGCGCGAAATGCTGACGCGGCGGTTCTCGCGGCTTCTGAAAGAAGAGGGCGAGCGGGATGCGGAAAGTTCCACTTGGCCGGATTTGCTCTTGATTGATGGCGGAGCAGGCCAGCTTTCTGCTGTGCGGGGTGTTCTGGATGATCTGGGAGTTGGTGATCTTGCTGTTGTGGGCGTTGCCAAGGGGCCGGACAGGGATGCGGGCCGGGAGCATTTCTTCGTGGCGGGAAAGCCTTCCTTCATGCTGGCGGCGCGCGATCCTGTCTTCTATTACATTCAGCGGTTGCGTGACGAGGCGCATCGTTTTGCCATCGGCAGCCACCGCGCCAGGCGCACCAAGGCGATGGGGGTCAATCCACTGGATGAAATTGCTGGCATAGGACCGTTGCGCAAGAAAGCGTTGCTCCGAAGCTTTGGATCGGCCAAAGCTGTGTCGCGGGCAAGTGCGGGCGACCTGGCGCAAGTTGAAGGTGTGAATACGGCGTTGGCGCAGGCAATCTATGATCACTTCCATGATGGTGCAGAACGGCAATGAGCAACGCTAGGCCACGGAAGACCCGCTTCAAGGAAATTTGGAACCTGCCAAATGTGCTCACCTATGGCCGCATTCTGGCTGTGCCCGTGGTTGCCGGATTGCTGATGTATGGAGGCAATACGGCGCGCTGGGTGGCGCTCATTATCTATGTGGTGGCCGCCATTACAGATTTTCTCGATGGCTATCTGGCGCGAAAATGGCAGCAGCAATCATCGCTCGGCGTCATGCTGGATCCCATTGCCGACAAGGTTCTGGTGGCTGTTGTGCTGCTGGTCCTTTCAGCTGACGGCATTCTGTTTGGCGGCCACATCTGGGCGGCAATCATCATTCTGGCGCGCGAGGTTCTGGTGTCAGGTTTGAGGGAGTATCTCGGCGGGTTGCAGGTTTCAGTTCCAGTGACGCAGATTGCGAAGTGGAAAACCACGGTTCAGCTTTTGGCTATCGGCTTTCTGATTGCGGGCCCCGCGGGCGACAGGATTATTCCCTACACCACTGAAACCGGCATCACGTTTTTATGGATTGCAGCCGCGCTGACCTTATATACCGGTTATGATTATTTCCGCGCGGGCATCCGGCATGTGGTGGAAGAGGAATGAAAGTTTTATATTTTGCGCGGTTGCGGCAGATCGTCGGGCGGGGACAGGATGAAGTTGATATCCCGGCTCACATCACGACTGTCAGCGCACTGATTGATTTCCTGAAATTGCGGGACGAAGGCACTGCGGCAGCGTTTGCGGATTTGCGCACCTTGAAAGTGGCCATCGACCAATCACACGCTTCGCTTGATGCCTCGATTGTGGGCGCCCGCGAAGTCGCATTCTTCCCGCCAGTCACCGGCGGCTGACATGCGGCTCAATGTTTATTTGCAGAAAGCTGGGATTGGCAGCAGGCGCGAGGCTGAGCGCATGGTGGCTGAGGGGCGCGTCAAGATCAATGGCGAAGTGGCGCTGCCAACGATGCCCGCCGAAGAAGGCGATGTTGTAACACTCGATGGCAAGGTGGTGGCGCCTTCGACGAAGCCGTTGCCCCGATTGTTTGTGCTCAACAAGCCGTTGGATGTCCTGGTCACGCACCGGGACCACAAGAACCGCCGCACGATTTTTGATCTCGCATCAATGACAGCACCGGGCCTGCCGCGCCTGATGAGCGTCGGCCGCCTGGATGTTAACAGCGAAGGTTTGTTGCTGTTGTCCAGCGATGGTCCCTTGGCGCAGGCGCTGATGAGCCCGGAAACAGCCCTGTCGCGAGTTTACCGGGTGCGGGTGAGGGGCCGACTGACGCCTGAAAATATTACAGTTCTTGCCGATGGCATTGTCGTTGATGGCGTGAACTACCGTGGAGCCGAGTTTGTTGAAGAATACGACGGCAGCGGACGCAGCAACACCTGGTACCGCGTTGCCCTCACCGAAGGCAAGAACCGCGAAATCCGCAAATTGATGGAGCATTTTGGCTGCGTTGTGAACCGCTTGATCCGGGTACAGTACGGGCCGTTTTATTTGGGCAAGTTGCAGAGCGGTGCGCTGGAGGAAGTGAAGCCTGAGAAGGTTGCAGAGCTGCTGGCTTACCTCGCCGAGAGGGTTGTTGCCATTTAGGCCATTATCAAATCCGCCGCCTTTTCCGCCGCCATCATCACGGCGCAGTTTATGTTGGTGGTGATCATGGCGGGAAAAATCGAGGCGTCGGCGATGTAGAGGTTGCCGATGCCTTTCACTTTGAGTTCGGGTGTAACGACGTGACCGATGCTGGCGGTGCCGCAGGGGTGATAGACGGTTTCACAGACGCTTCTGATGTAGGAGGCCCATTCGTCATCAGTCTGCACATCAGGGCCAGGGTGGATTTCGGATTTGCACAAGGACTGGAAGATTTTGGTTTCGAAAAGCCTTCTGGTGAAGCGCATGGCTTTGAGCAAGAGCGCCATGTCGTAGGGGTCCGATAGATAATTGAGGTTGATGAGGGGGTGGTCGCGATAGTCAGAACTTGCCAGTTTCACCTGGCCTTCACTTCGGGCGCGTGTCACATTGGGCGAGGCTTTGACGGCGGGGCCGTTCACGCTGAGTTTTGGATCGTCGCCGTATTTTTCCCTTATGCGCAGGCCGAAATGGAACAATACATCAGGCGCGGGCGCGTCATCAACCAGTTTCAACATCATCGTGGCTTCGAACGGGCAAATCTCCCAGGGGGCGATTGGGGCGTGAGTTTCCCATACGATGGGGGCGGCCACATGATCCCTTAGATGTTCGCCCACATGGGGCAAGTCGGCCACGATTCCTATGCCCAGCGTTTTCAAATGATGGGCGGGGCCGAGGCCTGACAGCATCATGAGCTGGGGCGTTTGAATGGAACCACAGGTCAGGATAACAGCGCGGCTGGCATGAATGGGTCCGCGTGTTGTTTCGGCACCAATGGCTTTGCCACTCTCGATGTTGATTTTGGCGGCCTGGGTCTGCGTCCAGATTTCCAGATGCCTTGGCAGGTTGGCGAGGGGATGCAAATAAGTGACTGACGAGGATTGCCGCAGGCGGCCTTTTGCGTTGAGCGGGAAATAGCCAACGCCTGCTGAAATACCACGGGAGAAATCCATTTCCTTGAGGTCGAGTTCTTTCCCGGCATCCACAAAGGCCTGACTGGCGGGGTGGCGTGGGGAAGGCTCAATGACAGTGTTCTCCAAAACGCGATCAAAATATTTTGTCATGGCGGCGGCGCCCCAGTTCTTGGCCCCTAGGCTTTACCAGGCATCGAAATCGGAATCGGGCGGGCGGAGAAAGGCGCAATCATTGTGGTTGGCGCAACCGCCAAGAAGTTTCGCGCGGGCATATCTCAGTTCGGGCCTTCCGCCCGCGAGCGCTGAGGCCTTGAAGCCCCAGTCATAGTCGGCAGTTTGTTCGTCAAGCCGCGAAAGATCGGTTGCGGCCGGGTCGCCCTCGTCGGATTTTCCGGCTTCCAGCAGAATGATGCGGCCGGTGGTTTTTTCAGCAAGGCGCTTGGCGATGATGCAGCCAGCGGAACCTCCACCAATGATCAGGAAATCGCACAATTCCAACATCGATATTCGTTATCAGAGTCTTGCCTCTGTTGGCAAATCTGTCATTCTGGCGGTGAAGCCACAACCACATTTTTTGGATCCGGCATGAAAGATCATTTCAGCATCCGTGTTGCAAGTTCGGATGACGCGGAAGAAGTGACGGCGCTTCTGCAAGTTGCATATCCTCGCTTGATGGCTGCGAGTTACACACCTGAGCAGTTGCGGGCACTTGAGATTATGACGCAGGCAAATCTGAAGCTGCTGCAATCCGGAAGGTTTTATGTTGTGCAGAATGAGCAAGGCAGGGTTGTTGCATGCGGGGGTTGGACCTGTGAAAGGCCTGGAAATGGCGGTGTGGAAAAGGGTCTGGCGCACATTCGGCAATTTGCCACCCATCCTGATTTTACAAGACAGGGACTGGGACGGATGGTTTTTGAACAGTGTCAAAACGCCGCCAGCGCAATTGGCATTGCGGAATTTGAATGTTACTCCAGTTTGAACGCGGAGCTGTTCTACCGTTTACTGGGCTTTGTTGCCGTGAAGCCCATTGATGTGCCAATGCCAAATAAAGTTTCGTTTCCCGGCCTGTTGATGAGGCGGCCCGTCGGAAGCAGGGTCGCCGAATCTTAGCTACGCCAGCCCCAGCTATCGGCTTGTGCGAGGCAGTCGGCCCACGGCATAATGGAACCGGTCGTGGTTTCTGACCGCAGGCTTGCGGCGGCGCTGGCGTGGGCGAGGCGCAGGGACTTTTGCATGGGCCAGCCCTCATGATGACCAAACAGAATGCCCGCGGCGAAGGCGTCGCCAGCGCCGTTGCTTCCCACTATGGCTGATTGAGGAACGTTGACCGATGATTGCTCGGTCACTTCGCCGCTGCGCGAAAGAACAATTCCGCCAAACGGAAAATGCACGGCGATAAAGGAAAGCTGCGTATGGGCGATCAGGTATGCGGCGGCTTTGCGGCACGCCGCAACATCGGTGATACCATCCCTGACGGTTTCGATATTGGCCAGCGCTCCCGCTTCCCAGTCATTGATGATAAGGGTGTCGAGCCAGGGCAGCATGGGGTTCATCGCGACGCGGGTGCGCTCGGGCGGGATTGAGGCCATCTCGAAATTGGCTTTTAGCCCGACTTCCCGCACTTTTTTCAAAACGGTTACCCAGCCGGAAACTTCCTTTTTCCAGGGCGCATCGAGTTTTTCGTGCATGCCAGGAAGGCCGAGGTGAGCGATGCGGGCGCGTGTCCTGGTGAAATCAAAATCATCGGGCGTTTGCAAGGCATGGGCGCCGGGCGTGTAAAAGAATGTGCGCTTGCCGGTTGCCTGCGAATTCATTACCAGGGTTATGGCGGTGGTTATGCCTTTGCGAACCTCAAGCGCGGAACTGTCAATTCCAAGTTCAGCGCAAACCTTAAGCAGATATTTTCCCTCGGCATCATCACCCAGGAGACCCAAGCCCTCGACCGGGAAGGGGGCGCCCAAACGCTTGAGGGCCGTTGACATATTGTGACCGGGGCAGCCGCCAAAAATTTTTTCGGCCTTGACGGTTGAAACGGTTTCCTCAGCGGGCCAATGGTCGACCATCAATATCAGGTCAACACACCAGGCGCCGCCGCAGAGGATGCCGCTTCGCTCCATCCCTAGCCCTTGAGCACGGGGTCGGTGATTTCGCAATCCACGCTCAGCTCGCGGTCGGGCCTGAGCTTGTGCTTGGCGAGATAGCCATGATAGGCCTTGACCGCGTCAAGCCCGGTGGTCTTGCGTTCAACAACGGCGCGCATGAGGCGAACCAGCTCCAGCGGGGCCTCAGCATAATTGATCTTGCGGCCGAACAAAGCCACGCGGGCGCCATTGCGCTCGGCCTGGCCTGCAAGTTCAAAGGTGTCGCGGGTTGTGCCGCGGGCGCCACCGAGGATGCCGACAATCAGCCGGGCGGGATCGTAGGCCGCGAGCTCCGCCATGGCGGCGGCTCCATTGTATTGCATTTTCAGGAAGAGCGGGAATTCATCCGACGCCATGCCGGCAACACAGCTGACGATGCAGTCATTGATGTATTCGCCGAGGGACGCGCCTTTCAGGCCGATATCCATGGCCGGATTGAAGACTTCAAGAAAGTGGCGCATTTTGGCAGCGGAGGCTTCGGCGCGGAAGATGCGATATTCCTCGAGGGTGCGGCGGTCGGCATCGATGTTGTTGGAGAAGGTGACCGAGTAGAGGCCGAGATCGGCGAAGCGCTTGACCTGCTTTGACCGGGCGGTGCGGAAGGGCTGCTGAAAGCTTTCTTTGTAGTTTGATCCCCGCTGGGACCAGATATCGGTTGTATTATTGAGGCGAACGGCGGGCGTGACCTTGTTCTTGGCGAAAACCTTTTTGGCCACCAGCGCTTCGGCTGATGAGGCCGACATCAGCATGATATCGACATGGCCGGACTTGGTCATGTCAGTCATGGCGGCGAGGTACTCAGCTTTGGTTTTCATCCCCGAACCGTCACGCCTCGGGCCCGGAGCCGTCGCCCCAAATCCCATATCGCCATCCTTGGCGTCGGCGATGATGAAGTCCTTGGGGGTGTATTTGCCAGCCTTGATGCGGGCGAGCTTGGCGTCGAGGGTTTTCATGGGAGTCCTGATGGTTGAAGTGAAAGCCAATGGCCGGATGAGGGCACCTCAATGCCTGAATGGTTTAACGACTGTCAAGCGACGTTCGCGTTTGTGGGACATAAAGCACTTGATAGGTGTTTAAGCCTATTTTAAGGGCCGTACAGCGGGATTCAAGGGGGCCCGGCTAGGGTGGTAGCGGACAGGGGCTGATTCCCGCCCACGGCCTCCGGAGATGTCTTAGGATTAAATTCAACTTATAATAGAAATATTCCCTTTACTAGCCTCCATGGTGTGGATGCTATTTGGCGCCGGGGGAGCATTGTGAAACCGCTGGCGCCTTTCGCCGCAAACTGTAACGTGACGCCCGGGACAAAGGGAGCATCATCATGCCGAAAAAATCCGCTCTTGTCGTGTGGGGCGGGTGGGAAGGGCACACCCCCGAACGCTCAAGCGCCATCGTGCGCGGCCTTCTGGAGCGCAACGGTTTTGAGGTGCGCGTGGAAAACTCCACCACGGCCTATGCCGATCCCGCCATCGCCCAGCTTCATCTCATCGTGCCGATGGTCACCATGTCGACAATCGAAAAGCACGAAGTGGAAAATATCTGCGCGGCGGTCAAGGGTGGCGTGGGGCTCGGTGGCTTTCACGGCACCATGTGCGACGCCTTCCGCAATGAAACCGAATACCAGTTCATGACCGGCGGCCAGTGGGTGTCCCACCCCGGCAACATCATCGACTACCGGGTGAACATCGTGAGGAACGATGATCCGATCATGCAAGGCGTTGGTGATTTCGATTACCACTCCGAGCAATATTACATGCATGTGGACCCGGCCAACGAAGTGCTGGCCACCACCACATTTTCGGGCGAACATTGCGACTGGGCGAAAGGTGTTGTGATGCCCGTGGTGTGGAAGAAAATTTACGGCAAGGGCCGGGTGTTTTATTCAGCGCTGGGGCACACGGCGGATGAATTCGCGATTAAGGAGTTGGCGACGATTGTGGAGCGCGGACTGGTTTGGGCGGCCCGATGAAGTGGGTTCGGATGTGGGATGTGATGGAATCAGAACTTCGGGACCTGAATTAAATGCACTGGCAGCGTAATTCTAAATTCTTCCTTTTTGCAATCGTTTCTGCGCTTGTTTGCGCTGGCTCGGTCCTTGTTGCTGGCCCCGCGAGCGCTGGCGAAAACATTGATCCTTGTCCCGCCAATGAAATTGCGTTCACGCCAATTGAACCAAAACAGATTCCTTGGTGGACATTTTGGTCTGGCCGACATCTGACGTCGAAACTCCTGCGATACGGGGAACCAGTCGCAGAAATCAGATTACGCTATGATGACAGTCCAGTCGTGATGACAGGTTGGCATGAAGATATGAAAACCATCGAGATCGGCCGACATTTTTTTGCATACAGCCTAAATCCCCAGAGCGAATCGTTGACTTGGATAAGCCTGTTACCGGCCAGTGGCTACATTGCATATCGTACCGCAGATGGTAGCACAGTTGCAAAATTCACCATGAATGCCAGCACCTATGAGAGCGTTGAAGTTGAAATTGACTATGGCGGAGTGCGGGTGCCCAAGGAACGTGTCTTCACCGATATTTATTGCTTCGTGATGTCTGCAACAGTCAGAGAGGGATTACAATGAGCACGCTTATTTCGGACAAGGAACGCGCAGCATTACGGTGAATTGCGGTGATGTGGTGGATGGCTTCTTTGTTGGATCACTAAACAGAACCATCATGGCATATCCTGATGCCGAGAGCGGGTTCCGTCGACCATATCACCGCAATGCGGTCACTGAAATGCAGTGATTTTCCTTCATTCAAAAAGTTCAGCGTGCGTTCCCGCCCGCACGAACACAATTGACTTTTCGCTGGCTTGATAGATCAAGAGGAAATCACCGCCGATGTGACATTCGCGGCAGTTGGCCGATTCGCCCTTCAGCTGATGGTCGAGCCATTCCGGGCCCAAGGGATCATCGTTGGCGATGAGCAAGAGAATTGCCGCTTTGAGTTGGCGCATGTTGTATCTGCCAGTTCGCGACAGGCGATCCCAGTCTTTGACAAAGCTTTTTGCGGAGTCCGCTGATCGCGGCAGGGTTGCGCGTTTACCGCTTGGCGGCTTTGTCGAGGGCATCGAAGAGTTCCTGCGCATCAGAGAAGCGGGCTTCGTGGGCCTTTATCAATTCGTTTGCCTCAGCCATGGCAGCGCGGGTTTCAGCGTTTGGAATTTTGAGTTCAAGGGGCAGGGCTTTGTCCCTGGCCACACGGGTCAGGGTCATGCGCACCACGTCGGACACGGTGAGGCCCATCTCAGCCAGTACGGCTGCGGCTTCATCCTTGATTTTTTCGTCGATGCGAGCGCGCACGAAAGCGGTGGCGACCATTGCGGAAACTCCCTGAAAATGGATTTGTAGCTCAATTGAGCAACAAAGTCAAGACTGGGTTTTAAGCCCGCACCGCAATGGAATAAGCATCCATCAGGGCGCGGCTGATATTCCCTGGCTTGAACTTGTAGGGGCCGATTTCGGCTACGGGCGTTACCTCTGCGGCGGAGCCTACGATGAAGCACTCGTTAAATTCGGGAAGCTCGTCCGGCATGATGCGGCGCTCGATGATTTCCATGCCCTGCTGCCTGGCCAATTCCATGACGGTGGCTCTGGTGATGCCGCTCAAGAAGCAATCGGCAATGGGTGTGTGAATGGCGCCGTCGCGCGTGAAGAAGATATTGGCGCCGGTGCATTCGGCCACACGGCCTTGCCAATCGAGCATCATGGCATCGGCATAGCCCTTCTTCTCGGCCTTGTGCTTGGAGATGGTGCAAATCATGTAAAGGCCTGCGGCCTTGGCGTGAACGGGCGCGCATTGCGGGTCGGGCCTGCGGTAATCGGCGATATCCAGCCTGATGCCTTTCATCTTTGTTTCAGGATCAAACATGGAGGGCCAGGCCCAGGTGGCGATGGCCACGTGGATCTTGTTGTGCTGGGCGGAAACGGCCATCATTTCGGAGCCGCGCCAGGCGACGGGCCTGACATATTGATCACCGCCGCCGTTGAGCTCGACAACTCTGGCTTTGGCCGCTTCGAGCTGGTCAACGGAATAGGGGAGCTCGAAATCCATGATTTTCGCAGAGTTGTGCAAGCGAATGGAATGTTCGCGGGATTTGAAGATTTTTCCCGCATAGGCGCGCTCGCCCTCGAATATGCTAGAGCCATAATGGAGGCCATGGGTGAGCACGTGAACCTTGGCATCCTTCCATGGAACGATCTCGCCGTTGAACCAGATTGAACCTTCACGCTGGTCAAATGGAATGATGCTCATCGGAATTCTCCCAATTCGATTTTTCTGACGGAACCGCTTATATGTTATTGTGAAACAGGCCAAATCAGCTGATTGCGCAATAACATTGCGTTCTGCGATGGGTAAACGTAACAAAAATGGATAAATATGTCAATATGACTGACATAAATTTTGCGAATACCTTGGATGATGATGAAACTGTGGCTCTTATTGAGCTTTTGTTCTTTGCTTACAGAGACTTCGTGTCTGATCCTGATGCTTTGCTTGAGCAACTGGGATTTGGGCGTGCCCACCACCGGGTGGTGCATTTTGTTGGACGCGACCCGGGCATGACAGTCGCACAGTTGCTTGATATCCTGCGGATCACCAAGCAAAGCCTCAGCCGCGTTTTGAAGGATTTGATCGACAAGGGGTATGTTTTTCAGAAGGAAGGCGAGACTGATCGGCGGCAACGGCTCCTGCATCTCACTGAAAAAGGCGAAAACCTGCGGCAGCAGTTGATGGCTCCCCAGAAAACACGCATTCGTCGCGCAGTGACAGAGGTGTCGCCTATTGAGGGCAATGCGATGCGGGCGATGCTTTATCATCTGATCAGCCCTGAGAATCGCGAGGATGTTCAGGGCTGGATTGACAGGGTGCGCAGCGCAGGTGCGAAGAATGGCGGCTGAGGCCTATCATATTCTGGTGGTTGATGATGATCGCCGCATACGCGAGTTGATCAAGTCCTACCTCATTGAAAATGGTTTCATGGTGACAGTTGCGCGCACTGCAGCGGAAGCGCGCGAACGGATGCGGGGAATTGCGTTCGATCTGCTGGTACTTGATGTCATGATGCCTGGCGAGACGGGGCTGAAGTTTACCAGCGGCCTGAGGGCAGGGGGATTGGACATTCCGGTTTTGATGTTGTCGGCACTGGCTGATTCAGATGATCGCATTGCGGGTCTTGCAACGGGCAGTGATGACTATCTGACAAAACCGTTCGAGCCGCAGGAATTATTGTTGCGGATAAGGAATCTCTTGCGGCGGGCTGTGGTCCAACAAGCACCAAAGACAGATGTCCGCTTTGGGGATTTTCAGTTCAATGTCACGCGGGGCGAGCTTCGCAGGTCTGGCGAATTGGTTCGGCTGACATCGGGCGAAAAAGAACTACTGCGCCAGTTGATCCACAAGTCGGGAGCGCCACTCAGCCGTCTTGAACTCTCGCAGTCGGGACCAGAAGATTCAAGCCGCAGCGTTGACGTGCAAATCAATCGCCTGCGGCAAAAAATTGAGGCTGACCCTGCCAATCCGGTTTACCTGCAAACCATGCGGGGCGCTGGCTATGCGCTGATGGTGGATGGCGAGGTGCGGCGATGAACAGTCTGTACTACCGCTTCAACCGCTTTCTTGAGCGACACATGCCGCAAGGCCTTTATTATCGTTCTCTCATCATTCTCATAGCACCCATTGTGCTGCTGCAAACCATCATGGCCGGCATTATCCTTGAACGCCATTGGGATAACGTGACCAAGGCATTAGGCCGTTCGCTCGCGCGCGAAGTTGGGCTGGTCACTGACCTTTATGACAAGTCAGATAAATCGGAATCCGCCATCCGGGAAATTGAGCGCATTGCGACGGAGCGGTTGAAATTTGAATTGCAGATCACGCGAGGCGGACAGCTGCCGCCGCCCATCAGCAGAGCGCTGTATTCGCTGGTGGATGACAAGATGACAAAATATCTTGAGCGGGAAACCGGGCGGCCCTTCTGGATCGACAGCTCGGCGCAGGACGGAAAAGTTGAGATCAGGGTGGAAGTTGAGAAGGGGCTGATTTTTAGAATTCTGATTGACGAGGATCGCGCCTCGGCGCCGGGCACACAAATCTTCCTTTTGTTGATGCTCATCTCGTCGCTGGTCCTGCTGCTGATCGCCGTGCTGTTCTTGCGCAAGCAGATAGCGCCCATTGTCGAATTGGCGAAGGCTGCACAGAGTTTTGGCATGGGGCGTGAAGTTGCCAAGTTCAACCCGCATGGCGCCACGGAAGTTCGCCAGGCGGGCCTTGCTTTCCTCGACATGAAGAGCCGCATCTCCCGGCATGTGGAGCAACGCACGGTCATGCTGGCCGGTGTTTCGCATGATCTTCGCACTATTTTGACGCGCTTCAAGCTGGAACTGGCGTTTCTGGGCGATGGGCCAAAGGTCAAGCCGCTCAAGGAAGACGTTGAGGAAATGCAACGCATGCTGGAAGCCTACATGGCCTTTGTGCGGGGTGATGGCGGCGAAACGACTGAGGCCATAAATCTGCTGCAGGTTTCCAGTTCGGTGGCATCGGCAATTGGGCGCGGAAAATCAAGTGTCAGCCTGGATGTGCAGGATATTGACGTGAAGCTGAAGCCCAACGCTTTCCGGCGTCTGATTTCAAATCTGATGGGCAATGCGGTGCGCTATGCGAGTCATGTGAAGGTGCAGGGCAAAGTGGAAAACAGGCTGCTCACGTTTCTGGTGGATGATGATGGTCCTGGCATTCCAGCGGAAAGCCGCGGGGACGCGTTCCGCCCGTTTGTGCGGCTGGATCACGCGCGTAACCTTGATGAAACAGGAACAGGACTGGGGCTGGCGATCGCTCTTGATATTGCCCACGCCCATGGCGGCGAGATTACGCTTGGCGATAGCCCCATGGGCGGGCTTCGGGCGATGGTGCAAATTCCGGTTTAATACAGTCGCCCGCCATTTGGGACGGCTCGCTCAACTGCGGCCAGGACCACATCTCCTTCATGGTCAGGGAAGCCGAGGGTCAGCACTTCTGACATGAAGGGGCCGATCTGACGCGGCGGGAAATTCACGACGGCGGCAACCTGGCGGCCCATGAGTGTTTCGGGCGTGTAGTATTTTGTGACTTGGGCGGAGGATTTCTTGACGCCGATTTCCGGGCCAAAATCGATGCGCAGTTTGAAGGCGGGTTTGCGCGCTTCCGGAAAGGGTTCAATCGCGATGATGGTTCCAACCCGGATATCGACTTTCCGGAAATCATCGAAGGTGATCATTTAACTGGCGAGCTCGCGGGAACGATCGGCCGCCGCCTTGACCGCCCTCTCAAACAGGGGAGCCATGCCATTTTCAGCCATCAAAACCTGTAGTGCAGCATGGGTTGTTCCCTTGGGAGATGTCACATTTTGCCGAAGCGTTGCGGCCTCTGTTCCGGTGACCCGCATCAATTCACCCGATCCCGCCACAGTTGCGCGGGCCAGTTGCATGGCAAGCGCTGGAGCCAAGCCGATTTTTTCCGCGGCATTTGCCAGACATTCGGTGAGATAGAAAACATAAGCTGGCCCGGAACCGGAAACAGCCGTCACGCAATCAATCAACTCTTCCTTGTCGACCGTTACCACCTCGCCGATGGCGCTTAACAAGCTCTCCGCCAGTTGCAGTTGCGCGGGTGATACATTCGGATTGGCGACCATGGCTGTGATCCCCCGGCCGATTGCGGCAGGTGTGTTGGGGATGGTGCGAATGACGGCGGCAGCTTTGCCGAAATGCTTCTCAAATGTTGCGATGGTCTTGCCGGCGGCTATGGAAATAATCAGCGGATTTGATTTTCCGAGCGGCACGATATTTGGCAGAACTTCTTCCATCAGTTGCGGTTTCACGGCGATCAGCACAACTTCCGCATCAGTGATCGAAGAAATTTCCTTGTTGAGTGCCACGCCATGTTTGGCGAGCAGGGACTTCATATCGTCGGATGCAAAGGGATCGAGCGCCACTATTTTTTTGGAATCAGCTCCCGAAGCCAGCCAGCCTTCGAGCATTGCGCCACCCATCTTGCCTGCGCCCACCAAAACGAGGGTTCCGGCAAGACGAATGCTCATGCTTCCCCCTGGGTTTCCAGCATGCTGCCCTCCATGGCTTCCTTGGCGGATTTTCCGGCCCAGCAGACATATTGGAATGTGGGGTAATAGCGCTGGCAGGTTTCAACACTCATGCGCACCAGTGTTTCGCATTGCGCGGCGTTGGCCACGGCACCCCCTGACAGGATGATGCTGGTCCGGAACACAATGCTGCCATCGCCATCCCAAATATCGAAATGGCCGTGGAAGAGCTGGCGGTTGATCAGGTTGGTGAGGCGGCCCACTTCATCCTTGCGCATTTGCGGGGCCTTTGCGTCAAACGTGCAGGCAACGAGGAGGGCCTCCATGTCGTCATTCCAGTTCAGCGATAGATACAGATCGCTCCACTTTCCTTCGACAACGAGCGTAACTTCACTGTCGGTGGTGCGGTCCAGCGACCAGTCCCGCCGCTCGGCCAGCCGCTCGATAAGATCAAGCGGATTCGTAGCTATGTTAGAAAATACCAATTGCGCGCCCATTGCCGTGGTTCCCTCGAACCTGACGAATCACATCAGGTGGAAGCAAGTTGGAGGAGCATTTGAGTCGCCACAAGAGTCAGCGGCATTAAAGATTGATTCTTCCACACGGAATTCACATAGGAGCGGGAGTTTGCAATCTGGATTCAACCTCTGCGAGTCTCGCGGCGAGTCTGTCATTCTCTTCGCGGGCCTTTTGGGCCATGTCGCGCACCACATCGAGCTCTTCGCGCTTGACCAGTTCAAGATTGTTCAAAACGCGCTCGACCTGCGCCTGCACCATAGTGTCCACTTCCTTGCGGAGACCCTGGGCCGCACCTGTTGCATTTGTCATCAGCTTGGCAAGCTCATCAAAGAAACGGGAAGAGGTGGTGGTCATGGGCGTTACTCCTATTGGTTTATCCTAGCTATGGTCAGGCCCAGCAATTTTCAAGAGCCGTAGTGCCACGGGGGCAAAAGGGGTATTGAGCACTAGGCAGAAGGCGGGAAAAATGAGATGGATCTAAAACTGAAGGGCAGGCATTTTCTGGTGACTGGCGGCACGAGGGGGATTGGGCGGGCCGTTGCCATGACATTCGCCGAAGAGGGGGCCGATGTCTCGATTTGCGCGCGGGACGCAAAAGCGGTTGATGAGACTTTGGTCGTGCTGCGGGCGAAAGGTGTGAGCGCGTTCGGGCGCGCGCTGGATGTGGCTGATGGGGGCTCGCTTGCCGGCTTTGTTGAAGACGCCGCAAAGGCGCGCGGCCGTTTGGACGGACTTGTCGCCAATGCCAGTGCGCTTTCTGGTGGATCAAAGCAGAGCGAATTTCGGAAGGCGTTTGACGTTGATTTGATGCACACGCGGAATGCTGCGGAGGCGGCTATTCCGTATTTGGCGAAAGACGAAAGTGGTTCGATTGTGGCGATTTCCTCGATTTCGGGATCGGAGGACTATGGGTATGGCTCGGTTTCCTATGGGACAATGAAAGCAGCACTCTTCTTCTATGTGAAGTCACTGGCGCGCCATGTGGCTTCGAAAGGCATTCGGGCGAATGTGGTTTCTCCGGGAACGACCTATTTTAAAGATGGTTATTGGGATGAAGTGAAACGTAATGACTCCGAACGATTTGCGCGCACTATTGCGGAAAATCCGCTGGGCCGGATGGCGCCGCCGGAAGAGATTGCGAATGTGGTGGTGTTTCTCTCAAGCCCTGTCGCCAGCTTTGTGTCGGGCGCGAATGTTGTGGTGGATGGCACGATGACAATACGGATTCCGAATTAGGTTTCAATTTTCATTTGTGTTTAAAGAGTGAGACAGGGATTTCCGGCAATGCGGCGCACCTGTCTCACGTCTGGCAGCAGGAGGTACTGCCAGCTACGCCGCCTTCGGCAGGATTACGGTGTCAATCACATGGATAATGCCGTTCGTGCAGGAAATATCCGCGGTCACGACCTTTGCGCCGTTTACCACCACGCCATTTGTTCCATCAACATGCAATTTTTCGCCATTCACTGACGCGGGACTTAGCTTTTTTCCCTTTGCATCGGCTGCCATGACTTTGCCAGAAATGACGTGGAGCGTCAGAATTGCAGAAAGTCTCGATTTATTTTCCGGCTTTACCAACTCATCAACTGTTCCCGACGGCAACTTTGCAAAAGCATCGTCGCTTGGTGCGAACACCGTAAAGGGGCCCGCGCCCTTTAGTGTATCCACCAGACCTGCGGCGGTTACCGCAGCTATCAAAGTTTTGAAAGATCCTGCGGCAACCGCAGTATCGACGATATCATGAGGCTTGTTGGACATTTTATTCTACCTTTTTTTTGATGTTTTCTGCAACTAAACGAGACTTGCTATTCAACTTCTCGCCGGCGTTGCCGCATTGAATTTTCTCGAATTGGCGTCAGGAACGCTTTCTCAAGCATCCCTGACACCTTCTAGAGGCCGCGTAAGGTCTCTTACATTTTTGGCATGATCACATTGTCTATCATGTGGATTACGCCGTTGTCGGCAGCGATGTCAGCTGTCGTTACCTTGGCGTTATCAACCATCACACCGTCGGTGCCGTTGACGGTGATTTCCGAGCCCTGAACTGACTTGGCCATGGTTTGCTTTCCTGCCACATCCGCCGCCATCACTTTGCCGGGAACGACATGATAGGTGAGGATGGCAACCAGCTTTTCCCTGTTTTCAGGCTTTAGAAGATCTTCCACTGTGCCGGCGGGCAGCTTCGCAAAAGCTTCATCGGTTGGAGCAAACACCGTAAATGGGCCAGCGCCCTTTAGCGTCTCAACGAGACCAGCGGCTTGAACGGCGGCCACGAGTGTCTTAAAGTTGCCAGCCGAGACGGCAGTGTCTACAATATCGGCAGCAAAAGACTGTGAAGATATAAAAAGGCCAGAAATTGCAATGGCGGTCGCGGCGAGAAGGTTCTTGGTACTACGCATGGAAAACTCCTGTTGTTTGACTACGCGACTAATACGTGGGCACTTGGCAAATGGTTCACGGGTTACTGTGAAAAATTTTTCTGACCCATGATTTTTTTCGCAGCGTTGCCATTCCCCAACATTGATCCTGTCATATTTTCTATCGGGCCGTTTGCTGTGCGGTGGTATGCGCTGGCCTATATTGCCGGTTTGACATTTGGCATGTGGTATATGAAGCGGCTGGTTTTGAACCCGGCGCTTTGGGCTGGCCAGCCTTCGCCTGCCACAGCGAAACAGATTGATGACCTCTTCATCTGGGCGCTGCTTGGTGTGGTGCTGGGCGGGCGGGTTGGTTATGTTTTGTTTTATGCGCCGGGGCAGGTGCTGGCTGATCCCTTGAGTATTTTTCGCGCATGGGAGGGCGGCATGTCGTTTCATGGTGGTTTTTTGGGCGTTGTCATCGCGTCATACATTTTTGGCAAGTGCAATGGCATTGGGCTTGACAGGCTGCTGGATCTGGGGGCCGCCGCAACGCCTGTCGGATTAGGGCTGGGGCGGCTGGCCAACTTCATCAACGCTGAACTCTACGGGCGCGTGACTGATGTGCCGTTGGCTTTCATATTTCCTGGTGGCGGCGAAGAACCGCGCCATCCCAGCCAGCTCTATGAATTTGCGCTTGAAGGTGTGGCATTGTTTGCGGTTGTCAATTTCGCTGTCTACCGGTTCAAGATACTGGCGCGGCCTGGCTTTGCATCGGGCCTTTATGCCGTGATTTATGGATTGTCGCGCATTGCGGTTGAAACTGTGCGCGAGCCTGACGCGCATATCGGCTACTTCAGCGGGTTCATGACGATGGGCATGATCTTGTCACTGCCGCTTGTGGGCATTGGCGTGTGGCTGCTGCTGCGCGCGCGGGGGCACCTTGTCAGCGCTTAAGAAGATTCTAGCTGAAATAATTGCAGCCGAAGGGCCCATGCAGCTTGACCGCTACATGACGCTGTGCCTTGGCCATCCCGCTCATGGCTACTACATGAGCCGCGATCCCTTTGGCGAGCGTGGAGATTTTATCACGGCGCCGGAAGTGTCGCAAATTTTTGGTGAGTTGATAGGTGTTTGGCTGGCATCGGCCTGGGCCAATATGGGAAGTCCCACAACATTCAACCTGGTTGAACTGGGGCCGGGGCGGGGCACGTTGATGGCCGATATTCTGAAGGCCTCCAATGTGATGCCGGGGTTTGGTGAGGCGGCAAGGATTCACCTGGTGGAAATGAGTCCCGCATTGCAGGCGCTTCAGCAGAAAAAGCTTGGAGCTTCCGCTGCCTGGCATGACCGTTTCGCAGGCATTCCCGAAGGGCCGATGCTTCTTGTCGCCAACGAATTCTTTGATGCTATTCCCATCCGCCAATTTGAAAAGCGAGGGGGCGCATGGTTCGAACGCTGCGTGGGAGCCGAGGGAATAGGTTTGACGCCCGCAGCCCTTGACGGGATCCAGGGTGCTGATGGCGACGTGATCGAATTTGCCCCGCAGCGCTCGCAGATTGCCGAAGAAATTGGCGAGCGCCTTGTTTCGCAAAGAGGTGTTGCATTGATTATTGACTATGGCCATTTGCAAGCGGCGCCCGGCGATACGTTGCAGGCGATAAGAGCGCACAAATATGTGGGCGTTACAGAATGTCCGGGCGAAAGCGATTTGACTTCGCATGTGGATTTTGAAGCTTTGGGCAAAGCCATAGCGCCAGGCCAGTGCGCTGCAATTACGCAGCGGGCGTTTCTGCTGGCCATGGGGCTGGAACAGCGGGCTGCCATATTGACGGCCAAGGCAGACGCGAAAACACGGGAGATATTGGCGCGGGTGGTTTCGCGGTTGGCGGGTGAGGCGGAAATGGGCAATCTGTTCAAAGTCATGGTAGCAACCTCACCGGGCATGGCGACGCCTTACCCATTTGGGAAGATATGAAGCAGTTTTTAGAGTTAAAGCACCCGCGCATTGCCCACGGCTTCTTTGGAAGACAGGGGGGGTTTTCGACCGGAATGTTTGCCTCACTCAACTGTGGATTGGGGTCTGGCGATGACCGCGCGACAGTTGTTCAAAACCGTGAAGTGGTGGCGCGGGCGTTGGGCGGCGAAGAAGAGCAGATTGTGACGACCCATCAAATTCACAGCGCCGAGGCGATTGTTGTCACGGAGGCCTGGGGCCATGATGACCGCCCGAAGGTTGACGGCATGGCGAGCAATTTGCCGGGCGTTATTTTGGGCGTGCTGACAGCTGATTGCGGGCCGGTACTTTTTGCCGATGCGGAGGCGGGCGTTATCGGGGCGGCGCACGCGGGCTGGAAGGGTGCGCTGAGCGGAATTACAGACGCCACGGTTTTGAAGATGGAAACGCTTGGCGCCAACCGTTCGCGCATCGTGGCGGTGCTGGGCCCGACGATCTCGGGGGCCGCGTATGAGGTCGGCCCCGAGTTTCGTGAGCGCTTTGATGCCATTTCCCGTGGCCGGTTCTTCACAGACTCCGCGAAGGAAAACCACTATATGTTTGATCTTCCGGGCTATCTGGTGACACGAATGCAGTCGTTTGGCGTTGGCCAGGTCATTGACAGCGGACTGTGCACCTATGGCGGCGAGGCAGAATATTTCTCCTATCGCCGCGCGACACACCGGGGTGAAAAAGACTATGGTCGGCAGATTGCGGTTATAGGATTGAAGTAGCATGGCGTTGCATTTCGAGGTTTCAGAGTACCACGCCCGCGCTGCGGCTGCGATTTCAGCGATGCAAAAAAACAATCTCGACGGGCTGCTCATGTTCCAGCAGGAGAGCATGTATTATCTCACGGGCTATGACAGTTTTGGGTTTTGTTTTTTCCAGTGCCTTTATCTCGGGGCGGACGGACAACTGGCGCTGCTGACGCGTTCAGCGGATTTGCGGCAGGCCCAGCACACCTCCATCATAGAGGATATCCGCATTTGGACTGATGAGGCGGGCGCCCAACCCGCCAGCCAGCTTCGCGATATGCTGGAGAGCCTGGGCGCCAAGGGAAAACGCCTTGGCATTGAAACCAATTCCTATGGCCTTACCCATTTCAATGGCCGCGCGGTTGACGCGGCAATGGACGGATTTTGCACGCTCAGTGACGCAACCAAATTGGTCAACATTTTGCGGCTGGTTAAGTCGCCTGCGGAACTCAAATATGTTCGCAGGGCTGGCAAGCTTGGCGATGAGGCGCTGAAAGCCGGAATCAAGAGGACCAAAGCGGGTGCCAATGAGGGGGACATTTTGGCGACCCAGCAGGCTGCGATTTTTTCTGGCGGCGGCGATTATCCTGCCAATGAATTCATCATAGGCACTGGTCGCGACGCGCTGCTGTGCCGCTACAAGTCCGGCAGGCGCAAGCTTTCGAAACGCGATCAACTCACATTGGAATTTGCCGGTGTGTATCGGCACTATCACGCGGCTTTCATGCGGACGATCATCATCGGCAAGCCGACCAAAAACCACTTGGCCATGGACGCGGCGTGTCAGGCAGCATTGGCGGAAGTAGAGTCTGTATTGCGCCCCGGCAAGACGGCTGGCGAAGTTTTTGCGGCCCATGCCCGGGTGATGGATGCGCAGGGCATGCAAAAGCACCGGCTGAATGCCTGCGGCTATTCACTGGGAGCCAAATTCACGCCGAGCTGGATGGACTCTCCCATGTTCTACAAAGACAACGAAGACACACTTGCCGAGGGCATGGTGTTTTTCGCACATATGATCCTGATGAATTCCGATGCGGGGGCAGCCTATTGCCTGGGGCGCACCTATATTATTGGCGCCAAAGAACCCGAACCAGTTTCTAAACTTCCGCTTAGAATGATTGTGCGATGATAAGGATGTTTCTCGTCATATCATTGCTGGCGCTGGCGGGTTGCGGCATGAAGCAACCGTTTGGCAAGGCGCAATCAGATGCGCCGGCGATCACCGCGCCACCATGGGAGGCGCTGGTTGCGGCGGGACCGGGGGCCGCCAATGACATTGACCTTGAAACTTTGAATGGCCCCACGGATCCCAATGTTTTGCCGGATCCAGAGCTGGCCGTTGCCGAAGGGCCAGGTGAAGAACCTGTGGAAAAAACACCGCCACCAAAGATGGCGGGCAGCAAACTGGAGATCAAGGCGGTAGCTGTGCTGCCGGTGAAAGGCGCTCCGGGGCGGGGCAACAAGGATCTCACCAACGCCATGCGCCAGACATTGACGGGTGCCGGTTGGACCGTGTTGCCGAAGCCAGCGCCCGACGCGCTGACCATTCAGGGCAGCGTTGCCCTTTCCCCGCCTGCGGGCGCCACGCAAACTGTAGCTCTCAAATGGAATGTGGCGATGCCCGATGGCAAGAGCCTGGGCGATATCAACCAGGCAAATGATGTGCCTGCGGGTTCGCTTGATGCTGGCTGGGGCGAAAATGCGGGCTTTGCCGCCGAGGCCGCAGCGACAGGGATTTTTGAACTTATCAACAAGTTCCGCTGATTTAACTCTCTCCACAGGCTGCAATTGCGCTTGCCCTACCCCCTTGTTATAGAGCAGTCACAATTTGTGGGCGACCGAGGGACAAGCATGATGAAAATTGTGGCCGGCAACAGCAACCGGCCTTTGGCTGAGGCCATCTGCTCCTATCTCCACCTGCCGCAAACCAAGGCCGTGGTGAAGCGCTTCAACGACATGGAAGTGTTTGTTGAAATCCAGGAGAATGTGCGAGGCCAGGACATGTTCGTGGTGCAATCCACGTCGTTTCCGGCCAATGACCATCTGATGGAGCTGCTCATCATCATCGACGCCCTGAAGCGGGCCTCGGCCAAGCGCATCACTGCGGTCATTCCATATTTCGGTTATGCAAGGCAGGACCGCAAGCCTGGTCCGCGCACGCCAATTTCAGCCAAGCTGGTGGCCAACATGATTACGCGGGCTGGCGCTGATCGCGTATTGACGCTGGATTTGCATGCGGGGCAGATTCAAGGGTTTTTTGATATTCCGACGGACAATCTTTTTGCCGGGCCGGTTCTGGTGCGTGACATCAAACAGCATAATGATGTGGGCAACACGGTGGTGATTTCACCTGATGTGGGCGGTGTGGTGCGGGCTCGCGCCTTGGCCAAGCGGCTGGATACACCGCTCGCCATTGTCGACAAGCGCCGTGAAAAGGCGGGCGAGTCGGAAGTCATGAACATCATCGGCGAGGTGAAGGGCAAATCCTGCATCCTTATTGATGATATCGTGGATTCGGGCGGCACTTTATGCAACGCTGCCGAAGCCTTGCTGGCTGAAGGCGCCAAGGATGTTACAGCTTATATCACCCACGGTGTATTATCGGGAGGCGCGGTTTCGCGCATAACGTCATCGAAGCTCAAGCAGCTTGTGATCACGGATTCGATCCAGCCCACGGAGGCTGTCAGAGTGGCGCGCAATATCCGTGTGATTGGCATAGCGCCACTGCTGGGCGAAGCCATTGGCCGCACCAGCCGCGAGGAAAGCGTTTCCAGCCTGTTTGAATAGCGCCGCCTATCTCAGCCTTTTTCTGGTTGCATTCGGCGCTGCGACGATACTTCCGTTGGGGTCAGAGCCAGTGGTCGCAGGCCTTTTGGCCGCCGGAAATTTATCCTGGTTGGGCGTCATCCTTGTTGCCAGCGTCGGCAATATTCTGGGTTCTATGTGCAACTGGTTTCTTGGCCGGTATATTACGCGGTTTCAAAATGACCGCTGGTTTCCAGCGACGGGAAAAAACCTGGCGCGGGCCGAGAATTGGTATCGGCGTTATGGCAGGGCCACACTGCTATTGAGCTGGATGCCGATTATTGGCGATCCACTCACGATAGTCGCCGGAGTGTTGCGAGAGCCATTGTGGTCGTTCACGTTGCTGGTTGGAATTGCTAAGACCGGGCGCTATCTTGCGCTGGCGGCAACGCTGTTTGGGTGGCTCCGCTAGGTCATCCACTTACTGCCACATTGCGGGTATTGTACTGGCATATGGCAGCTAGCTGGGAGAACGATTTTCATGACTGATGTTTCACGACGGAAAGTGTTGTTCATGAGCACCTCCGTGATCGCGGTTTTTGGTTTGGCACAGATTGCCACTGGGGCCAAGCCGCCAATCAACATCGCTGTCTATCGCAATCCCGGATGTGATTGTTGTGAGGCATGGACCGAGCGCCTCAAGACTGTGGGGTTCAACGTGACGATGACGGATGATCCGGCGCTTGACCAATTTCGCGCCAA
Organism: Rhodobiaceae bacterium; assembly: GCA_009885825.1. Taxonomy (GTDB): domain Bacteria; phylum Pseudomonadota; class Alphaproteobacteria; order Rhizobiales; family Aestuariivirgaceae; genus Aestuariivirga. The sequence continues at coordinate 23,298 of VFJY01000053.1, read as the reverse complement.
GCTGGGAATTCCTGCTGATCTTTATGGCTGTCACACGGCGATCATTGAAAGTTATGTCATCGAAGGCCATGTGCCACCGGCTGATATCTTGCGCTTTCTTGGCGAAAACAGACAAGCCACGGGCCTCTCAGTGCCCGGCATGCCGATAGGATCGCCCGGCATGGAAACCGGTACGGCATCAGACAAATATGATGTGCTGGTTTTCAAGTCAGATGGATCCCGGGACGTTTTTGCCAGTTACTGACGGGCGTGTCATGCGGGCCACATTTTAGCCAACTTGTTGAATAAACTTGAAATACGGCAATTCACGTCGCAAAACACAGAAGGGAAAAATCATGATCAGAGCAATTTTTGCAACGGGTGCTATTCTTGCAGCCCTTGCAGGCCCCGCATTTGCCGGAAGCTGCCCATCGCTTGCTGCCAAGGCTGAGGAAGCCATGAAAACAGCAACTCTCGATGATGCCACCAAAACCAAGGTGACTGAGTTGATCACCAATGGCAAAGCTGACCATGAGGCTGGCAATCACGCTGATTCAGAAGTCAAACTCAACGAAGCGTTGAAGCTTCTGGGCGTTGCCTCATAAACTTTTTTTCATATTGAAGCTGTTGCGGCCCGGTCTGTTGTCGACCGGGCCATTTTTTGGCGCTATTCGCAAATCTTGTAATTGCCGCTCTTCCCATGTGCGCCCATATCGAAATGGAAATGGGTTGCGTGAGCCGCGTTTGAGCCCGGGCCAAGGACTGTAGTGAAGTAGCCGCAGGCAGAGGTGCGCAAGCCATCAAGAACGGCGTTTGATGCCGTGCTGATATTTGTCGGGCCTTCAATGCTCAATACCTTGCCATCCTGCATGTGGAAGGTGGAGATATCAACCGCGTTGCCATAACCATGTTCGCTGATCTTGGCTGAGGCGTCGCCGTTGCGGCCCCGGCACTCGAATCCTGGTCCGGTGGAAATTTTTCTCAATGGCGCATTCATCTGCGCCGAAATTATGGGACCGCCGGATTCCCGCAGCCATTTTGTGAAATGGAGTGCAAACTGGCAATTCAACAGGGGTGTATCCGGGAGTTCAATTCTGCCGATTATGGTTTCCACAAAGCGAAGCTGCACGGGGTTTTGCACTGAGCACAATCCAGCTTTCACTTCATCCTTGGAAACGGAGTAAACCGCTCCCTGGGCTGTCAGCTGCTCACGGCATTTGATGTCGCCGATCATCGACGAGGGGTCTATGACTTTCCCCGGCGCTATCGAAATAACCTGCTTTGCAATGGGCGGCTTTAGGCGAGGCGTGGGAACAAGCGGTGTGACGACGGGGCTGGGCAGCGGCAATTTTGCCACGGCTGCCGGCTTTTCCATATCTTTTATGGCTTGGGGTTTGGCCCTGACGAAATTATCCTGAAATTGGGGCCCGGTGTTTTTAGGGGGTAGGTTTTTCTTGCGTCCGGCCTCCGTCTTTTTTGTTCGTGATCCGCATTTGCTTGAACGCAATGAACGACACACATAGCGGTCGACGTCCTTCAGCATCTTGACTGCCTCGTCTGAAGCGGCTGCAACGGGACTCACAGCTCCGGCGAAGATGAGGGCTGCGCCGAGAGACGCCCCGACACACCAGATGTGGGTACGGTTGAAATGATACATTGCTCTCCAACGATGGGTATCAGAATAGGTTCCATAGCACTTAGCGCTGGTCAGAGCTGATTCTCCACTAGGACTTGGGGAATTCGCTTAGAATGCGCTTTTCAAATGCGATGAGATCGGCGGGCAAAGGCTGGCCGGTTTCCCGAAATTCACTCAGTTTCTGATGGAGCAGTTCGTAAAGCTCGTGAATATCTTCGGGCTGGCTGTTAATCTGACTTATCAGCAAACCGATCTGCGCCTGAAGCTCATCCAATCCCATCTGTTTTCACTCTTGTTTGTCGGGGTGACCACCTCTTTGTTATTTTGCTTTGACCAAGCTGCCAAGCCATTTCGACTTTCACGGGCGCCAGAGAAAACGCGAAATTCGCACCACATTCCAATCAAGCCATTGATATAATGCATAAATATATCTTTTCGTGAGGTGGCTGCGGTGCGGCGGCATCACAAAATTTTCTCGCGCTTGCAACACTTTCACGCCTCATCTATACCGCCCGCCACCATGCGGGAGTGGCGGACACCCCTGGAGGCAGGCTTTTGCGTGGTTCATGATTTTCAGGAGCTTAGAAATGTCGAAGATTGTTCAGCTTAAGGCCGTAGCACGCGGTCGGGCAGGCAAGGGGGCCTCCCGCGCTATTCGTCGCGAAGGCCTCGTTCCCGGTGTCGTTTATGGCGACAAACGGGAAGCCCAAATCGTAACGCTCAATTACCGTGAGCTAGAGCCCCACGTTCAAACGGGCCGCTTCATGTCAACGCTGGTCGACCTTGAAGTTGATGGCCAAACGGTGCGCGCCATCCCGCGCGATATCCAGTTTGAGCCGGTGCGCGATTTCATTGTGCATGTGGATTTCCTGCGTCTCGGCAAGGCGTCGCGCATTGCGGTTGATATTCCGGTCCACTTCAAGGGCCAGGAAGCCTCACCCGGCATCAAGCTTGGCGGTTCGCTCAATATCGTTTCACATTCGCTCAGCCTCTATTGTTCAGCCGACTTCATTCCGGACGAGGTTATGGTTGATGTTGCTGGCATGCAGATCGGGCAATCCATTCACGTTTCAAATATCAAGCTGCCTGAGGGTGTGAGCCTGGTCTCGCGGGATGATTTGACACTGTGCACAATCTCTGCCCAGGCCAAGGAAGAAGTTGTCGAAGAAGCCCCGGTCTCGGCTGAAGTTCCTGCGACGGCCCAGAAGGCTCCGGTTGCTGGTGCCGCCGGTGCCGCGGCACCCGCTGCGGCTGGCGCAAAGGCGGCTGCTCCTGCCAAGGGTGCGACTCCTGCGGCAGCTGCCCCAGCGCCTGCTCCCAAGAAGAAGTAATCCTCTTCTAAAGGAAAAGGGCCATGTTTCTTCTTGTTGGTCTCGGCAATCCGGGACCCAAATATGCCGGAAACAGGCACAATATAGGTTTCATGGCGGTGGACGAAATCGTTCGCCGCCATGGCTTTTCAAGCTGGCGCAAACGCTTCAGGGGCGAAGTGTCCGAAGGCACATTGGGGGGAGAGAAGGTGTTGGTTCTCAAGCCTCTCACTTTCATGAATGAATCGGGCCAATCGGTGGGCGAGGCCCTTCGTTTTCTTGACCTCGAACCGGACAAGGTGATCGTCATTTATGACGAGCTTGACCTGCAGCCTGGCAAGGTGCGGGTGAAACTGGGTGGCGGTGCTGCCGGTCACAACGGCATCCGCTCCATTTCATCGCACATCAGCCCGCATTATGTGCGGGTGCGCTTGGGCATCGGACACCCTGGCGACAAGAACCTGGTTTACCCCCATGTGCTGAGTGACTTTGCAAAATCAGACAAGACGTGGGTTGAGCCCTTGCTGCAGGCGGTTTCCGAGGAAGCCGTTTTTCTGGTTGAAGGCGACTACGCGAAATTTCAAAACAAGGTGCATCTCGCACTTAATCCAGCGCCTGAAAAGCCTGTGAAAAAGGACTAGAATTCATGGGTTTCAAATGCGGCATCGTGGGCCTTCCGAATGTCGGGAAGTCAACACTGTTTAACGCGTTGACGCAGACTTCTGCGGCGCAGGCGGCGAATTATCCGTTTTGCACGATCGATCCCAATGTGGGCGATGTGGGTGTTCCTGATCCCCGGCTTGATGAACTGGCGCGGATTGCGGCCAGCGCCCAGATCATTCCGACGCGGCTGACGTTTGTGGATATTGCCGGGCTGGTGCGCGGCGCTTCGAAGGGCGAGGGCCTGGGCAACCAGTTTTTGGCCAACATCCGCGAGACGGACGCAATCGCCCATGTGGTGCGCTGTTTTGAGGATGGCGACATCACCCATGTGGAAAACAAGATTGATCCGGTCGCTGACATTGAAACCATTGAGACCGAGTTGATGCTGGCCGACATGGACAGCCTCGAAAAGCGCGTTGTGAGCATTGAGAAAAGGGGCAAGCAGGGGGACAAGGAATCCCGCGAGATTGCGGATTTGATGAACCGCGCCCTGGTATTGCTGCGCGAGGGACAGCCCGCGCGCCTGGTTGAACGGACCGCTGACGAAGAGAAGATGTTCAGGGGTCTTGGCCTGCTGTCATCGAAGCCTGTGCTTTATGTCTGCAATGTGGAGGAAGCTTCGGCTGACAAGGGCAATGACTTTTCGGCACAGGTTTTTGCGCGCGCCAAACTGGAAAACGCGGTCGCTGTGGTGGTTTCAGCCAAGATTGAAAGCGAGATCGCGATTTTGCCCGCGGCTGACCAGAAGGATTATCTGGATGCTGTTGGCCTTGAAGAGCCGGGCCTCAACCGCGTTATTCGCGCTGGTTACGATCTCCTGCATCTTGTGACTTATTTTACAGTTGGGCCGAAGGAAGCCCGCGCCTGGACCATCACCAAGGGCACCAGGGCACCCGCGGCTGCTGGTGTAATCCATACGGATTTCGAGAAAGGATTCATTCGCTCTGAGACCATTTCCTATGTTGACTACGTGAGCAACAAGGGAGAGGCGGGGGCGCGTGAGGCGGGCAAGTTCCGGCTTGAGGGCAAGGACTATGTTGTGCTGGACGGCGATGTGATGCATTTCAGGTTTGCGAATTAGGACATGTATAGCCGACCTCTGGTTCCCCAGGATTTTGTTGTTCCCGAGCGACTTCAGGGTGCTGGATTTCATCTCCGCATGCTCCGAATTCATGATGTTGTGAAAGACTATGATGCGGTTATGTCCAGCGAGGCTCACCTGGTTGGTTTCATGGAACCTGGCAGCACGTGGCCCCGTGGTTTGACGGTGGAAGAAAATCTCATTGATCTGGCCTGGCACCACCGTGAATTCACCATCCGCCATTCCTTTGCCTACACTGTCATGAATGACGATGAGAGCCGCTGTATGGGGTGTTGCTACATCTATCCGAGTGATCGATCGGGCCATGATGCGATGGTTTTCTATTGGGCGCGCGAGCCTGAACTTGACCAGGCAATTGGCGAGGTCTTGCGAAATTCTATCTCGTCGGACTGGCCATTCAAGAAGGCGGCCTTTCCGGGCCGAGACATTGCCTGGAGTGACTGGTGAGCGGGCTTCTTCACTTCGAGGATTTCGAAGTGGGCCAGGTGATTTCACTTGGCATCTATCCGGTCACAGCCGAAGAGATACGGGAATTTGCCCGCGAATTTGATCCGCAGGATTTTCATCTCGAAGAAAGAGCGGGTGAGGCTTCCATCCTTGGCGGATATTCGGCCAGCGGCTGGCATGTGTGTTCCATGCTGATGCGGATGATGGCTGACGGATGGCTCAACATGACAGCCAGCTTGGGATCCAACAGCGTTCCGGAAGTTAAGTGGTTGCGACCGGTTTTGGCTGGCGAGACGCTGAGCGGGATATTGACGATTGCTTCAAAGCGGGTTTCATCGAAGCGGCCAGAAATGGGCATATTTCAATGTTTTTCCGAGCTGTTCAATGAGGAGGGCGAGAAGAAGGCTGAAATGACCGCCATTGTATTTATGCGAGTCAAAGCGGCATGTTAGGTTTGTTTCTCGATGAAATAGTTGATGGCCTTGCTGTTGATCTCGGTAGTTATCATTTTACCCGCGAGGCCGTTTTGAAGTTTGCGCGGAAGTTTGATCCCCAGCCCTTTCATTTGAGTGACGAGGCGGGACTGGCCGGGCCGTTCGGGAGGCTTTCGGCCAGCGGCTGGCACACGGCGGCGGGCTGGATGAAGTGTTATGTGACAACCAATGAGGCGGCGCGGGCGAAGCTCAGGGCTGCGGGCAAGAGATTGCCGGAGGTTGGGCCATCGCCCGGCTTCACCAATCTGAAGTGGCTCAAGCCAGTCTATCCGGGAGACGTGGTTGGATACAGATGCACCGTGACATCGAAACGCGAGCTGGCCTCGCGGCCCCAATGGGGATTGGTGTTTTCGCTGAACGAAGGTTTCAATCAGCATGAGGAGCTGGTTTACAGCTTTGAGGGCAAGGTGATGAACGCTTGCTAGTGCCCTTCAAAACCTACGAGCGTGTGCACTTTGACGTTCTTGGATTTCAGCTTTGCGGCGCCGCCGAGATCGGGCAGGTCTATGACGAAGGCGGCAGCCACCACTTCTCCGCCTGACCGCCGGATCAAGTCAATCGCAGCGCCCGCAGTTCCGCCGGTTGCGATCAAATCATCAATCAGCAGGATGCGGTCGCCCTTTTTGATCGCGTCGGCGTGGATTTCGATGGTATCGACACCGTATTCGAGAGCGTATTCCTGGCCAATGACGCGGGCGGGGAGTTTCCCCTTCTTGCGGATAGGGATGAAGCCCCGGCCCAGCGTGTGGGCGACAGCGCCACCCAGGATAAAGCCGCGCGCTTCGATGCCGGCGACATAGTCAATTTCACCTTTGAGAAATGGCCAGGCGAGTTCATCCACGGCGGCTCGAAATCCGTGAAGATCAGCCAGCAGCGTGGTGATGTCGCGGAACATGATGCCGGGCTTTGGGTAGTCCGGAATGGTGCGGATGTAGCGTTTGATGTCGAAGCCGTTGCGAAGATCCATGTCCAGTTTCCTTTATGGCCACTTCACCAGAGGTGGCATGGATGACAAAATTGAGTCCACACTGCCGCCAGTTTTCAAGCCAAACAGAGTGCCACGATCATGCAGCAAGTTGAACTCCACATAGCGGCCACGGCGGATAAGTTGTTCGTCACGGTCGGCTTCCGTCCATGGCCTATTCATGTTGCGGCGAACGATTGCGGGGAAAACTTCCAGAAATGTTGTGCCGACGGCTTTTACGAAATTGAGGTCTGTGGTGAAATCACTGGTGTTGAGATAGTCAAAGAAGATGCCGCCGATCCCCCGGGGTTCGTTGCGGTGGGGGAGGAAGAAATATTCGTCGCACCAGGTTTTGTATCTTTCATAGTCGGCAATTGGGTGGGCGCTGCAAGTGGATTTGAAGGCGGCATGGAAGCTTTTTGAGTCTGGGTCTTCCTGGTTTCGCCTGCGGTTTAGCACCGGGGTTAAATCGGAACCGCCGCCGAACCAGGATTTGGACGTCACGACATAGCGCGTGTTCAAGTGCACGGTTGGAATATTTGGGTTCCAGAAATGGGCAATTAATGAAATGCCTGAAGCCCAGAAGTTTGGGTCTTCTTCGGCTCCCGGTATTTGTTTTCTGAACTCGGGCGAGAATTCGCCGTGTACAGTTGAGCAGTGCACGCCAACTTTTTCAAACAGGCAGCCATGCATCATGGACATCACACCGCCGCCGCCATCGTTTTCGCGCATCCACGGTGTTTGCACAAAGCGCCCGGCGGGCGAGGGGCTTTCCAGTGCGGTCTCGAGTTTTTCAAACTCGGCCACGATCATGTCGCGCAAGGATTGGAACCAGAGTTGGGCAGTGGTTTTTTGCTCAGCGTTCATGGGAAAAACTTAGCGCCTTTTGGAGATCGGTTACAATACGGGAAAGCCTGAGGTTTGCCGCAACGCCTCGCCCGTTACCATGGCGCAGGCAAGGCTAACATTAAGTGAACGCTCGTTTTTCTTCATAGGAATCAGGATGCGCGCCGCCACTGTCCGGTGAACCGCCGCCGGGACACCTGAACTTTCCCGTCCAACGAGGATGGTGTCATCTGGCGAAAAGTTGAAGCTGGAATACAACGTTTCAGCTTTGGTCGAGAGCAGCACCAGACGGCGGCTGGCGTTTTCTACGACGAAAGTTTCCCATGATGTGGAGCGCCTGACCGTGGCGCGATCCAGGTAATCCAGCCCCGCGCGGCGGAAAGAAGAATCAGTCCAAGCGAAGCCTGCGGGCTCGATAATTGTGACAGTCAGTCCGAAGCAGGCGCACATGCGGATGATGGTTGCGGCATTGGGGGCGATGTCGGGCTGGTAGAGCGCAATTTCGATCATGATTGGCTGCTTTTAGCCAATCTTCCGGCAGTCTGTAAGGGCGGCGGCTCCTGCGACAACTCATGGCTAGACAACTTTCATGGCCGGTGTCAAAACCGCCTGAGTTAAGGCGTCGGCGGCAACACGAGGGAATAAATACGTGTCCACAGCGGTACATGCAGATGTAAATCGGCGGGATTTTCTGTTCATTGCGACGGGGGCGGCGGCGGCAGTTGGGGCTGCATTGACTGCCTGGCCATTCATCAATCAGATGAACCCGGATGCTTCGGTCCTGGCCATGGCTTCCATTGAAGTTGATCTGGCACCTTTGGCTGAGGGGCAAGAAATCACAATTAAGTGGCGTGGCAACCCGGTGATCGTGCGCCACCGCACACTGAAGGAAATTGAGGCCGCAAAAGCCGTTCCAATGGCTGAGCTTAAGGACCCGGTCGCGCGCAGTGAGGTTGCCAATGATGGTGATCCTGCGACGGACGAAAACCGTACCGTCAAGGGCCATGAGCAATTCCTGATCATGATGGGAGTGTGCACCCATCTCGGCTGCGTGCCGCAAGGTGACAATCCAGCCAAGGAATTCGCCGTGGTCGAGGGATCGACCAAAACTGGCGGCTGGTTCTGCCCGTGCCACGGTTCGCATTATGACACGGCAGGCCGAATCCGTAAGGGGCCAGCGCCGGAAAATCTGCTGGTGCCGGAGTATAAATATCTTAGCGACACCAAGATTCAGATCGGTGCATAAGGGGCGAAAACTATGAGTGGTCCGTCAAATTATCAACCGAAGTCCGCGCTTGGAAGATGGGTGCATGAGCGACTGCCAATCGTGGCGTTTGCCCAAGACCATCTCATGTCCTTCCCGACGCCGAAGAACCTGAATTACTGGTATGCCTTCGGCGGCATTCTGGCCGTGATGCTGGTGGTTCAACTCATCACCGGAATCGTGCTGGCCATGCACTACACGGCGCATGTCGATATGGCGTTCAGTTCGGTTGAGCATATCATGCGCGATGTGAACTATGGCTGGCTGCTGCGCTACATGCATGCCAATGGCGCGTCGATGTTTTTCATCGCCGTTTACATCCACATGTTCAAGGGCATGTATTACGGCTCCTACAAGGCGCCGCGAGAAATCCTGTGGATGATCGGTGTGCTCATCTATCTCATCATGATGGCGACCGCCTTCATGGGCTATGTGCTGCCCTGGGGCCAGATGAGCTTCTGGGGCGCCAAGGTCATCACCAATCTGTTCTCGGCCATTCCCTTCTTTGGCGAGGCGATCACCACCTGGTTGTGGGGCGGTTTTTCGGTTGATAATCCGACGATCAACCGCTTCTATGCATTGCACTATCTGCTGCCATTTGTGCTTGCTGGCCTCGTGGGCCTGCATATCTGGGCGCTGCATGTGCCGGGCAATGGAAATCCGACTGGCATCAACGTCAAGAGCTCTCAGGACACGGTGCCGTTTCATCCCTATTATACGATGAAGGATGCCTTCGCGATTGTGGTGTTCATGCTGTTGTTCGCGGCCTTCCTGTTCTTTGCGCCCAATTATCTGGGCCATGCTGTCAACTATCTGCCGGCCAATCCGCTCGTGACCCCGGCGCATATCGTGCCGGAGTGGTATTATCTGCCGTTCTATGCCATCCTGCGCGCCATTCCTGACAAGCTTGGCGGCGTGGTTGCCATGTTTGGCTCCATCCTGATCCTGTTTGTGTTGCCATGGCTTGACACCTCACGGGTGCGCTCTGGGACCTACCGGCCGATCTTCAAGCAGTTCTTCTGGATTTTCGTGCTGGTCTGCATTGGGCTTGGCTATCTGGGCTCCAAGCCAGCAGAGGGACTGTACGTGGTATTCTCACGTATCCTCACTGCTTATTACTTCCTCCACTTCATTGTGATCCTGCCGCTGATTGGCCTTCTGGAAACACCTAAGCCATTGCCGTCTTCGATATCTGATGATGTGCTGGCGAAGAAAAAACCAATGGTGCCGGCGGAGTGATTTGGGGGACATAATGAAGAAAACACTCAAAACACTCATTGCTGCCACAGCCGGCATCTGCATTTTAGCCGGCTTGGCCTTGGCGGCAGAAGGACAGAAGGACGCGAAGGGTGTTTCATATTCTTTCGAAGGTCCGTTTGGAACTTTTGACAAGGGGCAGCTGCAGCGCGGCTACAAGGTTTACAAGGAAGTCTGCGCAAACTGCCACTCAATGGATTATGTGGCTTTCCGCAATTTGGCCGAGCAGGGCGGACCGGGCTTCAACGAGGAGCAGGTTAAGGCACTTGCTGCAACTTTCACCGTGAGGGATGGACCTGACAGCGCTGGCGAGATGTTTGACCGCTCGGGCAGGCCTTCGGACCGTTTTCCGGCACCATTTGCCAATCCAGAAGCGGCGGCTGCCGCGAACGGCGGCGCGGTGCCACCTGATTTGTCCCTGATCACCAAATTCCGTCCCGGCTGGTTTGGCACCTTCAACCAGTTGGCGAATGGCATTGGCGGACCGCAATATGTCTATTCGGTTCTGACGGGCTATGAAGAGGCCTCGGAAGAAATCAAAAAAGAGATGCCGGAAGGCAAAAGCTACAATCCCTATTTCGCCAATGGCCAATTCATTGCCATGGCCCCTCCGCTGGTTGATGGGCAAGTTGAATTTGATGATGGTTCGCCCAACAAGATTGACGACATGGCGCGTGATGTTTCCGCCTTCCTGGCCTGGACGGCTGAGCCAAAGATGGAAGAGCGCAAGAGCATGGGCTTCATGGTCATGATCTATTTGGCCATTCTGGCTGGGCTCCTGTATTTCGTGAAGAAGAAGATTTGGCACGATCAGCATTGAGGAAGAACATCAGGCCCGAATGAATATTTTTCGGGCCTGAATCATTAGAGCCTCGCGGTCCTCATCAGCCATATCCCCGATAACCTTGCTGATAAGCATGTTGGGGAGCGTGAATATTTTCCAGCGCACGAAACAATCTTTCGGCAGGCCTGCTTCGGCTGGCTTTAGGATGATGTAGTCGCTGGCCCAGTGTTCGACTTTCGCTGTCGTAACCATTGCCACCACCGTGTGGTCATTCTCCGAATTGAAATTCCTATTGGAAACAACGAGCGCTGGCCTGCGCTTTGAGGCAGGCCTCTCCATAAAAGGGAAGGGGACTGCCGCCAACTGGAAATGATCACAGATCATTGAAGGCCAACTCATCTTCTTCGGAATGCCATTCGCTTAATGTCGCTTGAACATCGGACAAGTAAGAATCGACTGGATCGACAATCTTGAAATTCAAATGTTCGCCACGCCTTGGTTTCAACGACTTCCAAAAATCCAACGTCTTGCCAATCGGCTTCAGGCCAAAGGTAGGTCGCCCATCTTTGCCATCGGCCATTCGCTGCCAGTCACCCTTTACGCCCTCCACTTCCAGCTTCAATCTTGTGCCACCGGGAATTTGATGCAACATTGCAATTGTGTTGCTGTCAGCATTGACATTTTTGAGCCAGATAGCATCATCATTGTTGAGAAAGGTCGCCATTTGATATCCTTACTTTCATATTATTTAGCGCCTTCGTCGGGGTTTGTTAACCCCACCCCCACCTCACCCCAATCCATGAAATAAGAGAGTTACAACCCATGAAATCTGTTCTGGGCATTGTTGGTGGTTCCGGGGTTTATGATCTGCCCCTCGACAAGGCGGAGTGGCGGACGGTGGAAAGCCCTTGGGGGAAGCCGTCGGACCAGCTGCGAGTGGGCGAGATTGATGGCTTGAAAGTGGTGTTTCTGCCGCGCCATGGCCGGGGGCATGTGCACTCGCCATCTACCATCAACTACCGCGCCAATATTGATGCCCTGAAACGGATGGAGGTCACTGATCTGGTCTCTCTGTCTGCGGTGGGCTCGCTGAAAGAGGAACTGCCGCCGGGCATGTTTGTGGTGATTGACCAGTTTATTGACCGGACCTTCGCGCGGGAAAAATCCTTTTTTGGCACGGGCTGCGTTGGGCATGTACCGTTTTCACATCCGATTTCTCCGTTGTTGGCGGATGCGGTGCAAAATGCGTTGAAAGCGGAAAACATTTCCCACAGCAGGGGCGGCACCTATGTGGTCATGGAGGGCCCGCAGTTTTCAACGCTGGCTGAATCGCAACTCTATCGCTCGTGGGGGGCCAGCGTGATTGGCATGACCAACATGCCGGAAGCCAAGCTCGCCCGCGAGGCGGAGATTTGTTACTGCACGGTGGCGATGGTGACTGACTATGATTCGTGGCATGGGGACCATGGCACGGTGGATGTGGCCAAGGTTGTGGCCGTCATGAAAACCAATGCCAACAAGGCTGGCAAACTGGTTTTGCGCCTGGCGCGGGAATTTCCGAAGGGACATCCGGCATGTCCGATTGGTTCGGATCGCGCGCTGGAGCATGCCATCATAACGGCCGAGAGTTCCCGCGATCCATATCTCATGAAAAAGCTGGATGCGGTTGCCGCAAGGGTCCTGCTTCGCTGACCTATTTTTTCTTGGCCACCTTCAGGGCCAGCGAAGATTTGGCCTTCTTTGAGTGAGCCAGAATCATGAACGGCTGCTGCACCAGCCGCTTCTGTTCAGCTAAGTCGAAGGCGTCCTGTTTTTTTGCGCAGGAAGCTCGAATCTGGTCCCAGAGCTTTGCGGTTTTTGCATTGAAATCATTGCAAGACTTGGCTTTGATAGCGCGAACCTTGGCCTCAAGCGTGGCGCCGCAGGCCAGCCAGATGGAACGATGGGTTTCCTCATGGGTTTTCAGAAATCTTGAAAAATTCTTCCATTGGGTTTTGGTGCTGCCCTGCAGGGCATTCTCATTTTTCAGCCTTGGCAGCTTGATGGTGAAATCGATGTTGAAACTGTAATCCTGCATCTCGCAATATTTGCCCTGCATCATTTTCCCTGTTTGCGAGGAAACGGCGGTGGTTGCCGCGTAGGCCTTTATTCCGTCGACACGAGGCCCGCGGCTGACGAGCGCTGCATAGATAGAGGCTGGCGTATTGCCATTGATAACATAATAAACGTATTTCGTTGTCTGTTTCGGTTTGCTGAAGGCGGGTTCGCAGAACAATCCTGCGCATGCCAGGGAGCTTAGGAATACCAAGGCTTGTCTCTTCAATGGGGCCTCCAAATAGTATCCCGTTTGTATGACATAGGGGGCGGGCAAAATCCACCTGCTACCGCTAATTATTTTTGCCCTTGAAGCGGGACACGCGCTGACGCATATTTCGAGCCGGGCGAACAGGAAAGGAGCATTCTTGTTATGCGTAAGAATGGAACCGTAAAATTCTTCAATCAGGCCAAGGGCTATGGTTTTGTCTCTCCGGAAGGCGGCGGCAAGGATGTGTTTGTGCATATTACGGCCGTTCAGAAATCTGGAATTCCTGAGCTAAATGAAGGCACCAAGATCAGCTTTGACGTGCAGGATGACACCCAGGGCAGGGGGCCGCAGGCCGTTGAATTACAACTCATCTGAATTCAGTGAGGTATCCGTGATGGGGTAAAGAGCTTTCTGTTTGCGGTTTTGGCGGTATTGTCGGCTTGGCCGGCTTTGGCGCAGGAGCCAGTTCATAAAAGTTGCCAATGCCGGGCGAACGGCCAATCATATCCACAGGGGCAGGTTTTATGCCTTGATAACAAGCTGGTGCGCTGTGAAATGAACCTCAACAATTCGTCGTGGAAGATAATCTCGCAATCATGCCCCCAAACCCGCCTCAACTATTCGCCTATTGTGTCCGCGCAACTCTCGTTATCGCCTCGCTAGCAGGCCTTTCGTTTGCCGCCGCCGCGCGGGACCAAAAGGCGGGAAAATTCGATTACTATGTTCTGGCGCTGTCGTGGTCACCCACCTATTGCGCTGGCGATGCGGGGCAAAATGATTTCCAGCAATGCGCGCCGGGGCGCAAGTTTGCATTTGTGGTTCATGGGCTTTGGCCGCAGTATGACCGGGGCTGGCCACAGGATTGCCGAACGCGGGAAAACTGGGTTGAACAGGAGCAGATTGATGGCATGATGGATATCATGCCATCCAAAAGGCTCATCATTCATGAGTGGAAGAAGCACGGCACATGTTCCGGGCTGTCGCAGGAAGGCTATTTTTCCGCTGTTCGCAGGATGTTTGACCAGGTTAGAATCCCGGCGCGATATCTGTCCCCGCTAGCAGATGTTGAGGTGACAAGCGAACAGTTGGTTACGGACTTCGTCAAATCAAACAGAGGACTGACATCCAGAATGCTTTCGGTCCAATGTGGCAATGGGACTGGGCAGGAGCGGCTATCGGAGCTTCGCATTTGTGTTGACAAGAGTGGTGTCTTTGCGGCCTGCGGCGTGAACGAAAAGCGGCAATGTCGGGCGGAAACCCTTGTTCTGCCGCCCGTGAAATAGGACTTGAATGAAGCGCGCCCTGATCTTCCAACACATGGACCATGACCATCCCGGCCGGTTTCTGGATTTCTTTTCTGAGGATGGTATTGTTCCTGAAATGGTTCGCCTTTGGGAGGGGCAGGCCATTCCCAGTCTTGCCGTTTTTGATTTCCTTTTCGTGCTGGGTGGCGCGCAAGACACGTGGCAGGAAGAGCAGCATCCATGGATGGTGGCCGAGAAGGCCGCCATTCGGGAATGGGTGTGGGACCGGGCCAAGCCCTATTTCGGTGTTTGCCTCGGCCACCAGTTGCTCTGCGATGCGCTGGGCAGTGAAATCGGACTGACGGAAAATCCGGAAGTTGGGGTATTTGATGTTTCGCTGACGGATGACGGGAAATCCCACAAGCTGTTTTCTGGCCTGGCGCCAACCAACAAGGTCATGCAGTGGCACTGGGCTGAAGCCAAGCGCGCGCCACCGGGAGCCCAGATTCTTGCCACTTCGGAAAGATCAGCCATTCAAACCATTGCTGTTGACTCCCATGCCATCAGCACACAGTTCCATTGTGAATTCACGCCGCAGACCATGGCGGCATGGTCATCGCTGCCGGGTTACATCGCCTCTCTGGAAAGGCAGAACGGGGCGGGGGCCTATCGAAATCTGGTGAATGATGCCACGCCGCTGATGCCTGAAATGGCCAGGATGACACGGCAGGTTTATGATAATCTGATGGTTGCGACGGGGTTCAGAAAGTAAGCCAAAAAACTTCACCGCTGCTTTCTTCCGTATCGAGCCAGAAGAAATCAAGATTGGGAAACTCGTCTTCGAGAATTTCGCGGCCTGTGCCGATTTCGCAAAGAATTCCGCCGCCCTTGTTCAGGAAATTTGGCGCTGAGGCTAGAATCTGCCGCGTAATGTCCAATCCATCCTTGCCGCCGACATGGGCCATTGCAGGTTCGTGGGCGTATTCCTGCGGGAAGGCTGCAACTTCGGCCTCCGCCACATAGGGTGGGTTGGTCATGATGAAGTCATATTTTTTTCCTGCCAGCGGAACAAAAAGGTCGCCTTGGTGAAGCGTGATGCGATCTTGCATGCCGTGATCCCTGACATTGATGCGGGCCACTTCGAGGGCGCCGGGCGAAAGATCAACCGCGTCAATTTGGGCGTTTGGAAATATGCCCGCTGCCAAAATTGCAAGGCAGCCGGAACCGGTGCAGAGGTCAAGAATTGATGTCAGGCTTTCCGGGTTGCTGATCAGGTTGTGGCCTTCACCGCCGAACAGGCCGCTGAAGAGCAATTCGCCGATGTATGAACGCGGAACGATCACGCGTTCATCGACATAGAAGGGCACGCCGTGAATGTAGGTGCGCTTGGTGAGATAGGCAGCGGGTTTCCGCGTGGTTATGCGCGCTTCGAGAATGTTCGCTAGCTTTTCGCGCTCGGCAGGCAGCAGCTTGGCATCGAGCCATGGATTGATATCATCAACGGGCAAGTGCAGGGTTTCGAGAATGAGAAAGGCCGCTTCATCGAGGGCATTCGACGCGCCGTGGCCGTGGGCCAGTTTTGCTTCGTTGAAACGGCTCACGGCAAAACGCAGATAATCACGGACGTTGGTAAAATTGTTCGTTGGCATGCTGGCTGCTCAAGCGGTCCGGATCAGGCGGCCACCATTGAGCGCCAAACCAACAAGTAATATGACATAGATTGACGCAAGGGAAACGGGAAACGCATTTACCCCGAAGAGATCAATGGCAGCGCCGGCAATGGGGGGGCCCACAAGCCCCCCAATGCCCCACATGGCCGAGAATGCGGCAGAGCCTGCGATTAGGTCTGGCCCCCGGAAAGTATCCCCCATGACAACCAGCGAGATTGTGTAAACACTGAAGGCAGTTGATGCCATGACTATGACCACAGGCCAGATCAACCAGCTGTCGACCGCCCAGATCAGGGCCGCGCACATTACGATGGTGACTGCGCTCGAGCTGATAACAACGCCCATGCGTGACCATTTGTCAGCGAGAAGTCCAAGCGGAAGCTGAAACAACGTGTTGCCAATGATGCCGGCGCCCAAAACCCAGCTTGTGGTTTGCAGGTCAAGGCCCGACCTCAAACCAAAGATCGGGAAGAACGAGAGGAGGACACTGTCAAAAATTGTCACGGCACCGACGGCGAACAACAGCAGAGGCGCTTTGGTGACGAAGCGCAGGAAGCTGCCGCCATGTTCATCGTGGAACGCGGTCTCGCTGACTTCTACAAACACCAGTGGCAGGGCGCTGAGCGCCACGCAGGCCATGCCGATGATCCATGGCGTGGCGCCGTCAATGCCAGTGAACGGAATTATCGCGGGGCCGACAGCGAAACTTACTGAGAGAACCGTCGTGTAGAGCCCCATGACGCGGCCCCGGTTATTGTCATCCGTCGCGGTCAGAATCCAGGCTTCGCTCACTGTGAAAAGAGTGCCCGTTGCGATACCGAAGAAGAACCGGATGACGAACCATGCGGCTAGACTGGGAAAAATCTGGAATGCCATCAGGCCCAGAATGATCGCCACGATGACAATTGCGACGGTTCGCTTTGAACCGATCTTTCCAATGATCTTTGGCAGAAACGGGCCTGCCAGCAAAATGCCGATGGGCCCCATGGCCGCATTCAGACCCATGATCCAGGTTGGAACCTTGCGCGCTTCCATGAGCAGCGGCAGCAACTGGAACGTCAGCCCCATGGCAATATCGCAGCAGGCGATTGTCGCGATCGCCGCAACAAGCGTGCCGTGACGCCGGGGAAATATATTTGCCACCTGGGTTGTCATTTGGTTCGTCTAGCGGTTGACTCACATTGCCGCAACTCTTAGGAACCGCGGCCATGGCAACGCTCAAGGCACTTATAATTCCCGTCACACCGTTTCAACAGAACTGCTCCCTGGTTTTCGATGAGGACGCCAAGCGCGGGACGATTGTTGACCCAGGCGGCGATGTAGCGGAAATACTCAAGGTCATCGAGCAATCCGGGGTGGCGATTGAGAAAATATTGCTGACCCATGGGCATATTGACCATGCGGGAGGGGCAGCGGAATTGCGCGACGCGCTCGGGGTTCAGATAGAGGGGCCGCATTTGGATGATTTTTTCCTGCTCAAGGACTTGCCGCAAAGCGGGGCAAAATTTGGCATGGCGGGTGTTCGCACAGTGGCGCCGGATCGCTGGTTGAATGATGGTGACGAGGTTGCTGTTGCTGGCTTGAAGTTTGCAATATTGCATGCGCCGGGACATTCGCCCGGATCAGTGATTTTCTTCAATGATGAGAATCGCTTCGCGCTGATGGGCGATGTGCTGTTTCAAGGCTCGGTGGGGCGCACGGACTTCCCCTACGGCAGTTCTGAGACGCTGATGAAATCTATTGCTGAAAAGGTATTGCCGCTGGGCGATGATGTGGTGTTCCTGCCGGGCCATGGCAGCGCCAGCAAGATCGGTGTGGAACGGCAGAGCAATCCGTTCATTCAGGGAATTTAGATTTTCATTTCCACGAGGCGGGATTTGGCGGCGAAATAAGCATCACCGGTGGTTTTGAATTCGCCGCATTCCTGGGCTGCTTTGGCGCCGAAGACTTCGCAGAACTGGCCATCGTTGGCGGTCCATTTTCCGGTGCCTTCGCCCTTGGTGTCGTCCTGGAATGTGAAAGTGCCGTCGGCGCTGTAGTTGACGAAGCCATTGCCATCGGCGCGGGTGTATTGGAAGGTTTTTCCGACAATTGCGGTTTGGATTTCGGCCGCTGACAATTGGCGAATAGGTTCGGCTTCGGGCGCGCCGCTCGAGCCGTTGGTGAAGCGGATGCCCTTGGGGCCGTTGGCACAGGCCGCGATCAGGAAGCCGATGCAAAGAATGCCCAATAGTTTGCGAGTCAAGTTCAATCCCAAGGCTTGTTTCATGTCCCGCATGTGCCACAGCTTGGGCCTGGCATCAAGAGCTAGACACCTAGCGACGGCAGAACCACAACCTTGGAACCGATGGGTACCCGGAGGTATAGATCCGCGATATCCTGATTGAGCATGCGAACGCAGCCCGACGACAGGGCCCTGCCGATGGAGGAGGGATCGTTGGTGCCGTGAATGCGGTAGAGCGTGTCCTGACCGTTGGCATAGAGATAGAGGGCGCGGGCACCCAACGGATTGTCCGGCCCGCCGGGCATGCCATTGCCCCATTTGGCGGCCTTTTCATCGCGCAGCACCATTTCCTCAGGTGGCACCCAGCGGGGCCAGCGGCGCTTGAGCCCGACTTTTGCCTCACCATTCCAGGCAAAGCCCTCGCGGCCAACGCCCACGCCATAGCGCACAGCCTGATAGTTTTCGCGGATCAGGTAGAGGTGGCGGTTGTCGGGATCCACGACAACCGTTCCGGGAAATTCGGGAGTGGGATAGTTCACAAGTTGCTTGTGGAAAGTTTCCGGAACGCTGTCGAGATTGGCGGGCTCGATGACAAAATCCACCTGTGATTCGGCGGGCGGCAACAGGCTGAGATCACGGGTGAAGCCCGGCTCAAACAGCGCGTTGGTTTGCGCCAGCGCGGGTTTGCCAAGGATCGCAAGCGAAAGGCCACCGAGCAGAAGCCCGCGGCGCGACGGTTTGAGACTCATTGGCTTCCTCCTTCCTGATGGGATGGAAGAGCTTATGAATTCCCGGCGCGGCAACAGCGTGAAGAAGCTGTGGCAATTGTGTGGTCAATAAATCACTCAAGCGTGAAGTTGGCACTGCCGACGCGGTATTGGTTGCCCGATCCCGTTATCGGCTGGCATCTCATTGGCTCGCCTTTTGGCAGAAACGCGGCGGGCGCAAAGCTTTCGCAGAGCTGGCCGTCCTTGGTGGTCCAGGTTCCTGTGGTTGTGCCTTTGCCGGCGACTTCAACCAGGGAGGTTCCATCGGCGGCATAAACGGTCAGGCCGCTCAAGTTGGTGGCGGAGCTTTTCCAACGGCCATTCTTGCCGGAAAAAATCGCGCGAATTTCGTCGGCCGTCATCGCTGTGTTGACTTGCGGGTCAAGCGGAGACTCGTCCGCGCCAAACTGATTGGCACAGGCTGCAAGAGCCAATGTTGCAGCAACAATTGCCGCGTATCGCATTAGTCCGTCCATGGGCACTCCCCCGAATGTTCCCGTTGTTAAGCCATAGCATATGGCGAGAATGTGGTGAAGCGCAAATGTGAATCTGCCGGAGAATGATGTGCGTTGTGGTTGCGGAAATTAACCATCGTCATTAAGCTGTTGTATGGCGGCGATAGCGAATTTTCGAACCCCGAAGAGGAGATGATGATGCGTGCTCTTTCAAAACTTTTGACTGCGGCTGCAGTGTTCACAAGTTTAACTGTTGCCGTGGCTGAGGCCGAGACGGTGAAAATCACGCTTTTGGGTGTGGGCGATGTCTACAAGTTCGAGGGCGGCAAGACGCGGGGCGGCGTGGCCAGGCTCAATGCCGTGTCCAAGGCCGAGAAGGTGGCCAACCCGAATTTCCTTTACCTGTTCACCGGCGACTTGCTCTCTCCCTCACTGATGTCGGGCCTGGACAAGGGGGCTAACATGATCGCCCTAACCAATGTGGCGCCGTTTGATCTGGCGGTGCCCGGTAACCATGAATATGATTTTGGGCCGGAGAATTTCGCGGAGAAAATGAAGGCCTCTAAATATCCTTGGGCGGCGATCAACATTGCCAATGCCGACGGATCAGCGATTGAAAGCCTCGGCGGCGTCACCGTCAAGGACGTGGCGGGCGTCAAGATTGCGCTTATCCCCGTGGCGCAGGATACCTCGCCCCAGGTTGCCTCGACGGGCGATCTGAAATTCGGGCCCACGGCGCAATCGGGCATTGACGCGGCCAAGCAGGCGCGCAAGGACGGGGCTGACATCGTGGTGGGCGTGGTGCAGGCGCCGCGTTCCGATGACATGACAATGATCAACAGCAAAGCGTTTGACGTGATCCTGTCGGGTGATGATCATGAACTCGTGGTGCAATACAATGGCGTGACGGCCCATGTGGATACCTCCACCGAAGCCAATTATCTGGTGCCGATCGACCTCACGGTGAATGTGGAAGAGAAGGACGGCAAGCGCAGCGTGAAGTGGGAACCCAATTTCCGCTTCATAGACACGGCCACTGTGACGCCGGACCCTGAAACGCAGAAGCTGGTTGAGGCTTACGCGGCGGAGCTCGACAAGGAACTGAATGTGGTGATCGGCAAAACCGCCGGCCCGCTGGACAGCCGCCGCAATATTGTGCGCACCCAGGAGGCGGCGATTGGCAATCTGATTGCGGACGCGATGCGTGAAGCGGTGGGGGCGGACATCGCCATCACCAATGGCGGCGGCATCCGCGCCGACAGGGAATATGCGGCGGGGGCTGATATCACGCGGCGCGATGTGCTGACGGAATTGCCGTTTGGCAACGTGACGGTGCTGACGGAAGTTTCGGGCCAGCAGATTTGGGACGCGCTGGAGAATGGCTTCAGCAAGATCGAGGATGGGGCGGGACGGTTTCCGCATGTCTCGGGCCTCAAGGTTGTGGCTGATGTGAAGCAAGCCGCTGGCAAACGCGTGGTTTCGGTCATGGCGGGAGACAAGGCGTTGGATCTTGCGGCCACCTATAGGCTCGCCACCAATGATTTCATGCTGGATGGCGGCGACGGCTACACGGCGCTGAAGGGCGGTAAGGTGACGGTTGATCCGCGCGGTGGCAAGCTGATGGCCAATGATGTGATGGCGCTGGTGAAAAAGCTCGGAACGGTGGATGCGAAAGTTGAGGGACGCATTGTCATCCAGTAGAAGGTGCGCTAGCCTCGCGGGCAACACTGCATAGCGAGGAACGCCATGAACCTGTCTATCCGTTTTGCCCTGGGCCTGGTGATTTGCTTGGCTTTCGCTGTGCCGCAAGCGTTGGCCCAGGAGGGTTTGCGGCCCGTGGGCACTCTCACCTACACGCCGGAACCGGCGGAACTGCAGACGGGTGTCATCGTGTTGCGGCCGGAAGACCGGATGATCCGCACCATGCGGATTGAGGTGCGCGAAGGAACGGCGGATATCCGCGATGTCCGCCTGATTTACCGGGATGGCCAATCGGAGCGTTTCCGCATTCGCGAGCGGCTGCGGGCGGGCGCCATGACTGGCATTATCCGCAAGCAGGGCCGTGGCCCGCTGCGCGAAATCGAGGTGAGCTATATTCCGCAGGGCAAGGTGACGCTGGTGGTGAGGGCTGAGACGCGCCCGCCGGAACCACCGCCGCCGGCGCCGTTGGAATGGGCGGAACTGGGCTGCAAGAATGTGGGCTTTCTCGCCGACCGCGACACGGTGACGGTGGGTTCGGGCGAACTCTACCGGGCGCTGCGCCTGCGCTCCACCGGCTTTGACATTGAGATGCTTGACATGGTGGTGCGTTTTGCCAATGGCCAGCGCGATATTTACCGCATCAACGCGATCATCCGTTCCGGCGCCCGCACGGCGCCCATTGACTTGCGGGGCGAACGGCGGCGCATTTCGACGATCGAATTCACCTACCGCACACAGGTTCTTTCGACGCGGAAGACCAGGCTGTGTGTCGATGGCTTGCAGTTCTCGCGGGGTGACGAAGACGACGACCTCGAAGAGGAGTGACAGGCCGCAATCCTCAATCACCGCCATCAGAGTTGTCGAGGTCAATCCCGGAATCCGCCGAACCCGTGTCGCGCCAGTTGAAGCCCAGCAGTTTGGCCAGCATCTGGCCACCGGCAAAGACGGCCACCACGCCGAGCATGATCACGCCATAGGTGTCGTTCCTGTCGAAATTCATGACATAGGCGGCAGTGAACAGGCCCAATCCCGCGAGGACGATGAGGGCCGCGAAAATGAACTTGGCGCTGGCCATCGCGGAACTACTTCAGTTCAGTCATTGACGTGATCATGTGGGTGGCGAGGCCATAATCGATGGCTTCGGCTCCCGAGAGCCAGAAATCGCGATCGGTGTCCTTCTCGATTTTCTTGATGGACTGTCCGGTGGCTTCCGAGAAGAGCTTGTTCAGGCGGTCTTTCATCAGCAGCATTTCGCGTGCCTGAATACCAATGTCAGTGACCTTGCCGCCAACGCCGCCGCTGGGCGCATGCAGGAGAAAGCGCGTGTTGGGCAGGATGTAGCGATCCTTTTTGTCGGCGGCGATATAGATGAGGGCGCCGGCGCTGGCCACCCAGCCCGACCCCAGCACGCGCACACGGGGGCGGATGAACTTGATGGTGTCATGAATCATGTCGCCTGACTCTACATGGCCGCCGGGGGAGGAGATGATCACGGTGATGGGATCATTGCTGGCTTGCGCCAAGGCATAAAGATTGACGCAGACGCGCTCGGCCAGCGTGTGGTTGATCTCGCCGGTGATCATGACGATGCGCGAGTCGAAGTAATGCTTGTCGACCTGCCGGGAGGTTTTGACGCTGCCGGTGTCGGGGGCCTCTTCGTCTTCTTCGGCGAAGCGGGAGGACGGGGCGGAGGCATTCGGAATTAACATTTTTGATCTCGCTGATTTTGGGGGAGGATTCGGAGGGGATGATAGGGGCTGGCGGGCCGATTGTCATCCCATGGGCATAGCTTCGCCGGGGATGAAAACGGTAATGCCGCTTTCGGAGCAGGCGAGAAGCGAAAGGTTGCGCATCAGGACGTGTCGGGCCTCATCGCATCACAGACGAGCCCATGGCATTCGATGAGCACCTCATCGACTTCATGAACCGGCTTCCTGCGATAGCCGGGAGGATGGCCCGGCCTGAGCGGTGATCTAAACTTCGGACTTTGCGCTTTCTCCCGCCTGAGCCGCCAGCGGGCAAGACGCCGGGCCTGGCGCGGCAGATCTTCAAGTGCCAGCTTGAGAGCCTGAAGCCTGCGGCTGAGGCGCGAGGCGTTGACAAGCCCATCGGGCGGCGGAGCGGGATCAGCGGCGGGAGGGGATGCTGGCCGCAGGGAATCATACGGGAAGAAATGGACGCGCGGC